>NZ_SOEM01000027.1:0-52817 GCF_004368875.1 Neorhizobium sp. R1-B
TCGTCGCCGTCATGCGAAAGATGATCATCATCCTCAACGCAAGAATGCGGGAACACCACGCTAACGCGATTGACACCTAACACCGTTGCTTTTTTCTATGGAGGCGCCTCAGCCATGCGGTAAATTCAATGCTGCAATGCGGAATGTTTCAGCCGTGCTGGAGATGGATTGTCACCCAGCCGTTCCGCCAGATCGTCCGGACATGACGGAGCCGCACGCCGTTATAGGCGGCCAGCACCTTCCACCGCTGCCCTGCCAGAATGCCGGACAAAATGACGGAGCCTCCAAGGGCCAGATGCGCGGCCAGTTGCGGCGCCATCTTCATGAGCGGACGCGCCAGAATGTTGGCGATAATCAGGTCGAATGGTCCCTCTTGAAGGAAAGCGGGTGAATGGAATCCGGACGCCGTCTCTAATCGGATGCCGGTGGCGATCCCGTTGCGGCGCACGTTCTCCTTGGCGACGCGGACCGCGACCGGATCAATGTCCGTGGCAAGAACAGGAATGTTCTTCAACTTGCGCACCGCAATCGCCAGCACGCCGCTTCCCGATCCGAGATCGAGCGCGTTGCGGACCTTACGAGCCCGCATGACATCCTCGATAACTTCAAGGCAGCCGGCCGTGGTGCCGTGATGGCCGGTCCCGAAGGCCTGGCCGGCATCGATCTCGATCGCGATATCATTGGGCTTGACCTTGTCGCGGTCATGCGAGCCATGAACGAGAAAGCGCCCTGCCCTGACCGGTTTCAGGCCTTCCAGTGATTTGGCAATCCAATCGATATCAGGAATGACTTCGCGCGTGATTACCGCATCGGGAAAGGCCTGGCCAATACCTGCAGCCATACGGTCACGCACCGCTTCCTCTTCATCCGCCATCATGTAGACAGAGGCTTCCCAGATATCCTTCTTTTCCTCGACCTCGGTGGTCGCTATGGCAAGATCTTCCTCGCCGAAGACTTCCGAGAGGATATCGAGGATCTGTGCTGCGCCCTTCTCGGTGGACGTGACGTAAAGGCGGATTTCGCTCAAGGAGATATCTCTCAGCTAATGATCAATGGCCGAGAGGATTGCCACAGAAGCATGGGGGGCTTCAACAGCGAAGGCGTCACCCTTTGATCAGATTCTCAAGCTTCTTGACGGCAACGTCAGGATTTTCGCCGTAAGCGATGGTGCCAGCAAAGCGTCCGCCGTTATCCAGCAGGAAAACGGAAGCGGTATGATCCATGGTGTAGTCGCCCTTCGGATCCTTTTCGTCGACCGGGACCTTCTTCGCATAGACCTTGAAGCCCTTGATCATCTCGTTGACTTTTTCGGGAGGCCCCGAAATGCCTTTCACCCGATCGGTGACGTTCGAGATATACTGGCCGAGCAATTCTGGCGTATCGCGCTCCGGATCGACGCTGACGAAGAAACCGTTGAGCTTTGTTCCGTCAGGATCGACCTGCCGTAGCCAGCCGTTCAGTTCGAAAAGTGTAGTGGGGCAGACCTCCGGGCAATGCGTGAACCCGAAGAAGAGCGCCGTCGGCTTTTCCTGAAAGGCTTTTTCGGTGACCGGCTGCCCGTCCTGGGCGACAAGCTGGAACGGAACCCCGAAGGGGCCTTCCGCAAGCTCCTGTCTCGACTTGCTCATTTCCACCGTCAGCCAGACAAGGACGCCCGCGAGTGCCACGACAGCGACCCAGAGGATGGTGCGAAAGGTCTTCATTGGAATTCTCTCAGTTCGCGCCTGCTAGTCAGGCTGCAGTTCCTGAAGAGATAGATGGGAAGTCGGTCTCGCGCAATTCAACACGCCGTCGTCGCGCTAATTTGTCCCACGGGCGCAATGCTTCGCTCAAAAGCACCAGGAGAGGCCACCCTCGTCGAGCACCAGCATGATGGAAGAGCCAAACCGCAACCAGCCATAGAAAGCCATTCCTCCCAGGCCGAGGAAAAATAGGCTCGCGATGGCGATTATCGGCACGCGATGAGCGTTGGTGGCATCCGGGTTCATGGCCTCATTCTAGGGCTATACATGATTTTTCGAAAGCCCTTTGCCGATTAAGATTAGCAGAGACTTAATATCTTTTTGAGAGCTTGAGGCTGCGAAACGGCTCGGAGAGTCGGCCCGAAGCGAGAAGCCGCGCCGGCAGCCTCTCGCTGCCCTGTGACACTCCGACCACCAAGACATGACGTCGCGCAATCGGTTCGCCTGCCCCATCGTAGTGAAAATCCGCCGATCTTATCCGGCGCAAAAGGAATTCAAGCTGCATGACGAATGGTCGTTCTAGCAAGACGCTTTCCGTGAACCAACGTCTCTGGACACTGGCCGGAGCTGCCTTCGCCGGTATCGGCGCCATGCTTGTCGTCGGATGGTACGAAGGCCATCAGGTTGAACTGGCCCTCGAACGGGCAACGCACATTCACAACCAGGTAGATTCCGTCAACCAGATGCGGATCGCCAATTCGCAGCTCATACTCGTTGCGATGGATACCATCGTGGATCGCGAAGAAAAGCGCGTGGCTCCCGAGCGCTTGGAAGCGATTGCATCCTCCATCCGGCAGATGAACCTCGGCGTGAGCGATATGAACGCGCTTGCTGCCGAGATCGGCACACCAGCACTCGTATCCACCTTCGAAGCTGATCTCGCCGCGGTCTCCAAAGCGATCCAGAGCGATCTCAAGACGATGGTCGAAACCGGGGCGCCCAACGAAGATTACGCGAAGATCGACGATACGATCGACGGCGCCGGCGAGCGGCTCGACATAGCCCTGCGAACCCTTGCGGAAAAGGGCAGCACGATCGTCAAGGAACGGGTCGCGGAAGCCAATTCCGTGTCCGGCCGGGCGCTTTACGTTCAGATCGGCTGCGGACTTGTCGCCCTCTTCATCATGGCAATTCTCCAGATCGTCCACGGAGGTGCGATCCGTCGAGGCATCTCCGGTGTGCGGGCCAGCATGCAGCGGATTGTCAACGGTGACTATGCGACACCGGTCGAGGGTGCAGAACGCGGCGACGAGATTGGTGAGATGGCGCGCGCAACGGATATTTTCCGTTTGTCCGCGATCGAGAAACGCCAACTTGAAGCAGACAGCGAAAAGCAACGGCAGCTCAGCGATCAGGAACGCCTTGCCCGCGAAACAGATCAGCGAGCCGCAGCCGAAGCAATCCGCGATGCCGTGCAATCGCTCGGCAAGGCACTTAACCTGCTCGCCGATGGCAATCTCTCCGTCACCATCGATCACCCCTTCCGCGGCGACCTGGAGCGCCTGCGCGAGGATTTCAACCGGGTCGTCGAACGCCTGCGCCGCACAATGAGCGAAGTCGCCTCCAACGCCGGCTCCATCGGTGCCAGCGCGAATCAGATGCGCTCGGCCAGCGACGACCTCGCCAAGCGGACGGAGCAGCAGGCCGCGTCGCTCGAAGAAACCTCGGCGGCGCTCGAACAAATCACCGCAACCGTCCGCAGCGCTACCCACCGCGCCGAAGAGGCAAGCGAAATGGTGAGCCACACCAAGGCTTATACGGAACGCTCGGCAACGGTCGTCCGCGACGCAACGGCTGCCATGGGACGGATTGAGGACGCAACCGCCGAGATCGGCAAGATCATCAACGTCGTCGACGAAATTGCCTTTCAGACGAACCTCCTGGCGCTGAATGCGGGTGTGGAAGCAGCCCGCGCGGGCGAAGCGGGCAAGGGTTTTGCCGTGGTGGCTCAGGAAGTGCGCGAGCTGGCCGGACGCGCGGCCGGTGCCGCTAAAGACATCAAAGCGCTCGTCACCCGTTCGAACCAGGAGGTGAAGACCGGGGTGGATCTCGTCAAAGCGACCGGCGAGGCCCTGACCCGTATCGGCGAGGATGTTTTGAAAATCGATGGTCACGTTCACGCGATTTTCACTTCTGCGCGCGAACAATCAACCGGACTGACAGAGATCAACAGCGCAATCGGCCAGATGGATCAGGCAACCCAGCAAAACGCAGCGATGGTGGAGCAGAGCACTGCCGCAACCCACTCATTGGCGAGCGACGCGGAAAACCTGAACAGGCTGATGAGTCAGTTTCAAATTCGTGGCGCCGGCGGTCCGCGCGCCGTCGATACGGCGGGCACCTCGACGCCGCCCGGCAAACCATCCCCCGCATTGAACTTGATGAACAAGCTCGCGGGAGCCTTCGACAACAACCCGACCTCCGCCAAGCCGAAGGCCGTGGGTTCCTCAAATCAATGGGAAGAGTTCTGACATGACGAATGCCATCAAGCAGTCCGGCGCCTACCTTGAAATCGTCTCCTTCCATCTTGGAGACCAGGAATTCTGCATCGACATCATGGCGATCCGCGAAATCCGCGGCTGGGCGCCGGTCACTCCCATGCCGCATACGCCCCCCTACGTTCTGGGTCTGATCAATCTGCGCGGTGCCGTGATCCCGGTTATCGACATGGCCTGCCGTCTCGGCATGAAGATGACGGAACCTTCCGAACGCTCGGCGATCATCGTCACGGACATTGCCGGCAAATTGGTGGGCCTGCTGGTTGAACAGGTTTCCGACATGATGACGATTCGCGGAGAGGACCTGCAGCCCGCCCCCGAGATCATCCCGGAAGCCCAGCGCGCCTTCTGCCGCGGCATCGTGGCACTCGAAAAGACCATGGTCTGCTTCCTCAACCTCGACACGGTCATTGCCGACGAGCTGTCCCGCGAAGCGGCCTGATTTTGCACCGCAAACATATTGATGATGTTCCGCCACACGCAAGCGTGGCGGAACATTAATTCATTGTAATTATTACATATTTTTAAGAATAATATTCGGAACTACTTCTTCGCACTGCGAGTTCTCCGACCGCAAACGCCCAACCGAACCGCTTCAAAACTCTTCGGCTGGTTACGAAGATAGGAGAATGATCATGAAAAAGGCCTTTGCGCTCGCAATTCTGATGTCTACCGCCACCATCGGCAGTACTTATGCCCGTGACATGGGCAGCGCTGTAAGACCCGCAACCGATTTTTCCATCGTCTATACCGATCCGGAAATCGACAACAGCGCCAATCGTCTCGATATCCCTGATAGTATCGTCCATCCCACCCCGGCAATGATCCGTCAGGCTCAGGCCAAACTTGATCGGGATTCAGCTCTCCGCGCCGGCCTTCTGCAGAAGAATGTCGAGCTGAACAACGTCGTAGGGATCGATACCGCTGCGGACGGAAGCCGGATCGTCTACATCCGCTGATCCGCCATCCATACCATCTGAAACCGGGTCCGCTCGCGGGCCCGGTTTTTTTCGTGCGCTCGGTCAGATTGACTCATGTCGCGCCCCATGACTGTATCTGGCAGGGTGTTGCGGCAGGAGCTGCTGCCATCCGCGCTTTGGGAGGAGCGGTGTGAGCGATGTAGCAGACGTCATCGTCGTCGGCGCGGGTTTGGCTGGCCTGGTGGCTGCCACGGAACTATCCGATGCCGGTCGCTCCGTTATTATCGTCGAGCAAGAGCCGGAGCAGAACCTCGGCGGCCAGGCTTTCTGGTCGCTCGGCGGCCTCTTCCTCGTTGATTCACCCGAGCAGAGACGCATGGGCATCAAAGATTCCTTCAGCCTTGCCTGGCAGGACTGGCTTGGAACGGCCGGGTTTGACCGAGACGACGATTTCTGGCCTTGCGCCTGGGCAGAAGCTTACGTGGGCTTCGCAGCGGGCGAGAAGCGTTCCTGGCTGCGACAGATGGGACATCGCCTCTTCCCTGTCGTCGGCTGGGCCGAACGCGGCGGCGGACCGGCGACAGGGCACGGCAATTCGGTGCCCCGTTTCCACATCACATGGGGAACAGGTCCCGGCGTGGTAGAACCCTTTGAGCGCCGAGCGCGCGAAGCCGAGCAAGCCGGGAAAATCCGCTTCCTGTGGCGTCATCGCGTAGATCAACTCATCACCGCGGGTCATGCGGTGGTCGGCGTTGCTGGTACCATTCTGGAAGCCAGCTCCGCCGCCCGCGGCGCAGAAACATCAAAAACGCCAGTCGGCGACTTCGAAATTCGAGCGCCCGTGGTGATCGTTGCTTCCGGCGGCATCGGCGGCAATCAGGACCTCGTGCGGCAGATGTGGCCGGAAAGGTTGGGCAAGCCGCCCGCCTTCATGGTCTCGGGCGTGCCGAAACACGTCGACGGACGGATGATCGGCATCACCGAATCTGCCGGCGGCCGTGTGATCAACCGCGACCGCATGTGGCACTACACGGAAGGCCTTCGGAATTGGAATCCGGTCTGGCAGGATCACGGTATCCGCATTCTCCCCGGTCCGTCTTCGATGTGGTTCGATGCCACCGGTCGTCGTCTGCCGGCACCGTTTTTCCCTGGCTACGACACGCTCGGCACGCTGCAGCATATCTTGAGTACGGGCTACGATTACAGCTGGTTCGTCCTGAACCAGAGCATCATCCGCAAGGAGTTTGCGCTTTCCGGCTCAGAGCAGAATCCCGATCTGACCGGCCGCGACTGGAGGCTGACGGCGCGCCGTGCGGTCGGCAGGCGGGCGACCGGACCGGTGGAAGCCTTCAAGGAACGCGGAGAAGACTTTGTCGTCGCTGAGACGCTTGTCGAACTGGTCGACGGCATGAACCGGCTGACCGGTAACGATCTCCTGAAACCGGAGGATCTGGAGCGCGAAATCCTGGCGCGGGACAGGCAGATCGACAATCCCTTCTGCAAGGATGCGCAGATCATGGGCATACACAACGCCCGGCGCTCTCTCGGCGACAGGCTGGTACGCACCGCCAAACCGCACAGGATTCTTGATCCGGCTCACGGGCCGTTGATCGCCGTAAGGCTCAATATCCTGACCCGCAAGACTTTGGGAGGACTTGAAACCGATCTCTCGGCCCGTGTTCTTGGACATGACGGCCAGCCGATTTCCGGCCTCTATGCGGCGGGAGAAGCGGCTGGGTTCGGCGGCGGAGGTCTGCACGGTTACCGCTCGCTCGAGGGTACCTTTCTCGGAGGCTGTCTGTTCTCCGGCCGAACGGCAGGACAAGCCGCGGCGGCCGCAGTCGCGTAAGATCTCACGGCTTCGGCTTGCCGTTCTTCCAGACAACCTGCTGGCCATAGAGCGGCACGGTCGAGATCGCCATTTTGGCCGATCCCTCGACGACCTGCCGCGAATGCGCCAGATAGACCAGCGTATCGTTCGTCTCGTCGTAGATGCGTTTGACGAGGAGGTCTTTCCATATCAGCGAGCGGCCTTCGCGGAACACTTCCTCACCCCCTCTGGACAGGTCGATTTCGCCGATCTCGATCGGGCCTGTCTGGCGGCAGGCGATGGAACTGTTCGAGGGGTCCTCGAACCAGTTGCCCTTTTTGAGGCGGTCGATAATGCTCCGGTCGAAATAGGTGACGTGGCAGGTCACGCCCTTGATTTCCGGATCGGCAATCGCCTCGACGATAATGTCGTTGCCGATCCAGTCGACCCCTACCTTGCCGATAACTTCGGCAGACGTGGGTGCCGCAAGGGCGCAGAACGAAAGCGCGGCGGCAGATACGAGGCAGGCCAGTCGGTTCATGGGTGCGGGCTCCGGTAAACGATCCGTGATCTGAGATAAGAAGCGCCGGAGCAGAAACAAGCAGGCCCCTCGCAGTAGGGGTCTATTTCAGCCTGCAGGTGCAGGGATCATAACCGCCGGAAAAGAGCCTCCCGACCTTCATTCCGATCATCGCGGGTATGTCGCGCACGTGCGAGACCTGAAGCGAACGGGCGATGGCGATCGCCGCCTGACCGCAAATTGCGGCATCCTCTGCCGCATTATGATGGGCAAACCGTAATCCCAGATGTCCGGCAAGGACATTGAGTTTGTGCGAACCGAGATGCGGCCAGACCTTCTTTGCCATCTTCACGCTGCAGAGATAGGAAAGTTCGGGATAGCCAAGCCGATAGACGTCCAAACAGGCGCGCCACACGCTGAAATCGAAGGCGGCGTTGTGAGCGATCATTGTCGCCCCGCGGAAATCATCGGCAAACTCTTCCATCACCTCAGGAAATTCCCCGGCGTCTTCGACATGTTCCGGCCGGATTCCATGGATCGCCACGTTGAATGAAGAAAAACGCATATCCTTCGGGCGAATGAGCCTCTCTTCGACGCGCACGACCTTGTTATCCTCAATCCATGCAAGCCCGACGGAACAGGCGCTGGCGCGCTGTTCGTTGGCTGTTTCGAAGTCGATGGCGATGGTCTTCAAGGGCTGGTTCCGAACGAATATGCACTGACTTCTATCGTTGCCCGATTGATTCGGCAAAGACGGTTGTCATCGATCGTCTCTTGACGCGCCACACAACCTCTGGCTTCATACGCTCCATGATCAGCTTCGCCGCCCACATGCATCTTACCCTGACCATTCACCCCGCAGGATGCGTGGCGGTATTGGCGCGTTAACCGGTCATCCGTCCACCAACCCTGCCGAAGCGGCAGGGTTCGGTCATTCCGCTCTGCTTCGGCGCCCAACGAAGGAGAGCAAAATGAAACGCATTCAAGACGCCCGCGAAAAGCCGCCACGACCGGAAAGGTTTGGCGATGTGCTGATCCGCGCCGCCTGCCCTGCCGATGCGGAAAAGATTACCGCGCTCGCCAATATGTACGGCTACCGCTACGGCACGCTACGCCTGCCCTTCCAGACGGTCGAGGAGACCCGCAAAGGGCTCGAATCCCCTAATCCAGGAGCAAAAAGACTGGTGGCGGAACGCAACAGTCAGATCGTCGGCGACGTATTTCTGGGACCGATGCTCGGTCGACGACGCCACGCAGCGTCGATCGGCATCGGGGTGCACGATGATTTTGTGGGAAACGGCGTCGGAAACGCATTGATGATGGCCATTCTTGACATCGCCGACAATTGGCTGGATCTGCGCCGTGTCGAACTGACAGTCTTCGTCGACAACGAAAAAGCGATCCGTCTCTACGAGAAGAATGGCTTCGTGAAGGAAGGTCATTTGAGAGAATTCGCCTTCCGCGACGGCCAATATATCGATGCTTACTCGATGGCTCGTTTAAAAGATTGACGATCACTCGCTGATGAAAGCCAGCCACTCGTCCTCGTCCATCACCTGGACGCCGAGTTCCCTTGCCTTGTCGAGCTTGGAACCGGCGCCCGGACCGGCCACGACGAAGTCGGTCTTTTTCGAAACAGACCCTGCCACCTTGGCACCGAGACCTTCCGCACGAGCCTTGGCCTCGTCCCGGGTGAACTTTTCGAGCGCTCCGGTAAAGACCACAGTCTTTCCAGCGACAGGGCTGCCGCTTGCGGCAATCTGCTCCGCCGCCTGCGGCGTCACCTCTTCAAGGAGGCGTGCTATCACCTCGACATTGCGCGGCTCCCTGAAGAACTCAACAATGGCGCGAGCAACCACCTCGCCTATGCCCTCGATATTGTTGAGGTCATCCCAGGCGTCGCCTGAAAAGCTTTGCGCCTCCCTCATCGCGGCTTCGAAGGCCTCATAGGTGCCGTAGGCGCGCGCCAGCAGCTTCGCCGTAGTCTCGCCGACATGGCGGATGCCGAGCGCATAGATGAAGCGGTGAAGGGCGATATTGCGGCGTTCGTCGATCGCATCGAAGAGCTTCTTCACGCTTACCTTGCCGAAACCCTCGATATTCTCGAGCTTGGTAAGCGGCGAGGCTTCCTGCCTTTTCTTCAGCGTGAAAATGTCCGGCGCGGTGCGGATCTGCAGTGCAGGGTCCTGGTTCTCGAAGAAAAAGTCGATCTGCTTTGCGCCCAGGCCTTCGATGTCGAAGGAATTCCGCGAGACGAAATGTTTCAGGTGCTCGACCGCCTGCGCCCGGCAGACGAAACCGCCGGTGCAGCGGGTGACCGAATCGAGCTTGCCGGTCTTTTCGTTGCGCTCGCGCACCGCATGACTGCCGCAGACCGGACATTTCTTCGGAAACTCGTAGGGCACAGCGTGGGAAGGGCGCTTTTCCATAACGACGTCGAGCACCTGCGGAATGACATCGCCCGCCCGCTGCACGATAACCGTGTCGCCGATGCGGATATCGTGCTCGTCCTCGCGGATGCGCTCACCGGAATTCCCGATGCCCTTGATATAGTCCTCGTTGTGCAGCGTTGCGTTGGTGACTACGACGCCGCCGACGGTGACCGGCGTCAGGCGCGCAACCGGCGTCAGCGCCCCGGTGCGGCCGACCTGAATGTCGATTCTTTCAACCTTGGTAAAAGCCTGCTCGGCCGGGAATTTATGCGCCGTCGCCCAGCGCGGGCTGCGCGAACGGAATCCGAGGCGGGCCTGCAGGTCGAGCCGGTCGACCTTGTAGACCACACCGTCGATCTCATAGTCGAGGTCCGGGCGCTTCAGGCCGATATCGGTGTAATGCGCAATGATGTCTTCCACGGAATTCAGGCGCTTCATGAGCGGGTTGACCGGAAAACCCCAATCCCTGAATTTTTCCACCATGCCCATTTGGGTATCGGCCGGCATTTCCGACATTTCACCCCAGGCATAGGCGAAGAATTTCAGATTGCGGCTCGCCGTCACCTTTGCGTCGAGCTGGCGGAGCGACCCCGCGGCCGTGTTGCGCGGATTGACATAAGTCTGCTTGCCTTCCGCCGCCATCTTCTCGTTGAGCGCCAGGAACTCGCTTTTCGTCATATAGACCTCACCGCGCACTTCGACGACATCTGGCACGCCGGATGGCAGGCTGTTCGGGATTTCCTTGATGGTCTTGATGTTTTCGGTGACGTTTTCACCCGTCGTGCCGTCGCCACGGGTGGCGGCATTCACCAGTCGGCCCTGCTCGTAGCGAATCGACATGGAAAGCCCATCGATCTTCGGCTCGGCGGTAAAAGCGATCGATCCATCCGGAAGTTGACCCAGGAAGCGATAGACGGAACCGATGAAATCCCGCACGTCCTCGTCCGAAAACGTGTTGTCGAGCGACAGCATCGGCCTTGAATGGGTGATCGGCGCAAAAGTCGGCAGAGGAGCCGCCCCAACCCGGATCGACGGACTGTCGGCGCGGACGAGCTGCGGAAACTGCTTCTCGATCGCATCGTTGCGCCGTTTCAGTCCATCGTATTCTGCGTCCGAAATCTCCGGCGTGTCGTGACCGTGATAAAGCTCATCGTGGCGTGCGATCTCGGCGGCGAGGAAGGCCAGCTCGGCTGCGGCCTGTTCTTCGGTCAGGTTCTCGACGGGCGTCTGTTCGGCGGACATGGCAACGGCTCCTCGGGGTATCGCGGAGTCGTTTTTGTAGAGCAATTTTTGCCGATGGGAAGAGACGAGATCAGCCGCTTCCGGCAAGCAGGCGCTTCGCCGCTGCGCGCGCCTCGTCGGTGACGGAAGCGCCGGCAAGCATGCGGGCGATTTCTTCCATCCGGTGTTCCGGCTCCATCGTCGCAACGCGGGTGGCGATTTTTTCAGAACCTTCGCCCGCCGGTCCTTTGGAGATCAGAAGATGCGTCGCGGCACGGGCAGCCACCTGCGGGGCGTGGGTGACCGAGAGCACCTGCACTTTTTCCGAAAGCCGCTTCAGCCGCTGACCGATTGCATCCGCTACCGCGCCGCCGACGCCCGTATCGATTTCGTCGAAGACCAACGTCGGAGCCGAGCCGCGATCCGCCAGCGCCACCTTCAGCGCCAGCAGGAACCGCGACAGCTCGCCTCCCGAAGCAACCCTCATGATCGGACCAGGGCGCGTGCCGGGGTTGGTCTGGACGTGGAACTCTACCCTGTCGATGCCCTCGGCGGTCGCGGCTTCGGGATCGCTCGTCACGTCGACCATGAAGCGCGCTCGCTCGAGCTTCAGCGCCGGCAATTCAGCCATGACCGCTTCCGCCAGGGCCTCGGCGCCGTGGCGGCGTTTCTCCGACAGAACGGAAGCCGCTTGATCGTATTCGATCTTTGCCGCGACCGCGAGCTTCTCGAGTTCAAGGAGTCTTTCCTCTCCCGCATCGAGATCGGCAAGATCGGCCACCATTTTTTCGGCAAGCGCAGGCAGGTCGGCCACCGCGACCGAATACTTGCGGCCGGCGGCGCGAAGCGCAAAAAGCCGCTGTTCGACGCGCTCCAGCTCCCGCGGATCGAACTCCGTCTTGCGCAGCGCGGCCTCTACTTCCATCTGCGCATTCGAAAGGTGGTTCAGGGCCTGGTCGAGGAGTTCGACGGTTTCTTCAAGAAGGCCCGGCGCCTCATGGCTCTTGCGCTCCAGGCGGCGGACCAGCGAAGCGATCAGCGGCACCGGCGATGCATTGCCATTCAGAAATTCGGAGGCCTCAGAAATGTCGCCGGCAATACGCTCGGCCTTCTGCATGCGAGAGCGCTGCTCGGCAAGCTCGTCCTCTTCGCCGTCGCGCGGCGCCAGTACCTCAAGCTCCTCGACCGATGCGCGGATATAGTCGGCTTCACGCGCGGCAGCCTCCACTTTGGCTCGGTGGGTCCTGAATGCGCGCTCCGCGTCCCGCCAGGAGCGATAGAGACCGGAAATAGCCTGCACTTCTTCCGTCAGGCCGACAAAGGCGTCCAGCAGCGTGCGATGGACATCCGTATCGATCAGCGCACGATCGTCGTGCTGGCCGTGAATCTCGACGAGCAGTTGACCCGCCTGCCGCATGAGTTGCACGCTCACCGGCTGGTCGTTGATGGAGGCGCGCGTGCGGCCGTCGGCGGATTGGACGCGCCGGAAAATCAGGTCGCCATCGTCATCGATGCCGTTTTCACGCAGGAGCCGGCGAGCGTCGTGGTTGCCGGGCACGTCGAAGACCGCAGTGACCTGCCCCCTCTCCTCACCATGCCGAACCAGCCCTCCATCGCCGCGACCGCCGAGCGCAAGCGAGAGACTATCAAGGAGGATAGACTTGCCCGCACCCGTCTCACCGGTCAACACCGACAGGCCGGTCTCGAAGGCAAGATCCAGCCGCTCGATCAGAACGATATCCCGGATCGATAACTGGCTCAGCATGTTTCCTCGATACCGCGCCCAGTCTCAGGCGCCGATGAGCTTGGCTCCGGCGCGTGAAATCCACGAGCCACGGTTTTCGCGAGGCTCTACACCGCCGCCCTGCAGCAGCTTGTAGGAATCCGCATACCACTGGCTGTCCGGATAGTTTCGCCCAAGCACAGCTGCCGCAGTCTGGGCTTCCTCCACGATGCCCATCGCATAATAGGCTTCGGTGAGTCGCGCCAGTGCCTCTTCCACCTGGTTGGTATTCGAAAACTGCTCCACGACATTCCGGAAACGTCGTACCGCAGCAAGATATTCTTTGCGCTCCAGGTAATAGCGCCCGACCTGCATTTCTTTGCCGGCGAGCTGGTCTCGCGCAAACCGGATCTTGGCCTGCGCATCCTCGACATATTCAGAATCCGGATAGTCCTTCACGACCTTGTTCATAGCTTCGATCGTACGGTTGGCGGCACGCTGATCCTGCGTCACGTCGGCGATCTGCTTCGAATGAGCAAGGCCGATGAGGTACTGCACATACGCCGAATCCTGCGACTGCGGATACTGGTTCATATAGCGGTTGCCGGTCGCGATTGCTTCGTCGTTGCGGCCAAGCCGATATTTCGTGAAGGTGCTCATGACCAGCGCCTTGCGCCCCCATTCCGTAAACGGGTTCTGCTTGTCGATCGCGTCGAACTTTCGCGAAGCCTCCGACAGATTGCCGGCCTTCATGTTGGCAAGCCCCTGATTGTAGAGGGCCTCCGGCGGATCCGTTTCCATGCCGAGCTTGGTAATGTCGATATCTCGGTCCGATTGGCAGGCGGTTATGCCAAACCCGGCGCCGATAAGCACCAGCGAGACAAGCGCTAATCTTGCCGTCTTACGCATTCCAACAGACCTTACATGATTCATTCGACAGTTCCTGATCGTCCCGCGCACAAACGCCCTGCCCCGAGCAGGCCGTTCTAGCCATAAAAGCAAAGGGAGAGCAACGCAATGCTGTGGCATTAATGCATTTTTGTGGCATTGATGCCAGCATCGGGATCCTCCCAAAAGAAAAGGCCGCTCCCGAAGAAGCGGCCAAGTCGACTGGATCGGAGTTCTATCAGGCGGACCAGGGTGCCATTTCCGGCATGCTGACCGGTACGAACTCACCTGCCCGCACGCGCGCCGAACGCGAAGACGGAGCCTCGACCACCTCATAGGCGGTCGGATCGCTCATCAACGCCTTCAGCGCATTGGCATTCATTTTGTGACCGCCTCGATAAGAACGGTAACAGCCAATAAACTGGGCACCGGCCAACGCCAGATCACCAACAGCGTCGAGCGTCTTGTGACGGACGAACTCGTCCTCGTAACGCAGGCCCTCGACATTGACGATCGTATCGTCGTCGGAGATCACGACGGAATTTTCCAGCGACGAACCAAGCGCATAACCAGCCGCCCAGAGCCGTTCCACGTCACGCATGAAGCCGAAGGTGCGTGCGCGTGAAAGCTCCTGCTTGAAGGTAGCGGCCGTCAGGTCGCCCTTCCAGGTCTGGCGGCCGATGAGCGGCGAGGAAAAGTCAATTTCGACTTCAAACCGGGTGCCGTCATAAGGGCGAAACTCGGCCCAGGAAGCACCGGAATCGATCCGCACCGGCTTTATGACGCGGATGTAACGCCGCTTGACGCCCTGATTGACGAGGCCGACCTGCTCGATCGCTTCGATGAACGGTAAGGAACTGCCATCCATGATCGGCATCTCGCCGCCGTCGACTTCGACGACGATGTTGTCGACACCGAGCGCGTAGAGCGCTGCCATCACATGTTCAATCGTGGCAACCCATTTCGCGGGCGAGCTGCCGAGAACCGTGCAGAGGTCCGTTGGACCTACATGGGAGGAAACGGCGCGATATTCGACGGAGCTGCCATCATTGAGAATACGGCTGAAGACCACGCCCGTGCCCGCTTCCGCAGGCTGGAACGTAATACCGACTGGAGCTCCAGAATGAACACCGATACCCTTGAGGCTCACCGGAGCGGCAATGGTGTTCTGGAAACCGAGCAATCCGATGGTCATTCCTGCTGCCTTCTTTTCGTCGGATCCACAATCAGAAGATCCGAAATTCTTAGCGCCTTTTGTAGCCGACCGTCTGAATCGGCGGGTCTTTTCGGCGTCTCTTCAGCATCCTTCATACGCAGCCATCCGGAACATTCCAAATCACTGTTCGTTTCGAATTGTAACGTTGCTAACTCTAAGTCCTGATTGAGAAAACAAGGAAAGCCCGGATCTGTGATCCGGGCCTTCTTCACGTTTGGTGACTGCCGTTACCCTAGTTCGACTGGCGCCGCAGGAAGGCCGGAATTTCCAGCTGATCTTCCTCATGGTGAGCCTGCGGAACAGCCCGGCCGTGATCGTCGAGATTGCCACGGCGCGGAGCGTAGAGGCTTGCCTCGGGCGAAAGCGGACGGCGCTGCTGGGAAGCTTGAGCCGGCGCCGGCGCGGTCATGTCGGCATTGACCGGCTCTTCTTCCTCACGGCGTCCCAGCGAATTGGTGATCCGCTTCAGGAGACCCATGGGACCCCGCTCTTCCTGCACGTGCTGTACCGGCTGAGAGCGGCGATCCATCTCCGCCTTCACCACCGGCGGAAAATCTTCCACCTTAGGCATGCGTACAGGCTCCATGATCGGCGACATCGACGGAGCAACCGGCTCGTGATGCTGCGGCTGCGCCATGCGCGGTGCGGGCTGGCTCATCTGAGGAGCCTGCGGCTGAACGTGGGCCTGCATCGGCGCAGGCTGCGGCGCCGGTGCAGGACGGTTGATGACCGGAGCCGGAGCTTCGACCGGAGCAGCACCAAAAATGCGGCTTTGCGGGCGGAATTCTTCCTGCGGCTGCTGCATCGCCGGCTGGGGGGCCGGGGCTACGCGCTGAGGTTCGGCGATTGCGAGCTCACGTTCCATTTCGGCTTCCGCCATGCGGATGGTCTCGGCAATCGGATCGAAAGCCGGCTTGGGGGTCGGAGCGGGAGCCGCCTGCATGACCGAAGCGGGAGCCGGCTGTGCAACCGAAGCTGCCGGCACCGCAGCCGACGGCCGGACGATCGGCTTTGTGGCGGCGCGCATTTCCGCAGCGCGGATATCGACGGACGCCGCACCGCGATCGATGCCGGTCGCAACGACCGATACGCGGATGAGGCCTTCCAGCGCTTCGTCGAACGTCGCGCCAAGAATGATATTGGCGTCCGGATCGACTTCCTCGCGAATACGGGTCGCGGCTTCGTCCACTTCGAAGAGCGTCAGGTCGCGGCCGCCGGTGATCGAGATCAAGAGACCCTGTGCGCCCTTCATCGAGGTTTCGTCGAGGAGCGGGTTGGCGATCGCTGCCTCCGCAGCCTGCATGGCGCGGCCGGGACCCGAGGCTTCGCCGGTGCCCATCATCGCGCGGCCCATCTCGCGCATCACCGAACGGACGTCAGCGAAATCGAGGTTGATGAGGCCTTCCTTGACCATGAGGTCGGTGATGCAGGCAACACCCGAGTAGAGAACCTGGTCGGCCATTGCGAATGCGTCCGCGAAGGTCGTCTTGTCGTTGGCGATGCGGAAAAGGTTCTGGTTCGGGATGACGATCAGCGTGTCGACCGACTTCTGAAGTTCCTGAATTCCCGATTCGGCAAGGCGCATGCGGCGCTGGCCTTCGAAATGGAACGGCTTGGTGACGACGCCGACCGTCAGGATACCCTTGGAACGGGCGGCCTGCGCGACGACCGGCGCTGCACCCGTGCCCGTGCCGCCGCCCATACCGGCGGTCACGAAGCACATATGAGTGCCGTTCAGATGATCGACGATCTCGTCGAGGCATTCTTCAGCGGCGGCGCGACCGACTTCCGGCTGCGAGCCTGCACCGAGACCTTCGGTAACCCGGGCACCCATCTGGATGATCCGTTCGGCCTTTGTCATGGTCAGCGCCTGGGCGTCGGTGTTGGCGACGACGAAATCGACGCCCTCCAGCCCGGCCGTGATCATGTTGTTGACAGCGTTACCGCCGCCGCCACCGACGCCGAACACGGTAATCCGAGGCTTCAGCTCGGTGATGTCAGGCTTTTGCAGCTTGATGGTCATTGCACCAGTTCCTTCTCTCTCAGGCCGCATCGCCGCCGGCCAATTCATTCCAACTCTTCTCTGACGCAGCCGGCAGATACCGCTGTATCAAAAACTTTCCTTCAGCCATTGGCCGACGCGGGCCAGCCGGCCGTTTCCGCTGCCAAGCGAAGCGATCAGCCCGCTTTGCGAAGCATGTGTTTCCATGTCCGCGACCTGCGGATAGATCATCAATCCGACCGCAGTCGAAAAAGCCGGCCCCTTGGCTGCCGCCGGCAGACCCGAGACGCCCATGGGGCGGCCGATACGGACGTTGCGCGCCAGGATACGGCGAGCCGTTTCGGAAAGACCCGTCAGCTGGCTGGCTCCGCCGGTGAGCACGACACGTTTGCCGACGATCGGGCTGAATCCTGACTTCTGTATGCGATCCCGGATGAGCTCCAACGTCTCTTCGATCCGGGCCCGAACGATGCGGGTGACGAGGGAACGCGGCACCTGGGTCGGCTGATCACGATCGTCCTCGCCAATCGGCGGAACGGAGATCACGTCGCGTTCGTCACCGCTGTTTGCGAGCGCCGAACCGTGAACGACCTTCATGCGTTCCGCGTCTTCGATCCGGGTCGAAAGGCCGCGTGCGAGGTCGGTCGTGACGTGATGTCCGCCGAGGCTGATTGCGTCCGTGTGAACGAGCTTGCCTTCGGCGAAGACGGAGATCGTGGTGGTGCCGCCGCCCATGTCGATTGCCGCACAGCCGAGTTCCACCTCGTCATCGACGAGGGCGGCAAGGCCGCTGGCGTAAGGAGTGGCGACAATGCCCTCCACCGAAAGATGCGCCCGGTTGATACACAGTTCGAGATTCTTGAGGGTGGCGCGCTCGGCAGCGACCACGTGCATGTCGACCCCCAGTTCGTCGCCGAACATCGCCAGGGGATCGCGAATGCCCCGTTCGCCGTCCAGCGAGAAGCCGGTCGGCAAGGAGTGGAGAATGGCGCGGTCCTGACGCAGCGACTGCTGGCTGGCCGCAACCAGAACCTTCTTGAGGTCCGCAGCCTCGACTTCCTGGCCGCCCAGATCGATTGTGGCGGTATAGACGTCGCTCGCCAGCCGGCCGGCGGAGACGTTGACGATGAGGCTATCCACGGTGAGGCCGGCCATGCGCTCGGCAGCATCGACTGCAAGCCGGACGACGCTTTCTGCGGCATCCAGATCAGCGATAACGCCGGACTTCACGCCGCGCGAACGCTGATGGCCGATGCCGATGATCTCGATATTGTGGGTGCGGCCCGGCAATACCTGGCTTTCCTGACGCGGCGTCAGCCGGGCGATCATGCAGACCACCTTGGTGGAACCGATATCAAGGACCGAAACAACATGCGAACGCTTGGAAGACAGAGGCTTCATGCGCGGCAACCCAAAGTGCGAGGAACCAAAAACGCTCACAACTGCTCTCCCTGCTTCTTCAGGGTCTTTGCCCGCGCCTCCAGGGCCTCCCTGCGGCGCTCCGTGGCGCCGGAAGTCAACTGGATGGTTGTGCGGTCTTCCAGACGCAGATCGACTGCGGCGACATCGCGCTCCAGCACACCCTGCTCCTTTTCAAGACGAGCGAGCACAGCCAGCGCCTTGCCGACATTGGCTTCCGGTAATTTCAGCACGACACCGTTGTCGAGATGCAGATCCCAACGGCGGCTGGCGACACGAACATAGGCCTTGACCCGGCTTCTGAGCTCCGGCCAGGCAGACATTTCACCTTCGAACGAAGTAGCAGCGGTTTCCGCGTCACGTCCGACAAAGAGCGGAAGCGAAGCGAACTTGTTGTCGCGCAAAGGGGCGATGATGCTACCGTTCCTCTCAATCAGCGAAAGCTCGGAACCATGCTGCCAGATACCGAAAGCCTCGCGCTCTTTCAGCATAACCTCGATCGTCTTCGGGTAGACCTTACGGACCTCCGCATACCGCACCCAAGGAAG
Organism: Neorhizobium sp. R1-B; assembly: GCF_004368875.1. Taxonomy (NCBI): domain Bacteria; kingdom Pseudomonadati; phylum Pseudomonadota; class Alphaproteobacteria; order Hyphomicrobiales; family Rhizobiaceae; genus Neorhizobium; species Neorhizobium sp. R1-B. Next base: position 18,940 of record NZ_SOEM01000027.1, read on the forward strand.
CTCTGAAAGCTTGCGGCGCGCCGCATCGACATCGAGAGCGACGAGCGAGGTCGTACCATCAAGGCCAAGAAGCTGGAGGATATCGATTTCCGAGGTTTGGTCGTTGCCGGAGACACGCACGTCCTCGATGGCAAAGCCTGCGGCAGCTGTGGTTGCCTGAGCAACAGTCTGGGTATGGCCGCCCAGCGACATGCCATAGAGACCGACCACGGCGAAGAAGCCGAAAGTCGCAACCGTTCCGGTGTGCTCGGGAATATGGATGCGCCCAGTCGCAAGGCTGACACAAAAACGTACGGCCCGACGCAACGGCCGCGGCAGCACACGCCGCTCCTCCGCACTGGAGTAAAGCCTCTGGGAACGGCCCTGCGGTCCATCCGCTCTTTTGCCGATCAACGCAAGCACGAAGCGTCCTCCACCATCCAACGGACGAGTTCACCAAACGATCGGCCGGCATGTGCGGCCATTTCAGGCACCAGCGATGTCGGAGTCATGCCTGGCTGGGTGTTGATCTCAAGCCAGATAACCTCACCATCCTCGGAGAAACGGTCGTCGTAGCGGAAGTCCGAACGACTGACGCCCCGGCAGCCCATCGCCTGATGCGCCTTAAGCGCTATTGTTTGAATCTTTTGGTAAACATTCGGTGAAATTTGCGCAGGAATGACGTGCTTTGAACCACCTTGAGCGTATTTTGCATCATAGTCATAGAAAGCATTGCCGGTCGGAATGACCTCGGTCACACCGAGAGCCACATCGCCCATAACGCCGCACGTCAGCTCCCGTCCGTAAATGTAACGCTCAACGAGAACCCGATCCCCGTAACGCCACTCGGCGGATCCGATCACCTGCGGCGGATGCGACTGATTTTCCTGAACGATCACGACACCGAAGGACGATCCCTCCCGGACCGGCTTCACGACATAGGGAGGCGTAATCGGATGCACACCCCCTATCTCGAACCGATCCATAACCCTGGCCTCCGCAACCGGAATCCCGGCCGCCTTGGCGACATGCTTTGCCTGATGCTTATCCATCGAAAGCGCAGAAGCGAGAACGCCGGAATGGGTGTAGGGAATCTCCAGATATTCCAGGACACCCTGAATCGTACCATCTTCGCCAAACGGCCCATGCAAGGCATTAAAGGCCACGTCCGGCTTGATTTCGGAAAGGACGGCGGCGATATCTCGGCCAACATCGACGCGAGTGACGCGATAACCTTCGGATTGAAGCGCCTCGGCGCAGGCATTGCCCGAGGACAGGCTGACAGGCCGCTCCGAGGAAAAACCTCCCATCAGAACAGCCACATGCTTGTCACTCATCAATCACTCCCGAAAAAAGGACTTCACGCTACGTTGCGGCGCTTGCGCCAGCCTTGTTCTTCAGCGATTCCCGCCACACCCAAGGCATGCCTATATTAGTGCCTCAATATGGTTAACAAACCGTTTACTTTCGTTAATGCCCCAGTTGAAATCCATTATTGTTCCTTTTGTTTCAGCATCTTAACAAGCCTCTCTAATCAAGAAGATAAAAATAAGCCGACGGCAGTTAGATGCAAAAAAGCCCGCCGGAGGCCGTCCCGCGGGCTGTTTAGTGGCCGGGAAGAATCGCGGTTATTCAGCTTCTCCGACAGCCCTCCAGGCAATCGCGCCCAGTACCGCACCCAGGATCGGCGCTACCCAGAAGAGCCAGAGCTGGCTGAGCGCCCAGTCTCCCACAAACAGCGCCGCGCCGGTGGAACGGGCCGGGTTGACCGAAGTGTTGGTGACAGGAATCGAGACTAGATGAATCAAGGTCAAAGCCAGGCCGATCGCCAGAGGGGCAAAACCAACCGGGAACCGATGGCTGGTAGCTCCCAGGATGATGAACAGGAAGAAGGCCGTCATCACCACTTCCATCACCAGCGCCGAAAGGAGGGAATAGCTGCCGGGCGAATGCTCGCCATAACCGTTGGAGGCGAACCCGCCGAGCTGAAAATCAGCCTTGCCCGAAGCAACCAGATAAAGCACGGCGGCCGCTGCAACCGCGCCGGCCACCTGCGCGATGGCATATGGAAGCAGGCTGGAGGCGGGGAACCGGCCTGCAACCATCAGGCCAATGGATACCGCCGGGTTGAAATGACCACCGGAGACGCTGCCTACCGCATATGCCATGGTTACGACCGTCAGGCCGAACGCCAGAGAAACGCCGAGAAGGCCGATGCCGACTTCGGGAAAGGCAGCTGCCAGAACTGCACTGCCGCATCCGCCGAACACCAGCCAGAACGTGCCGAGAAACTCGGCGAAAAGCTTCTTAAACATCTTGTATCCCCCAAGAGCGCCGCCGGCCCCTGCCAGCGTGATGACTCGCTCAATGCCAGGGGATTATCTGACCACTGCTCATGAATGCGCAATGAATGAGAAAATGCTCAAACGCGCCGCCATTCCCAGGGGGATGCTGTTGGAAGTGTACCACGGGATTGGTGGGCCTGACGACCTCAGCCGAAGGCCCAGATCATTCGGTCGTTACGCCCTGGAACGGTTTTACCTCACGTCCCGGCATAAAGATGCCGAGCCGTTTGATTTCCCATTCGAGCTTGATCCCGGAATGTTCGAAGACCCTCGCCCGAACGGTCTCACCGAGATACTCGAGATCATAACCGGTAGCATGGCCGATATTGATCATGAAGTTGCAGTGGAGTGAAGACATCTGCGCACCGCCGCTCATCAGGCCCCGCCCACCTGCCTCGTCGATCAATTTCCAAGCGGAGTGACCTTCGGGATTCTTGAAGGTAGAACCGCCCGTCTTTTCCTTGATCGGCTGTACCGTCTCGCGATGCTGGCGAACCGCATCCATTTCGGCGCGGATCTTGGCCCGATCCTCCGCATAACCTTCGAAGATCGCATGGGTGAAGATCAGGTCCGCCGCAGCCGATGAGTGGCGATAGGAATATCCCATGTCCGCCTTCGACAAGACATGCTTGTTGCCCTTCCGGTCGACTGCGTGGACCTCGATCACCCGGTCCGCCGTCTCGGTACCGTTTGCACCGGCATTCATGCGGAGCGCGCCGCCGATCGATCCGGGAATGCCGTAGTAGAAGGCAAAGCCTCCGATGCCGTTGTCCATCGCCATGGCAGCAATATGCTTGTCCGGGCAGATCGCACCGGCCCGGATGCGATTTTCGCCGATAAGGTCAACGCTGCCAAACCCCTTCGCCGAGAGCCGCAATACGACGCCGGGTATACCGCCATCGCGGACCAGGAGGTTCGAGCCGACTCCGACCACTGTCAGCGGCACGTCCTCCGGCAGGAGCTTCAGGAAGCTGACAAGATCGTCGACGTCATGGGGCTGGAACATGAGTTCGGCCAAGCCGCCGGCCTGGAACCAGGTAACACGATCCATTGGCGCATCGGGCGTAAGCCGCCCGCGCAGTTGATTGACGCCATCCCCCAGCGACGCCAGCAGCTTTTCCCCATTCACCTGTTTCATTCCTGTCGTCCCGATATGCTTTCCAGTTCCTTCGGCAAGGCAGCCGCCCATTGCGTGATGTTGCCAGCCCCCAGAAGAACCACGAAATCACCCGGTTTCGCAATGGCAGATACAATCGAAGCGAGTTCTATCGGCGATTCCATATGGCGAGCATCGCGATGGCCGCCCGAGCGGATCCGGGTGACGAGCGCCTCCGAATTCGCTCCATCGATCGGCTCTTCCCCTGCCGCATAGACCGGCGCAAGAATGATGCTGTCGGCATCGTTGAAGCAGGTGGCAAAGTCCTCGAACAGGCTGGACAGACGCGTATAGCGGTGGGGCTGATGCACAGCGATGATGCGCCCCTGGCACGCTTCCCGAGCCGCCTTCAGAACCGCCTTGATCTCGACCGGGTGATGCCCGTAGTCATCAAAGACGGACACGCCGTTCCAGGTGCCCGTCAGCGTAAAGCGGCGCTTGACGCCGCTGAAGGCAGCAAGCCCCTTCCGGATATTTTCCTCTGAGATTCCGAGCCGATTGGCAACGGCGATCGCAGCCGTGGCATTGGAAATGTTATGGCGCCCCGGCATGGGCAGCGCCAATTCCTTGAAGTTGAATACCCGACCGGTGCGGCGGCGACGGATTTCGACGTCGAAGATCGATTTGGTACCTTCCATGCGCACATTGAAGAACCGAGCGTCGGCCTGCGGGTTTTCCCCATAGGTGACGATCTTGCGGTCTTCGATCCGGCCGACCAGCGCCTGCACTTCGGGGTGATCAAGGCAGAGCACGCCAAACCCGTAAAAGGGGACGTTCTCGACGAACTGCCGGAAGGCGGCGCGCACCGCATCGAAGTTGCCGTAGTGATCGAGGTGTTCGGGATCGATATTGGTGACCACTGCCACATCGGCCGGAAGCTTCAGGAAGGTACCGTCCGATTCGTCGGCCTCCACGACCATCCACTCGCCCTCGCCCATGCGGGCGTTTGTGCCGTAAGCATTGATGATGCCGCCGTTGATGACGGTCGGATCAAGCCCGCCGGCTTCCAGCAGCGTCGCGACCATCGAGGTCGTGGTTGTCTTGCCGTGCGTACCCCCGATCGCGATCGCATTGCGAAAGCGCATCAGTTCGGCGAGCATTTCGGCACGACGGACGATCGGCAGCGATTTTTCACGCGCAGCCATCAACTCCGGATTGTTCTTTTTGATCGCAGTCGAGACCACGACCACTTCGGCGTCGCCAAGATTTTCTTCCCTGTGGCCGACGAAAACCGGAATGCCCTTGTCGCGTAGCCGCTGGACATTGGCACCATCTGCCTGATCGGAACCCTGCACCTTGTGTCCGAGGTTATGCAGCACTTCAGCGATGCCGCTCATCCCGATGCCGCCGATGCCGATGAAATGGACGAGCCCGATGGCCTTCGGCATCTTCATGTACGCACTCCCTTAAATTCTGCGATGGACCTGCGCTCGGCAATAGCCACAACCATGTCCGCAAGCAAGATCGCCGCATCGGGTCGTCCAGCCGACTTGGCGGCCGCTGCCATCTTTTCGAGGCGTTCAGGCTCTTTCATCGCAGCGGAGACGAGACCGGCCAGCTTCTCCGGCGAAAGTTCAGATTGCGGCACGACCTGCGCCCCGCCGGTCGCAACCAATGCCGCCGCATTCGCTGCCTGGTCATGATCCAGAGCATGCGGATAAGGCACCAGAATGGCCGGCCGGCCGATCACGGCTATTTCCGACACCGTCGAAGCCCCCGAACGGCAGATGACAAGATGCGCCGTCGCCAGACGCTCGGCCATGTCCGAAAAGAAGGAGGAAATATCCGCCGGCGCCTTCAGCTTGGCAAAGCACGACGTCACACGATCCTTGTCTTCCGGGCGAGCCTGTTGGGTAACCGTGAGGCGGTCGCGCTCGGCCTGATCGAGCAGGCTGAGCGCCGTCGGCACGACCGAAGAGAAATACTGCGCGCCCTGGCTCCCGCCAAAGACGACGAGACGGAACGGATCGGCACCGCGGGATGCCACATAGGGAACGGTTGAAGCCGCAAGGACCGCCGGACGCACCGGATTGCCGGTCGTCACGGTCTTGCCTGCATAGGGACCTTCGGTCTCCGGCAGGAAGCCGCCGGCGATCGCCTGAACCTTTCCCGCCAATGCCTTGTTGGCGCGGCCCATTACGGCATTCTGCTCGTGGATCATCGAGGGCACGCCCATGGACGTTGCTGCCATCAGCGGCGGCACGGTCGGATATCCTCCAAAGCCCACGACGGCGAGCGGTTTCAGCCTGCCGATCAGGCGGCGGGCGGCGCGAAGGCCCGTCCAGAGTCTCCAGCCGGTACGGGCGAGCGCCACCGGATTTTTCGAGCCCAGCGTGGCGGAAGGGACGACATGAATCTCTTCTGCCGGAAAGGTGCCGGCGAAACGCTCGGCGCGGCTGTCCGTGACGAGGTGGACGGAATAGCCCCGTGCCTTGAGCTCATGTCCGAGCGCTTCGGCCGGAAAAACATGGCCGCCGGTTCCGCCGGCGGCAAGAAGGATGATGCCTTTGGTCATTCATCTTACTCCGCCGGCAGGCTTTGAGTGACGCGGAACAGGCTGCGCTCCTGCGCCCGCTTTTCCGGCCGGTGCCGCGTCAGCGCCAGAATGAAACCTGCGGTGACGCAGATCGCGATCATCGAAGAGCCGCCATAGGAGATCAAAGGCAGCGTCATCCCCTTTGCCGGCATGAGTTCGAGATTGACGCCGATGTTGATCATCGACTGCATGCCGACCTGTAGGACGAGACCTGCAACCGCGAAACGGTTGAAGTCGTTGCCTTCCTTGAAGGCATGATTCAGGCCGCGCAGCACGACGAAGGCAAAGATCGCCACCAGCGTCATACAGAAGATGATGCCGAATTCCTCGGCCGCGACGGAGAAGATGAAATCGGTATGGCTGTCGGGAAGGATCCGCTTGACGATCCCCTCGCCCGGCCCCTGACCGAACCAGCCACCCTGAAGAATCGCTTCATGCGCGGTCTCGATCTGGAAACGGTCGCCCTCGCCCGTCAGGAATTTGTCGAAACGGGAGGTGACGTGCGGCAGCATGTAATAGGCTGCGACGATGCCTCCCGCCCCGACGCCGCCGAGCAGGAATATCCACAGCCACGGCATGCCGGCCATGAAGAACATGCCGCCCCAGACGACGCTGGTCAGGATCGTCTGTCCAAGGTCCGGCTGGGCGACCAGCAGTGCTGCGACAATGCCGAAAAGGATGATCGCGAAGAGGTTACCGGGGATTTCCGGCTGGCGTGCATGCTCGGCAAACAGCCAGGCGCAGACGACGACGAAAGCCGGCTTCATGAATTCGGACGGCTGTATCGAAAAACTGCCGACCCCTATCCAGCGGCGCGATCCCTTGACCTCGACACCGAAGAACAACGCCAGCACCATCATAGCCAGCGAAATGACAAGCAGGATGACCGCCGTTCGACGGACCTGCCTCGGCGTCAGGAAGGACAGGCCGATCATCACCACCAACGACGGCAGGAGGAAAAGCGCATGCCTCTCAACGAAGTGGAAGCTGTTCAGACCGATTCGCTCGGCAACCGCCGGCGAGGCCGCGAAGGAGAGCATGAAGCCGATGCCCATCAGCAGCACGAAGGCGACCAGGAAGAAACGGTCGATCGTCCAGAACCAGTCTGCGAGCGGCCCTCGGTCTGCGCGGCTTACCATCTTCAGCTTCCCTTTCCGGTCTCGACCAACATCGTGACGCCATCGAGAGCCGCGACATGGCCGACGAAGGAATCGCCGCGGACCTCGAAATTCTTGAACTGATCGAAGCTGGCGCAAGCAGGTGACAGCATGACCGCAGAGGGCGCCGGGTCGATCCTGGCGTCCGCTGCGGCATGGATCACGGCTCTTTCGAGGGTGCCCGAAATCTCGTAGGGCACCGCCTCACCGAGAGTTGCCGCGAAAACCGGCGCCGCCTCTCCAATCAGATAGGTTTTCACGATACGGGAAAAGAGTGGAGCGAGGCTGACTATCCCGCCTTCCTTCGGCAGACCGCCCGCGATCCAGTAGATCCGGTCGTAGCTGGAGAGTGCCGGCGCTGCCGCATCCGCATTGGTCGCCTTCGAATCATTGACGAAAACCACCTGCCCGCCCGCGCGGTTCATCAATTGGCCGATCGGCTGCATGCGGTGCTTCAGTCCCGGGAAGGATTTCAGTCCGGCGCGGATGTCGTCTCTGGACATTCCGACCGCGAGGCACGCGGCAATCGCGGCCGCGGCGTTCTGGGCATTGTGGCTGCCTCGGAGCGTCTGGATACCGTCGAGATCGGCGAGCAGCGAAGTCGTGCCTCCATGGGATTCGATGATCCGGCTGCCTTCCGCGTAAAAACCTTCGGCCACGACGTTGCGTTTGGAGATCCGCTTGACGCTCACGCCGGCGCGCTCCACCCGGTCGGCGATGAGCGCACAATAGGAATCGTCGACACCGACGACCGCGGTATCGCTGCCGGCTACCAGCCGCTCCTTGATATCCGCGTAATGCTGCATCGTGCCGTGCCGATCGAGATGGTCCGGCGTCAGGTTGAGTAGGATTCCGGCGGTCGGATTAAGCGTCGGGGCAAGGTCGATCTGGTAGGAGGAGCACTCGACGACGAAATAGCGTTCCGCCTTCGGCGGATCGAGGGTCAGGATCGCCGTACCTATGTTCCCGCCGAGTTGCACGTCGCGGCCGCTCGATTTCAGGATATGGGCGATAAGGGCGGTGGTCGTCGACTTGCCATTGGTGCCGGTGATGGCAATGAACGGGCAATCCGGCGCATGCGCCCGGCGTTCGCGAACGAAAAGCTCTACATCCCCGATGATCTCGACGCCGGCGGCATGGGCGAGATCGACGCTCCAATGCGGCTTCGGATGGGTAAGCGGCACGCCCGGCGACAGGACGAATGCAGCCTGCGCCGACCAGTCGATCGTGCGAAGGTCCGCGGTTGCAATCTCTTCGGCGCCAGCCTTCGCGACACTGTCTGGATTGTCGTCCCAGGCGGTAACATCCGCGCCACCGGCAACCAGCGCCTTTGCGGTCGCAAGCCCGGATCCCCCGAGGCCGAAGAGAGCGACCCGCTTATCCTTAAAGGTGGTGACCGGAATCATCTGGCCTCACCGGAGCTTGAGGGTCGAAAGGCCGAGCATGGCAAGACCGACGGCGATGATCCAGAAACGGATCACAACCTGGCTTTCCGTCCAGCCGAGCTTTTCGAAATGGTGATGAATCGGCGCCATCAGGAAGACGCGGCGGCCGGTCATCTTGAAAAAGCCGACCTGGATGATGACCGAGAGCGTCTCCATCACGAACAGTCCGCCGATGATCGCCATGACGATTTCGTGCTTGGTGGCGACGGCGACCGAACCAATCAGCCCCCCGAGCGCCAAAGAACCGGTGTCGCCCATGAAGATTGCCGCAGGCGGCGCGTTGAACCACAGGAAGCCCAGGCCCGCTCCGATCACCGCACCAAGGATGACGGCAAGTTCGCCGGTGCCGGGGACGAAGTTGATCTGCAGATAGTTCGCGAAGACGGCATTGCCGGCGAGATAGGCAATCACGCCGAACGAAGCCGCGGCGATCATCACCGGGACGATCGCGAGACCGTCGAGGCCGTCAGTGAGGTTAACTGCATTGCCGGCGGCAACGATCACGAACCCGCCGAACAGCACGAAAAAGACACCAAGATTAATGATCAGATCCTTGAAGAAGGGAAAGGCGATGGAAGTGCCGAGAGTCGGGTTGGTCGCCGAGCCGCTCGCCAGTGCCATACGCATCATGAAGAAGACCGCGATGCCTGCGATGACAAACTCGATTCCAAGTCTCGCCTTGCCTGAAAATCCCTTTTCCGTCTGCTTGGTGACCTTCAGATAGTCGTCGTAGAAGCCGATCGCACCGAAACCGAGCGTGACGAGCAAGGTCGCGACGACGTAGACATTGGACAGATCGGCCCAAAGCAACGATCCACCGACGATACCGGCAAGGATCATCAGTCCGCCCATCGTGGGCGTGCCAGCCTTCTTGAAGTGAGTCTGCGGACCGTCGGCGCGAATCGGCTGCCCCTTGCCCTGCCGAACGCGCAGCGAAGCGATCATTTGCGGGCCGAAGAGGAAGACGATCAGGGCCGACGTGAAAAGGGCGGCACCGGTCCGGAACGTGATGTACCGGAACAGGTTGAAAAATTGGAAATGGTCCGCCAGTTCCACAAGCCAGATCAGCATTCAGCGCCCTTTCTCAAGCCGCATCTCATTAAAGTTGGCGCTCCGTGTCGGAGAATGCCGGATAGTTGTCAAGCAGGGCTGCCACGATCTTGCCGAAGCCAAGTCCGAGCGATGATTTCACCATCACCACATCACCCGGGATCACCGAACGCACGACGAAGTCCGCGAGATCGGCGGTTCTCTCATAATATTGCACCTCGACACTCTCAGGCAGAGCATCGCGAAGTGCGGCCATCTCGGGGCCTGCGAGCCAGACGTGCTCGATGCCGGCGGCCAGCAGCGGACCGGCAAGCTCTTCATGTACCGCAGCGGAGAATTCTCCCATCTCGAGCATGTCGCCGAGCACGGCGATGCGCCGGCCGGTAACTTCCGGCGTGGCCGAGGCAAGCAAGGCGATCGCCGCCCGCACGGAAGCGGGGTTAGCGTTGTAGCTTTCGTCGATCAGCGTCAGATGTCCCTCGCCTATGCCGAGCAGGTGGCGCTCGCCCCTGCCCTTTACCGGTCTAAGGACAGCGAGCGCCTCCATGGCCTTGGGCATGTCCGCGTTGACGAGCAGGCAGGCTCCAAGTGCCGCCATGGCATTTTCGGCAATGTGGCGTCCTGGCGCGCCGATCTGAATTTCCGACGTTTCGCCGTTGAGCACAGCCCATACCGTGGAGCTTTCGGCATTGCCTTCGAAATCCGCCAGCCGGAAATCCGCCTTGGCGTGCTGACCGAAACTGCAGACACGCGAGACACCGTCTTCCTGTGCCTTCTTTTCAAGAAAATCGAATTGCTTGTTGTCGCGGTTGAGGATTGCGACCCCGCCGGGTTCAAGGCCCTCGAAGATCTCGGCCTTTGCGGCGGCGATTTCCTCGAGGTTCTTGAAGTGGCCGAGATGAGCCGCAGCAATCGTGGTGATGATCGCCACGTGCGGACGCACCATCTTCACCAGAGGCCGGATCTCGTCCGGATGGTTCATGCCGATCTCGAAGACGCCGAAATCCGCATCCGCCGGCATCCGGGCGAGCGTCAACGGCACACCCCAATGATTGTTGAAGGAGGCAACCGCGGCATGTACCTTGCCGGAGGGCGTCAGCACGTGGCGCAGCATCTCCTTGGTCGTCGTCTTCCCGACCGAGCCGGTAACCGCGATGATCCGCGCCCGGCTGCGCTCTCGTGACGCAAGAGCCAGCTTTCCCAGCGCCGCAAGCACGTCTTCCACCACGATCATCGGCACCGTCAGCTTGCCGAGCGCCGGCAATTTCGCCTCGTTGACGACGATGAGCGGCGCGCCGTTGGCGACCGCGAGGCTCGCATAATCGTGGCCGTCGACACGGTCGCCTTTGATCGCGAAGAAAGCCTCGCCCTCGCCGATCGAGCGGCTGTCGATCGAAATGCCGGTAATGCCAGCGGGTAACGTACCGATCGGGCGGCCGCCGATTGCGGCCACCATTTCCTCAGAAGTCCAAAGAAAGCTCAAGGTTTCAGCTCCTCCAGTGCCTTGCGTACCTCCACGTGGTCGGAGAACGGCAGAACCGTGGTCCCGATCGTTTGCCCCTCCTCATGCCCCTTCCCGGCAACAATCAGCGTATCGCCCGACTGCAGCATCTTCACCGCCTCGCGGATCGCCGTAGCGCGATCGCCGATCTCGATCGCACCAGGAGCCGCAGCCATGATCTCGGCACGAATAACCTCCGGCACCTCGGATCGCGGGTTGTCGTCCGTGACGATAACAATATCGGCAAGCCGCGTCGCCACGTCCCCCATGATCGGCCGCTTGCCCTTGTCGCGGTCGCCGCCGCAACCGAACACCACGATCACGCGCCCGGTCGTGAAAGGCCTTACGGAGGTCAACACATTTTCCAGCGCATCCGGCTTATGGGCATAGTCGACATAGGCCAGTGCACCGTCCTTCGTCTGCCCGAGAAATTCCAGGCGCCCGGAAGCGCCGACCAACTTCTCCAGCGCGGCCATCGCGACAGACGCCGAAACGCCGGTCGACATGGCAAGACCGGCCGCAACGAGCGCGTTGGCCACCTGGAAGTCACCTGCAAGCGGAATATGGACCTCGAAGATCTCATCGCCGAAATGTACTTCCGCCACCTGCTTGTGGCGGAAATGCTCGACGCGTTTGAGGCATAGATAATCGCCACGCCGACCGACGGTACGCACGTTGAGGCCGGACACTGTCGCGACACGAATGGCCTCTTCCGACCAGGCATCATCCGCGAAGATCACCGCCGGTCCGCCTTTCGGCATCAGCGTATCGAAAAGCCGCATCTTTGCAGCCATGTAGCTCTCGACCGTCGGATGGTAGTCCATGTGGTCGCGGCCAAGATTGGTGAAAGCTGCTGCCGTCAGACGAACCCCGTCGAGCCGGCTCTGGTCCAGACCATGGCTGGACGCCTCCATGGCCGCATGGGTGACGCCTTCGGCAGCGAGTTCCGCCAGAAGCTCCTGAAGTTCCACCGGGTCCGGCGTTGTCAAAGATCCATAATCGTTGCGGGTGGGAGAGACGACGCCCGTTGTGCCGATCTGCGCGGCCGCATAGCCGGCATAGGTCCAGATCTGACGCGTAAAGGAAGCGACGGAAGTCTTGCCGGCCGTCCCGGTCACCGCCGCCATCGTCGCCGGCTGCGCTCCATAAAACCGCGCCGCCGCAAGCGCCAGAAGCTTGCGGGGGTTGGAAACGGTCAGCACCGGAATGCCGGCATCGGCCGGCTGTGCGGCAATAGCGGCAATTGCACCACGGGCTGCAGCGTCGCCGATATAGCTGGAACCATCGGCCTTTGTGCCCGCAAGTGCTGCAAAGAGCATGCCGGGCTTCACCTTGCGGCTGTCGGAGGTCAGGCCGGCTACGTCGAGATCACCTGCCCGGCCGGCCACGAGTTCGGCCAGCTCCGGGAAGTCCTGTCCGACGAGGTCTCGCAATTTCATCGTTTGAATGTCCCTCTTGAGCGTTTCCCCACGAATCGTCCCGTCGATTTGTTGTCGCTCAATAAGACACAAGCAGGGCAGAACCGTCACTGCCGAATTTCGGCTTTACACCGAGAATGGGCGCCGAGCGGCTGATGATCTCCTTGACCATCGGCGCCGCCGAGGTACCTGCAATTGCTGCACCGTTGCCCTTGTCGGTTTTTGGCTCGTCGATGAAGGTCAGCACCACATATTGCGGATTGTCCATCGGGAAAGCGGAAAGAAACGCGTTGAAGTTCTTGTCGTTGACATAACGGCCATTGACGACCTTGTCGGCGGTGCCGGTCTTTCCGCCGACATTGAATCCCTCGACGCGCGCATTTCTGCCCGAACCGTTGATACCGTTCCATTCGAACAGGAAGCGCATGTCCTTGCTGGTGGAAGGCTTCATGACCTGGGTTGCAACCAGATCGGCCTGTTCCCGCGTGCGCGGCAGGAACGTAGGTTCGATGAGCTTGCCGCCATTGACGAGAGCCGCTCCCGCGACGGCCGTCTGCAAAGGCGTGGTGGATACGCCGTGGCCGAAGGAAATGGTGATCGAGTTGATTTTTTTCCATTGACGCGGTTGGGTCGGCTGCGCGACTTCCGGCAGCTCGGTCTTCATCTTGTTCAACAAGCCGATCCTCGTCAGGAAGTCCTTGTGGCCTTCGATGCCCACCGTATCGGCGATCTTGGCGGTGCCGATATTGGATGAATACTGGAAGATCTCGGGAACGCTCAGCACGCGTCCTTTGCCGTGGAAATCCTTGATGGTGAAGCCGCCGATGCGGATGGGAAAACGCGCATCGAAACTGTCCGACAGCTTCACTTTGCCCGAATCCAATCCCATGGCAATCGTGAAAGACTTGAAGGTCGATCCCATTTCGAACGTTCCGTTCGACATGCGATTGAGCCAGCCTTCTTCGGCTCCTTCTGCCGGATTGTTCGGATCGTAATCGGGCACCGAGGCCATGGCGAGGATCTCGCCCGTATGGACGTCCATCACCACCGCGCCCGCGCCGATTGCCTGAAATTTCTTTATCGCGGAAACAACCACGTCCCGCACGATCGCCTGGACCCGCAGGTCGACCGAAAGCTTGACCGGCTCAAGCGGCTGGCTGGACGTCATCCCAACGGCGGCAAGATCGGCCAATCCCTGGCTGTCGACGTAACGCTCCATTCCCGCCACGCCGCGGTTGTCGATATTGACGTGACCGACGACGTGCGCAGCTGTCGGACCACCCGGATAGAACCGGCGCTTTTCCGGCCGGAATCCGATGCCCGGAATGCCGAGTGCAAGAATCTGGCTCTGCTGCTTGGGCGTCAACTGACGGCGGAGCCACTGGAATCGGGAATCCGACTTGAGCTTGGAATATGTGGACTTGACGTCGAGATCGTTGAGAACGGTAGAGAGTTTTTCGACGACCTCGTCCGGATCGACGATCTTGTGAGGTTCCGCAAACAGCGAGACGGTGCGGATATCGGTTGCCAAAACCTCGCCGTTCCGGTCGACGAGATCTGGGCGCGATGCCATCAGCCGATCGGGTGGCAGGATGCTGGATGTGGTCAGGGGTTCCGCAACGCCATATTGCACGAGGCGACCGCCGATGACGCAGTAAAAGACCGTAAAACCGGCGATCAGCAGGCCGACCCGGTTCTTCGCCTGGGCCGACTTGCGCTTGCGCGTGCCTTCGAAGGAGGCGCCTCGGGCGGGTGAGCGGCCGCCTGCGGAAAAATGCGCGCGGCTCTTCAGGACCATAATGCGGGACAGGAAAGACATCAGCGTTTCACCGATCCGGTAGAGATAACTTCGATGGAGCCGCGCCCGCGCGGGGTGGGTACGGGGATTTTCGAGGCTGGTCTCGCCTTGGCCGCCTCGACACCCTTGAGAGCTGCGGCGACTTCGCTGCTCTTGCCGGCGATGATGTCCTCGATCGTCGTCTCCGGCTGCGGAAGCTGCGCCTTCAACATCGGCAGCTCCTTCGGCATGGCAAGCTGGGTCGGCACCGTTGGAGCCAATTGAAGCTCGGAATTGTAGACATTGATCAGTCGGTGCAGGCGGTTCGGCTGCGTCAGCAGCGCCCAGTCCGCCTTCAGCAGATCTATCGTATCCTTCTCCAACTTGATTTCCGCCTCCAGCCGGCGGACCTCGGCAAGCTTCTCGTCGGCGCGGTGCTTGATCGTGTAGGTGACGACCGCGGTAGCCGTCATGACGCCGATCAGTACCAGATCGAAGCTACGCAGCATGTTTCAGGCTCCCATCTTTGCAAGGCTGGCGAGGTCGGGCAGATCGAAAATGGAAAGATCGGCAGCACGGGGCGGAGCGACGGAACGAATGCCGGCCCGCAGCTTTGCCGAACGGGCGCGCGGGTTGGCTTCCGCCTCCTCTTCGCTCGCGACGATCATCGACTTGCCGATCGGTTCGAATATGGCGGGCTTCGCTTCGACCATTGGCAGATGACGCGAACCTGAAGCCTTGCCGGAGCGGTCGGAAAAGTACTGCTTGACGATCCGGTCTTCGAGCGAATGAAAGGTAACGACGACGAGACGGCCGCCGGGTTTCAAAGCGCGTTCGGCGGCAAAAAGCGCCGTTGCGAGCTCACCCAGTTCATCGTTCACAAAGATGCGCAGCGCCTGGAAGACGCGGGTAGCCGGATGAATCTTGTCCTTCGCCTTGCGCGGATTGACGCTTTCGATGAGGTTTGCCAGATCCCGCGTGGTCGCAAATGGCTCGGAGGCACGACGCTTCTCGATGGCCCGCGCAATGCGGCCGGCCTGCTTCTCTTCGCCCAGAAAACCGAAGATGCGGGTAAGATCGCTGACCTTGGCGCGGTTGACGACATCAGCAGCAGACACGCCCGCTGCCGACATACGCATGTCGAGCGGGCCGTTTCTCTGGAATGAGAAGCCGCGCTCCGCCTCATCGATCTGCATGGACGACACGCCGATATCGAGCACGACGCCGTCGAACCCTCCTTCGGGCGCATAGTCGGCGAGATTGGAGAATTGCGAATGGATAAGCGTAAGACGCCCTTTATGAGCTTCGGCCAACGCCTGCCCGGCAGCGATCGCGGTCGGATCACGATCAAGCGCGATCACTTCCGCACCGGCAGCAAGCAGGGCGGATGAATATCCACCCGCCCCGAATGTGCCATCGAGGATGACCTTGCCCGCTTGAGGATCGAGCGCCTCGACAACCTCGTCAAGAAGGACTGGAATGTGACGAACCAGTCCGCCTTCGGCCTCGGTTTCTCCGTTGCCAGAATTCGCCGCCATTCCGCACCTCTGTTTTACGCAGGGCGCGAACCGAAGCGCCCCTCTCTCGCTGCCGCCTGCGCCTCGTGAAACGCCTGCGGCCGCCAAAGCTGAAAATGATCCGAGCGCCCAACGAAGGTTACTTCCGAGCTGATTCCCGTGAAGTCCCGGATAAAATCCGTGACCATCAGCCGGCCCTCCGCGTCGAGCCTCATGAAGACGCCGCCACCATGTACCAGCAGCGACATCCTGTTGGCTTCCGGCGAAAATGGATCGACCGATGCGATCTGCTTTTCGTATCGACCGAGCAGATCCGGACCTCCAACGCTGATCGCCGGATAGATGAAATCCTGAAGACAATAAAGCTCCTGGATTCCAAGCTCCAAAAGAACCGCACGAAAACTCGCCGGAACGGAGACCCGCCCCTTCGCATCGATCCTGTTCGTCGCATTTGAAAGGAAGCGACTTACCACGCCGAACACCCGCTCCCTTGCAATTCCAGACGGATACCCGCCCGTCCCGACGCACCGCCCCAGACAAAGCTTCGCCATCCGGATGAACGGAAATCCGCCCGGCCGACCGACCGAAACTTTGGGATTGGCGGGCGCTCATACGCCCTTGTGCAGTGCGATTTTGGGATACCATGGGACCATATGGGCGTCAATGGGAGAGACCCCGCTAGCCGCTCCCAAACCTGATTTATTTATAAGCTGTTAAGTTTAACAAAGGGTTATTGGAGCAAGCGGAGAAACCGCCTCTACCGACCGCCGCAAGTGGAATTCCGGCGCTCCCTAATGCTCCGAAAGCAAAGGAGATTTCGCAGATCCTTAAATACACCTTTCCGTTAGCCGCACCTCCGGATGCGCTCGCGGGAGGCGATTTCGCAGAATTCATCACATCCGGTGCGGGAAATTGCCAGTTGGCCTGTAAGCCGGGTTCTGTATGGCCCCGATGCAAGCACCGGAACGTGGCAGCCATTCGTCTGGGACGACGTTTGCACATCGCCTCACGCAACCCACCCGGATGACTGGCCCGGAAACAGGCTGTAGCCTCGCTTTCGCGGGGCTCGCGTCATCCCTATTCGGTCTTGCTCCCGGTGGGGTTTACCATGCCGCCGCTGTTACCAGAGGCGCGGTGGGCTCTTACCCCACCCTTTCACCCTTACCCCGCCATCTCAGCCGCCCATCGGGCAGTTGAGAAAGCGGGGCGGTTTCCTTTCTGTGGCACTTTCCCTGGGGTCGCCCCCGCCGGACGTTATCCGGCACCGTGTTTCCGTGGAGCCCGGACTTTCCTCACC
Organism: Neorhizobium sp. R1-B; assembly: GCF_004368875.1. Taxonomy (NCBI): domain Bacteria; kingdom Pseudomonadati; phylum Pseudomonadota; class Alphaproteobacteria; order Hyphomicrobiales; family Rhizobiaceae; genus Neorhizobium; species Neorhizobium sp. R1-B. The sequence continues at coordinate 36,118 of NZ_SOEM01000027.1, forward strand.
TTATCGCCTTTCGACATTGATAAAGCGCGGCTGCCCGGCCAACTGGCATGCGGTCCATAACCGAGATAGGCGTCGAATACCAGAGTTTACAGGTAGCTCGCCGCGAAATCTGTCGGATAGCTTTCGTCGATAATCCGACCATGGAAAATGAGCTCTGCACCAAGCCTGCCGATTTCATCCGAACTCTTGGCAGCAGCGCCGCATCCGCCGCTCAAGATCCCGATACAATCCGATTCCGTCATGGCGATCGCAGGATAGCCGGTCGGGGTAAAGGAGGTTACGCAAGCCGCCTTCGACGTGCGGGAAATATCGAGCGACGGCATCAGCCGGTGGATGACCTCGGTCAGATATCGGTGGGTGCTCTCGCGGCCGCCGGAACGAAACCAGGCGCGCACGTCCGGCTCGGTCGGCAACGGCAGATCATCCGGATCGCCGCCGATTTTCAAATAGACCTTGCCGTCGGGATAACGCACCGGCGGCAGAAGATAAATCCCGTCATCGGCCTCGTCCCATTTCCAGATCAGCGACGGAACGTTGCCCAGGGCATTCAGGGCTGCTTCATCGATCTCGTAGAAGGCAACGGTTCGAGCATAGACGTCCAGATGAAACCGCCGCGGCAGGAGATTCTCATTTATGGAAAATCCGCCGGCAGCGACAAGGACCTTTTCGCCTTGATAGGTATTGCCTTCGGCCGTCGTCACCGTCACCGCATCGCCGGCCTGCTGGATGGAGGAAACGGTTTCCGGAATGATTGCGGCGCCCTGCCGTTCCGCAAGTTCGGCCTGGGCTTTGACCAAGCGGCGCGGGTTCACATAGCCGGCGTTTTTCGGCTCCCAGACACCCTCGCTACCGGACGGAAAGGCAAAGAACGGAAAACGGTCGCCGAGATCGGCATCCCCGGATATTTCGGTAGTAACACCAAGCTTTCCCGCAGCATCAAGGACCTTGGCGACATAGGACAGACCGCTAGTGCGGGCGGGTCCCACAATCAAACATCCGCACTCCGAATAGAAGTCGATCCCGCTCTCCGCCGAAATTTCCCTGTACCGGGCAATGGAGCGGTTGGCGAGGCGCGCCCAGACCGGATCGCGATCGATCGTCCTGGTAATGCGCGCCTCGTCGTAGTGGCTGGCGAAGACGCCCTCATGGCGCCCATAGTCCGCCGGCTCACCCGGACCGATCAGCGCGACGCCATCGGTCCATTTCGAGAGGTAACGGGCAGCCGCAGCGCCCATCATGCCCTTCCCGACAACTATGTATTTAAACCGCCCCGACATGCTCTGCCCTTTGATTCCTTCGACTGAAATGCCTGTTCCTGAAGGCACTTCTAGCCGTTTCCGGAATCAAAATACCAGAGGTGTTGTCGTCCGGATGACGTTCGATGCGAAATCGAATTCCGCAGTATCGGCTATCTGCGGCTGGCCGGTCGGCTGCTTGGTAGCGTCGATGACGGCGAGCACTTTATCGCAATAGCGCTTGGAGACCGGGTTCATGCGCTTGGCAGCGTGGCCTGCATTGTATTTCAGGATCGTGCCGCAGATCCTGCCGCCGCCGCGCTCATGCGCTCCGGCAAGGTATTTCATTCCATAGCGAATGTTCGTCTCAGGGTCGTAAAGACCGTAGCTCGGCCCCTCGTATCCCATCAACCTGGCCGTTGCAGGTTTGATTTGCATGAGGCCGATCTCGCCGGCCCTGCCCTTTACGGTTGGACGGAAATTGCTTTCGATCTGCACGACGGCATTGGCCAGTTCAACCGGAACACCATACTCGCCGGCATATTTCTCAATTATCTTGGAATAGTGGAGCTGTCTGACTATCCGCTTTGCCACGTCGGTAGGTGCAGCAAAGCCCGTCTCGCGCGTTTCCCAAGGAACAATGAGCGGTTTGGTGTAGACGGTAACCTTCTCGGCGTCTTCAGCGCGCACGAATTCGCTTCCCGCGACGACCATGGCCAGGCCCGCCGCGGCTATAACAGCCAGTTTTTTCATTCAGTTAGATTCTCTCCGGACTAATAGGCTCGCCGGCGTCAATACGCAGACACCCTCACCGCGTCGCCGGATAGACGGCGCGGTGCTTCACGATGACCTATCGTTTATCTCTGCAACCCCCGTCCAACATGGTGGCTGCGTTAACCTGTCCTTTAGAAAGACCTAATGAGGAGATGATGTGGCAGCGCAATATTTTTGCTGAAACGCGCCCATTGCGCCCCAACCACCGCGACTAACAGCGGCGGTATTTCGGCAATGCGGCCAGCAGCCGATGCAGGGTGTCGATTGTTGAAAAATCAGCGATGCCGTCAACGAGCTGAGGTCTGAAATGTCGCTGAAAGGCCTCAACGACGCCTTTTGTCCGATCACAAAAGCCTCCCGTAGTTTCAATGGCATACCCATAGAGAGAGAGCATGGATTGAAGAGCTTCGACGGGTTGGCCGCTCTCTCCGTACTGAAAGAAGCGCCCTCCGCTGATTTGCGTTGGGTTTATCCAGTGCCCCACCCCGTCAAGATGCAATCTTTCCCAGGGGAAATTTTCGCCCGGGTCGACCTTGCGGATCGGCGCTACGTCCGAGTGGCCAAGCACCCTTTCGGGCGGAATTTTCCATCTTTTGCCACAATTGAGACACAAATCGGCGACCGACTTGATCTGTGCATCCGGAAAATCGGGAAGCCCGCCGGGATGTCCGGGATTTGCGATCTCTATTCCGATCGAACAGGAATTGATGTCGCTTTCGCCGGCCCAGGAGCTCTTTCCGGCGTGCCAGGCGCGTCGCCCTTCCGGCACGAGCTGGACGATCCGCCCGTCTTCATGGACGAAATAATGGCTGGAAACCTGGCTCTCCTCATTGCAGAGCCAGGAGAGCGCCTGATCGGCGCTGGGCATGCCCGTGTAGTGCAGAATGATCATGTCGGGCTTGCGCCCGTTTGCACGATCGCCCTGATTGGGAGAAGGGTTCACCGAGGCGCCGGGATAATCGGCGGCAAAAACCGTCATGCAGCGCGGCGCTCTTTCGAAATCGCTGCGTAAGCCGCATTCAAGGCAGCCATCCGCTCGTTGGCCGCAGCATGGAGGGCGACAGGAACGCCCCGCGCGATAAGCCGATCCGGATGATGTTCGGAAACCAGCAGTCGATATTGCTTGCGGATCTCGGAGAAATCGTCCTCCGGTGAAACCCCGAGAACAAGGTAAGGATCCGCTCCATCGAGATGCACGTGACGCGCCATGATGCGGCGGAAATGCGCCTCGTCGATTTGGAATATCTCGGCGATGCGCCCGAGGAAGACCAATTCGTCTTCGTGCACGAGGCCGTCTGCCTTGGCGATGTGGAAGAGGCCGTCGACCACGTTCTCCAGCATTGGGCAATTCTTTGCGACACCGGAACTGCAGAGACCGGCGAGCTTCAGCGCATAGGCTTCGTAACCGGCAACGTCCTGGCGCGCCAGATTATAAAGCCGCGCTACGTTCCGCGCCTCTTCATCCGGAAAATCGAAGATCTGCTGAAAAGCCCTCACCTCGGCCTCGGTCACGATCCCGTCGGCCTTGGCCATCTTGGCAGACAGAGCAATGATGGCCACCGAGAAGGAAACCTGTCGGCGGGTTTCCGGATCGCCCTCGAAGACCGTCCGGACGGCCTCCACCATACGGCCCAGCGCGCTGCCGGCCGCGTCGCCGATGGCGCCGAGGAGCCGTTCCCAGAGGGAGGAGATTTGGAAGCAGGCGAAATCGAATATCATGACCCCAATGGACCAGATTATCCCAATGATTGCAAGGCAGCGGACGGTCCATCTCAGATTAAACTATGTTCATGTTTTCCGAACAATCACTGCCGTTCACAGCGGCATTACCAAGTCTGCGAGACCAATCGACCGGATCGTCAGCCGGTGATCCCAAGAGCCATTTCATGACCCCGTGATCGGGCTGCAACGGCATCGCGGGTACGGATGCTGCGGACTTTCTCCATGTTTTGCTTTTCCACAGCCAACCCCCGCGAGGGTTCTCTCAGTTGAAACGATTATATCGCCGCTTGCCGTCATATTCAGCCGAAAGGCCGGATTTTCTTGAGAAATTCACTTTACAGGTGACCATCTCTGTCGCATCCATTCGAGCGGTTTTGAACTGAACGCGAGTGTACGCGTCAAGGAGGATCGATGGCCAAACAGAAAGTAGCGATGCTGACCGCCGGAGGCCTTGCGCCCTGCCTCTCGTCTGCCGTGGGCGGACTGATCGAGCGTTATAACGATATCGCGCCGGAGATCGAGATGATTGCCTACCGCTCCGGATACCAGGGCGTACTCCTGGGCGACCGCATCGGCATCACGGCCGATATGCGGGAGAAGGCGCATCTGTTGCATCGCTATGGCGGCTCGCCAATCGGCAACAGCCGCGTCAAGCTGACAAACGCCGCCGACTGCGTGAAGCGCGGCCTCGTCAAGGAAGGAGAAAATCCTCTCAGGGTCGCCGCCGAGCGCCTTGCCTCCGATGGCATCACCATCCTGCACACCATCGGCGGGGACGATACCAACACCACCGCAGCAGACCTCGCCGCCTATCTCGGTGCGAACGGCTATAATCTGACGGTGGTCGGGTTGCCGAAGACGGTCGACAACGACGTCGTGCCGATCCGACAATCGCTCGGCGCCTGGACGGCCGCGGAGGTGGGGGCGCATTTCTTTGACCACGTCTCGAACGAACAGAGCGCCGCTCCTCGCACACTTGTGATCCACGAAGTGATGGGGCGTCATTGCGGCTGGCTTACCGCCGCCACTGCACGGGCCTATATCCAGAAGACCAAGGACAATGAATATGTCGAAGGCCTGATGATGAACTCGGAGTTGAAAAACATCGATGGCATCTATCTTCCTGAAATGGCCTTTGACATCGACAAGGAAGCCGCCCGGCTGAAGGACGTGATGGACAAACGCGGTTTCGTGACCCTTTTCGTTTCTGAAGGAGCCTGTTTGGACGCGATCGTCGCCGAGCGGGAAGCCGCCGGCGAGACGGTCAAGCGTGACGCCTTCGGTCACGTGAAGATCGACACGATCAATGTCGGCAACTGGTTTCAGAAGCAGTTCGCAGCACTTCTTGGCGCCGACCGCTCCATGGTGCAGAAATCCGGTTATTTTGCACGTTCGGCCGCTGCCAACGCCGCTGATTTGATGCTGATCAAAGGCATGGTCGATCTGGCGGTAGAAAGTGCCCTGAACAAGGTCTCGGGCGTGACCGGTCATGACGAAGACCAGAACGGAAAACTGCGGACGATCGAATTCCCGAGAATCAAGGGTGGAAAACATTTCGATCTGACGGCAAAATGGTTCGGCGAAGTGATGGACCATATCGGTCAACCCTTCGAAGCTGCTTGATACAAGACGATTGACGAGCGCCTGGGGGCGTTCGGGAGGAAGTGGAATGACGGCTGATATCTGGCTCGCTTTTGCCGCGACCGCGATTTTTTTCGTCCTTCTCCCGAGCCCTCTTGCTTGTCTTACTGCCAGCTTCTCTCTCCAGCGTGGCCGCCGTACCGCGGTCGCCACCCTGCCCGGCCTGGCGCTTGGGTTGACGACGGCCCTGCTGCTGGCGAGCGTGCCGGTCGCAATTGCGGCTCTTTATGCCCCGCGGCTGATGGAAACGATTTCCTGGATCGGCCTTGGCTATCTGATGCTCTATATATTGTGGTCCTATCAGGATCCGAAAATCACCGGCCCCATGGCCGACAACGACAACCTGCCGGAATGTCGTCGCGCGCGGATTTTCGGCTGCCTCTTCGGTCAATCCGCATTCACTCTTCGCTACGCGCTCGTGCTTGCCGCCATACTTGCGCAGTTCATCGATCTCCAAACTCCAATTTTGCTTCAGCTTCTTGAAATGCAGGCAATCTTTCTCGTCTGCATGATAATCGGTGGCGCCGTCCACGTGCTGCTGCCGCGCCGCGTTCTCGGCCGGAAACGCAATGCTGCAAACCTCAACCAAGCCTCACGCAAGCCCCAGACGCGATTCATATCGCGACGTGCGGTCACGGCCGGTTATCGCCGGATTGCGGCCTAGGCCTCACCGTCTTGTCGGACGCTGCCCAATAGGTTAATGAAACCACATATTCGGTAGCGGTTCGGCGGGCTGGGGTAACCAAATTCATGAAAGAAACCCAATGGCGATAATCCGATTTCTCGGCCGTGGAACGGCCGTGGCCTGCGCCATGTCTTCGGTTCTCGCTTCCTGTTCGAGTGTTGAACGGGAACCCAAACTTGCCGCGACTCAGAGCCAATTCCCGACAAATACTGCTGTAGCCGGTGCGGTTCAGACTGCGTCCGCGGATGGGCAGTTGGCTGTCCAGTACAAGTCGGATCTGCCGGTCGGTCAGCAGGCACAGGCCGCGGGTGCACAGCCGGCGGTCGCTCTCGCCAAGACGTCGCGGCTTCCGGTTCCTGTTCCGATGGCCGCAGAAGCGGCCTCGGTCCAGACGGTAGCGATGGCATCTGCAACCATGGCGCCGTTCGTTGCCTTGGCACCCGCCCCGAGCGCCGCGACGGCGTTGATACCTGGCAAGACCACCTCGACCCTTGTGGCAGCAGCATCGCCCGCCGCCCCGACCGTTCCCGCAACCTCGACGATCCTCGCATCCAGCAAGGGCGGACGGCTGGCCGTACCGGCCGTAGCTCCCGCCGTTTCAGAAGGCAGGATCCAGCCGGCAGCAGCCCAGGCGATTGCATTGGACGAGCCCGAACTGACACCGGATATGGTGGCGCTGCAATCGGTCGTACCCACGCCGCGACCGGACACGTCGACACTTGCCTATGCCGCTCCACCGAAGGCCGTCGCCGCACTTTCGGCGATGGAATTTCCCCCGGCACCCGGCGACCCCCTGCCAACCACCGCAGCTGCGGCACCTGCGGATTTGAGCAAGCTCATCAAGCGTTATGCGGGACTGTACGGCGTGCCGGAATCGCTGGTGCACCGCGTCGTACATCGGGAAAGCAAATACGACCCCAAGGCCTATCACAAAAACGGCTATTGGGGTCTCATGCAGATCAAATATTCGACTGCCAAGTCCATGGGTTATGAAGGACCCGCTTCGGGTCTGCTCGACGCTGAAACAAACCTGAAATACGCGATCAAATATCTGCGCGGTGCCTGGCTCGTAGCCGACAACAAGAACGATAATGCCATCAAGCTCTACGCGCGCGGCTATTATTATGATGCCAAGCGCAAGGACATGCTGCACGTGCTTGAGAAGTAACGGCAATTGGCGGCTCCTTAGGGCGCCGCCGTCACCTTTATGATCTCCGCAACAAGCATCGACGGATCATAGCGCTCCGGCGTCAGGCCAAGCCGCACGACCACAAGGTCGAGCGATGGAATGACGATGACGTTCTGTCCGTCATGGCCGTCCAGGATGAATGTATCGGCGGGCAGACCCTTACCGGCGACCGGCAGCCAGGTCTGCATCCTGGAATAGCGGCCGTTCGAGGTCCGGTTCGGCTGGCGCATCGCTTCGACGAAGCCTTCCGGCAGGATCCTGTTACCGTTCCAGACGCCGTCCCGCACCAGCAGCAGTCCCAATCGCGCCCAGTCCCACGCAGTCGCATACATGTAGGAGCTGCCGACGAAAGTACCGGTGGCATCGACCTCCAATACCGCGCTTGCCATTCCCAACGGTTCGAATAGCGCCTTTCGCGGATAGGCAAGCGCCGCTTTCTCTTCCAGCCGGCTCATCCATATCCGGGAAAGCAGCACACCTGTGCCGGAGGAATAGTTGAAGCGGGTGCCCGGATCGGCCTCAGCCGGCTGATCCGCGGCAAAATTTGCCATATCGCTCTCAAGATAGAGCATCCGGGTCACGTCCGCGACCGTGCCGTAGTTCTCGTTGAACGCCAGGCCGCTCTCCATCGCCAGAAGGTCGCCGAGGCTGATGTCGGCACGCTGATCGTTTTGCCATTGCGGTAAGAGCCTTTTATCGTCCGCCGACAGCCGGCCGTCCCGCATCATCGTGCCGATGATTGCCGCAGTGACCGTCTTGGTCATAGACCACCCCAGAAGCGGCGTGTCCTTCGAAAACCCGGCAGAATAGGTCTCTCCTACGATACGCCCCCCCTTCACGACAACCACCGCCCGCATACCGGCTCCAATGAGATCATCGCGTGAAAGAAAAGGCGCAATTGCCGGATGGGATTCAATTTTTCCGCCCTCCGGCCAAAGGACAGTCTCATCGACGGGCGTCCGAATAGCCGATGCCGTTTCCACCCGCGGCAATGTTTCCCCATTCGGAGTGACAGTACACCCTAAGCCATCGCGATGGACGGCATCATTGCCGGCAAAAATGCCGAGCAGCGCGGCATGGACACGTCTTTCGGTCCGATCGACGGACACGTGCATCAGCTTGAGCAGCGGATGGCCCGGCGCCTGGACGTCGACCGCAAGCACCACGTCAGCGTCCCGCCCGGCGATGAAGACGTTCGAGCAGACGATCTTGGCGGCATAGCCGCTTCCGACCCTCAGCAGTTCCGGCGGCATAACGTAAAGCCAGCCCGCAACTCCGGCGACACTGACCAGGACGACACCAAAACAAATCTTCGCAATCCTGATCAACAATCGCTTGGTCCCTCATCTTTTGCGCATGCATGCAATCAGGATTCTCGCCCCCAAGGAAGCAGTTTTGTTGGCGCAGGGCCCGTTCTGGATGTTCAGCACAGGCCGCGTCATCAATCTGTTGCACGATCGGGCTACACGCCCTGCAACTCTGGACTAGGCGGGACTCGATTATGGCAGATATTGCTCAGGAAGCCGGTTTTCGGAAAAACAAGAAGCTCAAGGATGCGCTCCTGCAGCACAAGGCACTTTCTCGACAGGGTTTTTCAGAGAGGCTTTTCGGGCTGCTGTTTTCCGGGCTGGTTTATCCGCAGATCTGGGAAGATCCGGATGTCGACATGACGGCTATGGAATTGGCCGAAGGGCACTCGATCGTTACAATCGGTTCCGGCGGCTGCAATATGCTCGCCTATCTGTCCCGCGCGCCGAGGAAGATCGACGTGGTAGACCTTAATCCACATCACGTCGCTTTGAACCGCCTGAAACTGGCCGCCTTCCGCCATTTGCCGGGCCACGGCGATGTAGTACGCCACTTCGGAATGGACGGCGTTCGCTCCAACAGCACGAGCTACGACAAATTCGTCGCCCCGCATCTCGACACCGCCACACGCGCCTATTGGGAGAAGCGGTCCCTGTCGGGCCGACGCCGCATCGGCGTCTTCAATCGCAACATCTACAGAACTGGCCTGCTCGGCCGCTTCATCGGCGCCGGCCATCTGATCGCCCGCTTGCACGGAACCGACCTTACCGAAATGGCGAATGCCCGCTCCCTGCGCGAGCAGCGGCAGTTCTTCGACCAAAAGATCGCTCCTCTGTTCGAAAAACCCCTAATCCGCTGGATCACCAGCCGCAAGAGTTCGCTTTTCGGTCTCGGTATCCCGCCGCAGCAATATGACGAGCTCGCAAGTCTTGCCGCCGATGGATCGATCGCGCCGGTGCTGCGCCAGCGACTCGAAAAGCTTGCCTGCCATTTCCCGTTGCGCGACAACTACTTTGCCTGGCAAGCCTTCGTACGCCGCTACCCAAAGGCGGAAGAGGGTACGCTGCCGACTTATCTGAAGGCGGAAAACTTTCAGATGATCCGCAAGAATGCCGATCGCGTCACGGTCCACCACGCGAGCTTTACCGAGCTTCTGGCGCGCAAGCCCGCGGCTTCCGTGGACCGTTACGTCCTGCTCGACGCTCAGGACTGGATGACGGATCAGCAGCTCAATGATCTCTGGACGGAAATCACCCGCACGGCGGCTTCCGGAGCCCGCGTGATCTTCCGCACGGCGGCCGAAAAGACCGTGTTTCATGGCCGGCTGGCGGCTGCGCTACTGGACCAGTGGACCTATCTGGAAGATCGATCGGCCGAACTGAACCTCCAGGACCGGTCCGCAATCTATGGCGGCTTCCATATCTACGTGAAAAAAGCCTGATGGCGCAGCATATGACAAGCACGTCCCTTCCCGACGAGCATGCAGAGCGGATGGATCGGATGTACCGCTATCAGCGTCACATCTACGACGCCACGCGCAAATATTACCTCTTCGGTCGTGATCGGGCGGTAGAAGGACTGAACGTCCCGCCGGGAGCGACATTGCTGGAAGTCGGATGCGGAACGGGCCGCAATCTGTTGCTCGCTCACCGGCATTATCCGACTGCCAAACTCTATGGCTTGGACATCTCCGCAGCGATGCTCGAAAGCGCCCGAGCGAATTTTCGCGGCAGAGCCGCTGCACCGAACTTCCAGGTGGCGGACGCCACGAATTTCAAGGCGGAGGAGTTCGGCAGGACGGGCTTTGACCGGATCCTGATTTCCTATGCGCTTTCGATGATCCCGAACTGGGAAGGTGCAGTCGATGCGGCCTTGGCCGCGCTTGCCCCGAACGGCTCGCTGCATATCGTCGATTTCGGCCAGCAGGAACGCTTGCCCGGCTGGTTCGGACGGCTGCTGAAGGCTTGGCTGACGCGCTTCCACGTCACGCCTCGTGCGAACCTGCACGGTGTACTGGAAAGCAGGCTTGCCGCAGCAGACGCCGACATGATCTTCGAAGAGATCGGCTGGGGTTATGCGTGGCACGCGGTGATCCGCCGCCGCGGCTGATATCCGATCGCTGCGCATGCGGCTGGCAGCCCTCTTGCCATAACCGATTTTTTACGACGTTATGACGACATCGCGTTTACGCCTCCTCGTTGCAGATTCGTGAGGCGAGAGGCTTTAGTCGGCATCAACACGGGACTTCCATGCCTCGGCTCCTTTTGACGTTTCTTGCGACAGTCATGCTCGCAGCCGCCGGCTGCACATCGACCGATTACGATCTGGTGGAGACCTCGTCGGTCAAGCAGATGAGGTTCAAGGATAACGATCCGCAGGATTTCGGCAGATATCATCCCGGCCGCCACGAAATCCATGGCATCGACCTTTCCAAATGGAACGACGGGGATATCGATTGGGCTCAGGTGAAGGGCTCCGGAGTCGCATTCGCCTTCATCAAGGCGACCGAAGGAAAAGATCGGGTCGACGCCGCATTCGAACGGCATTGGCGCAACGCCGCCGCATTCGGTATTCCGCACGCGCCTTACCACTTCTATTATTTCTGCTCGACTCCGGAGGAGCAGGCCGATTGGTTCATCGCCAATGTGCCGAGGCAGTCGACGAAGCTGCCGCCGGTGCTCGACGTGGAATGGAACCACGCCTCGCCGACCTGCAAGCTGAAGCCTGACCCTGCCACCGTGCGCGACGTTATGAAGCGCTTCATGGATCGTATCGAACGGCATTACGGCAAGCGTCCGATCATCTACACCTCCGTCGACTTCCACCGGGACAACCTGGTTGGAGCCTTCAACGATTATCATTTTTGGGTGCGGTCGGTCGCAGCACATCCCGGTGAAATTTATGCCGGTCGCCGCTGGGCCTTCTGGCAATACACCTCAACGGGCATCGTGCCGGGCATCCAAGGTCAGACGGATATCAACGTATTTTCCGGCACCGCGAAGAGCTGGAACAACTGGGTCGCATCCGTCAGCAAGTAAACCTCGACCTGCCGGCACTCCGACATCTGGCAATATGTGAGCAGTTGCGGTAGAACCTGCCCCGACGCCGCTGCCGCCATTTCCGTCACGATTTTGTCCACATGCGGCGGTGCTTATTCACATTGGGAACGCCGAATGTCCGCTGTTTTTGTCCGCCGCCTCTTGCTCGCATCCGTTGTCGCCGGCTGCCTTGCCTCCACCGCCCTTGCTCAGACGCCGGCCCCCACGTGCGGAGGTGATCTCTCCACCTTCCTTCAGGGCGTGAAGGCCGAAGCGATCGCCAAGGGTATCCCTGCCGATGCCGCCGATCGAGCTCTCGCCGACGCGCAGATCGACCAGAAAGTACTGTCCCGCGATCGCGCCCAGGGTGTCTTCCGCCAAACCTTCCTCGATTTTTCCCAACGCACCGTCAGTCAGGCGCGGCTCGATATCGGCCGCCAGAAGCTGAAGCAATATGCCGATGTCTTCGCCCGCGCCGAGCTGGAATTCGGCGTGGCTCCGGGCGTCATTGCCGCCTTCTGGGCCATGGAAACGGATTTCGGAGCGGTTCAGGGCGACTTCAACACCCGCAACGCTCTGGTGACCCTCTCCCATGATTGCCGGCGCCCGGAACTCTTCCGTCCGCAGCTTATCGCACTCATCGAGATGGTGCAGCACGGAGACCTGGATCCCGCGACCAATACCGGTGCTTGGGCGGGTGAGATCGGCCAGGTTCAGATGCTGCCTGAGGACATCATCGCGTTTGGCGTCGATGGCGATGGCGATGGCCATGTCAACGTGAAGAACAGCGCCGCCGATGCGATCCTGACTGCCGCCAAATTCATCCAGAGCCTTGGTTTCAAGGCAGGCCAGCCGTGGGTTCAGGAAGTAACGCTGGCTGAGAACCTGCCCTGGGGGAAATCGGGCCTCGGCAACGAGATTCCCGCTGGCGAATGGTTCAAGATGGGTGTCACACCGCGCGACGGCAATACGAGCTTCGGCGATCTGCCGGCGGCTCTTGTCCTGCCGCAGGGACGAAAGGGGCCAGCCTTACTCACCTATCCCAATTTCCGCATTTATCTCGAGTGGAACCAGTCCTTCATATACACGACATCGGCGGCCTACTTCGCCACCCGCCTGTCCGGCGCTCCGCCCTATCTGAAGGGAACGCCTGAACCCGGCCTCGATGATTCCGGTATGAAGGCATTGCAGGCGAAGTTGCAATCGCTCGGCCACGATGTCGGAAAGGTCGACGGCATCTTGGGTTCCGGCACCCGCATGGCGGTTCAGAAGGAACAGGCCCGCTTGGGACTGCCGGCAGACGGGTGGCCGACCCAGGGGCTGCTTTCGGCACTCTAAGGCCTGCAATCCCACTGCTCAAGATTCGGGTGGCGGTCGGCTCGTCCTGGCTATATTCCTGCTTCCGATGTGAAGGAAAATTCCATGACGACCGCCACCGTTTCGAAGCCCAATGCAGTTGTCTGGGCGCTTCTTCTGCTGCTGGGCTTGATCTGGGGCGGCTCGTTCTTTTTTGCGCGCATTGCCGTGCTGGAAGTGCCGCCCTTCACTTTGGTCTTCCTGCGTCTATTCCTGGCAGCGCTTGCGCTCCACATCTATCTCCACGGCCGATTTGGCCTCTATCAGTCCTTGGCCGCTCACTGGCGCTCCTTCGTGGTCATGGGCTTCGTCAACAATGCCCTGCCCCATACGCTGATCTTCTTCGGCCAGACCGAGATCGGGGCAGGCCTTGCGTCGATCCTCAATGCAACGACACCGATCTGGACAGTCCTGATTGCCAATCGTTGGACGCCGGACGAAAAACTGACGGCAGGCAAAATCGCCGGCTGTCTCGCCGGCCTCGCCGGCACGGTTGTTCTGATCGGGCCGAGCATCACAACAGCGGCATCTGCTCCGCTCTGGGCTCTGGTTCTGCCGGTGGCCGCAGCAATGTCCTATGGGGTAGCCGGAACCTACGGCAAACGTTTCCGCAGCCTTCCCGCTCCGGTTTCCGCCACCGGCCAACTGACTGCCTCGACACTGATGATGCTGCCCGTTTCAATACTCCTTGACCAGCCTTGGACATTGCCGGCGCCTTCCATGCAGGCTGTGGCGGCGATCCTGGCGCTGGCACTGATCTCGACGGCGTTTGCCTATATGCTTTTCTTCCGTATCCTGGCTACGGCAGGCGCCACCAATGCATCGCTGGTGACGCTCATTGTGCCTCCAAGCGCCATTCTGCTGGGCGCCTTGTTTCTCGGCGAGCGGCTGGAGGCGCCGGACATCGCCGGCATGCTGCTGATCGGGTTCGGCCTCGTCCTGCTCGACGGACGGCTTCTTCGCTACTGCAGCAAATGGCTTCGCAAAGTGTCAAAAAGAAGCGCAGCTCTCACGGAATATGACGCTCAGTAACACTCATACACCACTTTTTAAGGGTGCGACAATTAAGATTAACAACAAATTTATTGAGCAAATTCAGCAATATGACAGATTTAAGGTCGTGAAGCGAGGTTCGGGCAGCGGCGGTGCAGCATAGAATCTGCTTTCCAATCGACACAAAACCGACATAGACTTTAACGGTCAACGCAAGGAGGCAGACATGGGACGTACATACTCTCTGAATGTCCTGGTAGTCGGTGTAGCGTTCGTGTTCGTGGCATCTATGCTGTTCATCTGAACGCTACAGATCCCACTACCCGGTCATAATTTTGCATCCATGACCGTTTGATATCAGCACTTCAATTAGAACGCATGCTCCTCTCGTAGAAGCATGCGTTTTTCATTCAGGCCGCGACAGTGCGAGGACTGGCAATCTGCCGGCGGCCGAGCCGCTCCAGCACGGCCGAAACGAGCGGCGCGCGGTTCATGGTATAGATGTGGAACTCGTGGATGCCGCGACGGCTCAGATCTTCCATCTGTTCTGCGGCAACGTCAGCCGCCACCTTGGCGCGATCCTCCGGCTTCTCATCAAGCCCTTCGAACCGGGCATCGAGGAAAGCTGGCACAGAGGCGCCGCAACGACGGGCGAAACGCTTGAGCTGGGTAAGGTTCTGGATCGGCATGATGCCCGGTACTACGGGGATGGAAACGCCCGCCCCCTGCACCTTTTCCAGATACCGTTCGAAAATGTCGTTATCGAAGAAGAATTGGCTGAGGGCCCGCGAGGCGCCCGCATCCGCCTTGGCTTTCAGGGCCTCGATATCCGCCGCGAGATCAGCGCTCTCCGGGTGCTTTTCCGGATAAGCCGACACCGACACGTCGAAATCCCCATATTCCATTAGAGCCCGCACCAGATCTGCCGTCTGTGCATACCCCTCGGGATGGGGAAGGTAAGCGGTTCCGATGCCGGTTGCCGGATCGCCCCGAAGAGCAACGATGCGGCGAACTCCGGCGGCCCGATATGCTTCGATGACCGAGCGCGTTTCCTCGCGCGAAGCATCCACGCAGGTCAGATGCGCCGCTGTCGGAAGTCTCGCCTCGCCGATCATCCGTGTTACCGCTGCAAGCGTCGGCTCCTTCGTCGAACCGCCTGCGCCATAGGTCATGGACACGAATTCCGGCGCCCAACCCGCAAGCTGCTCCACGGCTTCCCACAGCTGGGCCTCCATCTCGTCCGACTTCGGCGGAAAGAATTCGAAAGAAACGCTGAAGGGTTCGCGATTGGCAGTCATGGTCAGTTCCCTTATGAGGCGTTTTGGGTTTCTGCGGGTGCGTGGGAAGCGATCAACAGCCTGCGGTCTCGTGCGAGCCAGACTGTCGCCGTAAGTGCGCCTTCCTTGCCGGAGCCGAGATCGATCGCCTCCTCCACTTCGAGCCACACCTTGTCCAGCCACTCGGCCATGACCTGGTGAGAGAAACCAAGCCGGATATGCGCATGATCCTCGCGCAGATAGTCAAGCTTGTGGGGCGCCAGATCGACGATGATGATCCGGCCGCCGGGGCGCAGCACCCTGGCAGCCTCCGCGATGGCCAGTTCCGGCTGATCGAGGAAGTGCAGCACCTGATGGATCGTGATCAGATCGAAGTCCTGGCCTTCCAACGGCAGGTTCAGGATGTCGCCGTGCCGGACGGAGGCCTTGGTGATGCCGGCCTTGTCGAGATTGGCGCGTGCCACAGCGAGCATGTCACGGCTTGCGTCGATGCCGACAGCTCGGCGATAAAAATCGGACAGAAGCTGCAATATCCAGCCCGTACCCGTCCCAAGATCGAGCAGCGCATCGATTGGCGTCTTGCCGATGAGCTTCAGCAGTGCCGCTTCGACCGCTGCATCACTCACATGCAGTCGCCGCAGTTCGTCCCATTCCGACGCGTTGCGGCTGAAATAAGCCTGCGCCCGTTCGGCCCTCAGGCGCTTGACTGCCAAAAGCCGCTCGCTGTCGCGCAACAGGACCGGATCCTCCTCCGAAGCGGCAGCCAGCAGCGTACGGACCAGAGCGGCGGCCTTGCCTTCCTGTCTCAGACGAAAATAAGCCCAGGCTCCCTCCTGATAGCGGTCGATCAGCGACTCTTCGGTGAGGAGCTTGAGGTGCCGCGAAATCCGCGGCTGCGATTGCCCGAGGATATCCGTGAGATCGGTGACCGTAAGATCGCCCTCTGCCAGTAGTGCGAGCAGGCGGAAGCGAGTGGGCTCGCCTGCCGTTTTGAGCACATCTACCAATGTATCGAGCGCGAGACCCATCGAAGCAGCATCCCATCCAATCAACATATAAAGATATGTTTATGTGATTTTCTGGCTCGACGCAAGCGAGAAACGCGTCCCATCGCCTCCACTGCAAAAAGAAAGGCGGCCGACAGGCCGCCTGTTCCAGAAAAACACAATGGAGGCGTTCTGCTGCGTCGACTGACGCCAGGTGGTTGACGACCGTGTTGGGTCAAGCCTACCAGGAGCTCCTGCGCTGCATCCCGATGGCGCTCATATGGGCCGTCACGCTCTGGACAAACTACTCAATGCGGCAATTCCCCACCCGTATCGCTGACCAGCTTAACGGCCTCCGCGATGGTGACGCCGAATTGAGATAGGAGTATTTTTTGCCGCTCCAATCGGGATAGGGGGGAGCCTATTGGCTCCGCCCCTCCCACACCACCCGGCATGCGGGTCCGCACCGGGCGGTTGGAGCAGTTGAGGTCGTCAG
>NZ_SOEM01000028.1:0-45710 GCF_004368875.1 Neorhizobium sp. R1-B
AATGGAATGGTGCCCAGAAGAGGTGACAAACAACTGAGAATTTTCAATCTCTTGCGGCACCGTGGGACAAATTCATATCCACTGAAAAGATTATGCTTTCTGCATCGGGTGTCCCACAGCTCCGGAACTGTGAGGCAGTTTTGGCATGGTGCCCCGTGCCGGCGTACCTGAAGTTTTTGGCTTCAATAGCTTATTGAATTTCTGGACACGTCGGCGTTCAACGCAATCATTTATCTTTTCGAAGAAGTGTCCAGCCGGTTTTGTGGTGGCAGATCGGCATAACCTCTATCAATTCGATAATAATCTCTAATCTTCCCATCATGGGCCACCGCTCTATGTCGGCGAGATGATCGACATTCCTGCCGCGCCAGAAGATCCAAACGACGAAAACCGTAACCTGCTATGTCAGATGGCGGTGGAGCTTCCATTGCAAGATGTGATCGAAGCAGCCAAAGCCGCCGGATGGACCGCGGCGGAGACGCTGGCAGCCATCATCGAGGTCGCGGACAATCTCATGCTGGCGAACGTCAAAAACGCGGAGCTTGATGCTCTTTTGAAGGCGATGAAGCGAAGGCTGGAATGACCGGCGACTGGCAAAAGAAATACCGCTGGATGAGGACATGGCCGGGGGATCGCGGCTTGGACGGAAAGCTGCTGGAGGATTATTCAGCGTACGACGGCGAGCAATATGCGGGGAGGATTCGGCTGGACCAGGAGACCTTGAAAAAAGGTCAGTGGCAGTGGTCGGGCAGCTATCCGAAGGGATGGAGCGGCCAACCAATCATGCCGAACAGAGGGTATGCGCCGACGGCGGCCGAAGCGGCGCGCACCGCCGAGGAATATTGGGACGCAATGAAAAAGAAGAATGGCCTGGACTGAAACGCAAGAAGGCGCCCTGCACCCGGATAAGGGCACAGGGCGAGGCTAGAGAGATGCGGCGTTATCGATCGGCGCGCCTTATCTCCCGGTGGATGCGTAACTCCTCCCGGATGCGGTCGAGCTCGATCGCCATGGTTTCGGTTGCCCTAGTCCGGCGCTCCTCAACATCGATGGCTCGATGCATGGCCGCTGTATGCGCCTCTACGGCTGCTGTTGCTTTGTTGAGAGCAGTAGGATCGACGATGACCGCGGCTACCTGTGCCGACGCAGGCGACGACGATGGTGAGGTTTTCTGCCCCTGCCATAGCCCCAAGTACCGGACGGCGAAAATGACTGCCAGAACGGCTCCAAACGTGATCAGCGCAGGAGCCGGGAGATTAGCGAGTTGATCCATTCCTGATTTCCCCCTCGTCGTGTGCCGCACGGTGAATATTGACCAGCTCGCCAAGCGCAAAAAGCGGATAGATGGCGAGCCATGTCGAGACGACATCAGAGGAAGCGAATCCATATGAGATGCCTGCCCAGATAACACAGCCAACCCCGGCTGATATCTGTCTGATTTGCGGTGTGACCTTTTTTCTTGCTCCGTTGACGATGAGACCCACCAGGCGGAGGATACCTACCCAAAACATGATCCATCCGAGAAGGTCCTCAGATCGGAACAAGTCACGGAACGATGCCCATGCCGGTTGATTGAACGTTTCGGTTGGCAGGAGCAGGATCGAGCCGAACAGGATCAAATGCCCGGCCATGAACCACTCCATCATGCGCGGGCCAAAGCGATGCTGGATCCTTATCCAGATGCCTGGCCCGAGATAACCGTCAGTCATCTGGTGTTTCCTTGATGATTTAATTTGGGGTCGATTGCGGTATTCTCCCCTCCATGATCTGCCGCCGCTGTAGAGACACAACATGGTATGTGAGGAGCATCCCGATCGGCCTTGGGCCGGGACGCATGGGTGCGGCTGCGGAGCGGCGGGGATGCCCTGACCTCGCAATCGTTGTTAAGGCGATGCACTGTCCAGATTGATCTGTCTCTCCACCGTATTTGTTGATGAAGTCCCAGGGCACGCCGATGGTAGCGACCTACACCTTAGTACTTAGTTGCGCGAGGGGGCGAAGAACGTAATGATAACCGCGGATAGGAGAGACTCGTTATGGCAACACTTACAAAAAGCTTCCCCGGGGGCATTTATCCCTACCAGTATACTCCCGCGATCGCGGGTATCGATTACATGCCAACGATGGGCGAGCTAATCAATTTTGATGAAGCCACGCTGGTAAGTCGAAGCGCGACCTTGATGGTCTACAAATTTAGCAATGGGATTGAGTTCCGCGTCATCGGGAGCAGTTTCACCTTCGACGCACAAGGCAATGCTACCGGAGGCACGGTAACGTCTGTACAGACCCGAACAAGTGGCGGTGCCGTCATAGATAACCTGACCGGTCTGTCTTTGAGCCTTCCAGACTTCCAGGCGGCCGCCGAATCGTTCAACGGCTGGAATTTCCAACAATGGCTGATGAAGACAAACGACACGGTGAACGGAAGTTCCGGTAGCGACGATGTCTATGGATTCGCCGGGAACGACACGCTGAACGGAGGCGCAGGCGATGACTTCCTCGTTGGCGGCGAGGGTCGGGACACCTACGACGGTGGCAGCGGCATTGACCAACTAAGTTTCGACGACGCCTATTCGAGCCCAAACGCGCTCCGTGGCGTAATCGTGAATGCTGCTAATGGGACGGCGACTGATCAGTTCGGCAACGCCGAGACCTTCACGAGCATTGAGAGTTTTCGCGGCACCCAATTTGCGGACACTTTCACGGGGTCTTCCCTAAATGAGGATTTCATGGGTCTTGGCGGAGCCGACCGGATCAATGGCGGAGGTGGCTTCGATGTCGTTCGTTATCACCGCGATGTTCGAAGGGGTGGCGATAGCGGGGTAAACGTCGACCTTCAAAGCGGCGTTGCGCGAGACGGCTTTGGAAAGACTGATACGCTAACTTCGATCGAAGGCGTCCGGGCAACCGATTTTGCTGACATATTGAACGGTAGCACTGCCCGCAACATCCTACGAGGTGAGGGTGGAAACGACCTAATCAATGGCAGAGCCGGGAATGATGACTTGATAGGCGGAGGGGGGCTCGACTCCTTTTACTTCAGTACAGCTCTAAATGCCTCAACCAACGTCGACAACATTCTCGATTACTCCGTGGCTGAAGATACGATTAGGTTGGACAACGCCGCCTTTACGGCATTAGTGGGAACTGGCGTCATGACCGCCGCTCAGTTCCATTTTAGTACCGCCGGTACTGCGCATGATGCCGATGACCGCATCATTTACGACACCGACGGGGGTGGCCTCTATTATGACAGCGACGGCACTGGCAGCGCAGCACGTGTGCTCTTTGCAAGGGTAGATCCCGGTTTATCCCTGACATCGGCCGACTTCTTTATCTACTGACGAGCAACTCGTCGCCGCGCCGCGTAGCTCGATAAAGAGGTAGTCACACAGTCTCCCAGCTTGATGAGCATCGGCATCAGCGGGCTCTGCAATTGTATTGCTGGACCCGTCCACGGTGGCGCGCAATCGAGACGGCTGTCTCGCGGTCATTTGCCACGAGATAGCTGTTCGTCGCCGGCTTCGGGTCGATCGGCACCAGCACGTCGCAGGGCTTAGTCAGCGCTGTTGTCTGGCAGCTCGCACCCGCCAAGCAGAGCGCAAAGGCCGGGATCGTCAGCAGTAAGTGCTTCCGCATCGATCTTCTTCCCATCTTCGAGGATTGTGATCCGGTCGTCTTTGAGATCGGCAAGGACGCTTTCCTTGCCGTCAGAGCGCCCACTGAGATAACCGGCAGCGAAGGCCAACGTGGCGCCCGCGAGGGCGCCAAGGCCGATCTTGAGCCATGATGTGAGGCCGAACATCAGTTCTTGACCTTCTGGTAGATTCCCCAGATCGTCAGCCCCAGGATCACTGCCGCAATCGTGATGCGGATCCAGTCCCCACTGGAAAGCTCGTACTGCTGACCCGAGACAGCATCGAGGACATCCGGTATAACCGGAGCGGCCGTCGTGGCCGTCGCAGCCGCACCACCGCCGCCGATCGCTGCGACTTCCTTGTTCGGAACCCGCTTTTCAGCATCGACGAAGTTGGACGAGACAAACTCGCCCTTTGCCCAAAGACCAGCTTCCGCGGCGCGACGGTTGACCAGGCCCTTGACCTTCTTGCCGCCGGCATTGACCCACTTCATCAACTCGACCGGCACGGAATTGTAGTCGCCCTTGTTCAGCTTCTTGAGGAGCGTGGACTTGTGGAGCGCGCCAGTGTTGAAATCGAAGGAGACGAGCGTCGCGAACTGGTTGTCGGATAGCGGCACCTTCACGAGGCGGGAAACCCGATCCTCGAACTTCCGAAGATCGGACTGAAGGATCTGCTCCGCCTGGGTCTCCGAAATGGTCATTCCGTCACGTACCTCCGGAGCGCCGGCTGCAGAGGTGTGGCCGTAGCCGATCGTCAGGATGTTGGCGACATCACGATAGGCGCGGGTCCGTAGGCCTTCGAACTTTTTGATGTGCGAAAGCCCCTCCGCGTTGATGCGTCGGTTCATGGTGTTTTCCTTTTGTGGTGGCGGTTGGGATTGATTTTCGCTACGCGAGGCCGCAGCATCCGTCCCTGAAGAGGAAACGAAATGGACGACCAGACCAGGCAGGCGATTGATTTATTGGCAGAACGGATTGCGGAGCTGCAGGCTCAAAACATCGCGCTTCAATACCTGATGAAGCAGCAAATATTCGTCTCGGCGGCTTCCCAAGAGAACCCGAAAGCATTTTTCCAAAAGATGTTCGAATCGGTCAGTCGACAGGTTGACCAAGGAGAGCCCGCCTTTACGGACCCTATGATCGTCGGACAGATACGTGCGACTGTCGAGCAGGTCTATACAGCCGCCGGCGCAATGATCAAGCGTCTGTAGAAGCACCAAAAAATCTTGGCCGTCGCTTAAAGGACTCCCCCGAATGACCGAAGAACGTGCAAGTGTCGAAATTGGCGATGTAACTTTGATGTTCCGGAAAGGTGACGCCGGAGGCACACACTATTACCAAAGAGGCCATTCCGAGGAATATTACAGCCCGTTCTACGCGGTCTTGCGAGAGACGGTCGACCCAAAGGTCTGCATCGATGTTGGGGCAAATTACGGATACACAGGCATGCTGATGCGGCGGGCCTTTCCATCGAGCAAGCTTACGCTGATTGAGCCAATCCCATGGTTGGCGGATTTCATTGCAGACAATTTCGTAGCCAATGGCCTTAGGTACGACAGATTTTATTCCGCCATTGTTTCGGACGGCGAGGCTCAAAAGACTAAATTCGGCGTCAACGAAAAAGCCTCCCAGGATAGCCGCGTGATAGCCCAGCCCGGCTGGTCGATCGTAGAAACGGATGTTGTCACACTCGATATGCTGACAAAGGACGTCGACGCTGACAGCGGCGTTTACATCAAAATTGACACCCAAGGATGGGAGGAACGAGTGTTCGCCGGTGGTCGGAGGTTCCTTTCCTCGCACAAGAAGTGGTTCATCAAGACCGAATTCGCGCCCCAGTGGATGGACAGCCAAGGCACCGACCCGGTCACGTTCCTCCGCGACCTGACAGCAAACTACGCGGTGCATGAAAGCCCTGGTCGGCAGCGCTGGAACTGTTCCTCATTAGCCGAATTGATCGGACCTCCTCTCAAGGCGGGAAGTGAAGAGGATTTCGTCTCGTATGTCCGAAAGCTCGTATTGAATGGCAAGGGGTGGGTAGATCTTTACGTCCTGCCGAACCCAGAAAAGCGCGGATACCAAGCTAACAGCTCAGGCTTTTGGCGCAATCTTTGGAGACGTTGAAACCTCCCTTCCTAAACATTCGAGGGGCTAGCTACCCGCGTTAGAGAACCCGATCGGGCTACTCGACTCGAGTTCCGACCTATGTTTGTATGCGCCGATAGTAACGGCATGTCGAAAAGAGAGCCTTATGCAAGAGTCGATCAGCGACAAGGAAAAGAACCTCGAGTTCAATCGGAACCGTTGGGGTAAAGCAGAAAACTGGACCGGCAAAGACCAATTTGGTTATCGCTGGGGCGGCGGGGCTCAGCAGACTATCGGCCACATCGCTGATATAGCAGACGACCTTCTCCGCCCACATTTGGGCGGGCGCCGCGACCTCGCAATCCTCGAACTTTCCCCTGGCGGCGGGCGGTTTACGGCAGAGCTTATTCGGTACGCGTCCACAATGGATCTACTCGACATGAACCAAGCGTGCCTGGACGTTTGTCGCGAGCGATTTAAATACTATCCTGTTCCTATGCGGTTCTTCTTGAACGACGGTCAGAGCGTCGAAATGCTCGATCGCGACGATTACGAACTGATCGCGTGCTTCGACAGCGCCGTCCATATGCATCCTGAGATCATCAGAGGGTACGTTCTTCAATTTTCCAAGAGATTGAGGCCCGGCGGCATCCTGTGGATCGATCACAGTGGGAGCGGCCCAGCGGACTCTGGACATCGCACAGACATGACGCCCGAAAAGATGGCTGGGTTTGCGGCCGAGGCTGGCCTTACCGTTGTAGCCCAACCTTTCCGCAACCGTCACGACTGCATTTCAATCATGTCTCAGCCGCTCTAACCCCTACGCGAGATACTGATGCGTTAGCATCCAAGCGATAGTCGAAATCTTCGTCATCACATAGCGCCCGGGCTCTGAAACGCTCTTCATGCCTTGTATGCCGTTGATTTCGTCTGTCGGGTCCGGCGGGACAAACACAACATCGTTCAGTTCAGACGGTTTAAGAACCTCCAATTCATACCCGACGGGGAAAACGAACTTGGCAAGATCCATCCTGACGAGGAGACCGCCAGACTTAGTATCTAGAACGGCTGTCGATATCGCATCGCTGGGCGTGTAGCTTGACGATGTGTGGGTTAACCTCTTCTGAATGCCAGACAGGCAAACCAAGCCTCCAGCGCCCCCCTGCAAGCTCAATGTCCTCTTTGCATTGCCATCATGCCCCTGGATTATGGCCTCGCCCCCTGCGGCACCCAGCATTACCGACGCCTCCCCTTGTCGCCCAAATGACGCTGTCCCGGCCTGGGAGAGATTCTTTCCGTTGATCACTCTTCCATAGAACTGCATCGGTCGGGCCGGACTGTTGATCTCCGCAGAAGCCTCCGCGGCCTTTGGGCCGGCGAGATGCAGCAATTCGGCAGAGGTCATTTGTGCCGATGTCTGAAGGAAGACCTTCGCCCGGGTAACATTTGGGCCAATTATCGGAAGGTCTTTCACTCCGTTTCGCGACCACCGTTCCTCAAATTGGACCGTCTCGAAGCCATCAATTCGCGCTATGCCGAGTCCGTCGCGGTTTCGGTCGCCCCTGTTGTTTATTGCTGTCGCGCGAACGCGGCACTGTGCGAGGGGTGACGCGGAGCCGTTGAGGTCGAGATAGTATTCCGACGGGTTGCCGATGCAATTCCCTTCGAGGAACGCCCCATCGATATCAACCGTGCGCGCCGATCGAACTTTGATCCCACCTTTCTTGCCAAACTGAAAAGTTGCGTCGCCTCTGACAAAAAGCTCGAGGGTATCTGAGCCGACAGCGTGGATCCCATTTTCCTCGAAAACGTCGAAGCGCCCACCGATGACGTGAATTGCTCCATTATTTTTCCCGAGGTAGATGTGGTTGTCAGTTAGGCTCATCACAGCAGCACCTTCGCCGGTCCCGCCTTGTCCTCCACAGTTGGCTAGTTGAAATGTCCAACTCCAATCAATGTCAAAACCGGTTTTGCAGCCCTGATGCAAGACGCGCTCAAGCCCACTGTTGCGGATAAGATTCCGAAGCCTGAATGCCGAGGTCCGGTTGGACGGATCGCGGGATATAACAGTAAAGTCTCGGAACCACATGCCGTTGTGATATCGCCGGGTGGTACCGTCGCTTTCAAATTCCTGGACATCGAAGGCATAGAAGTCGCCGTGGCACTCGAAACGGGTGTGAGCTGGCCCGCGGCCCGCGATTGTTATCCCGAAAGGTATAGGGTTCACAGGCTGTTCCAAATGGATAGACCCGCTGCCGAGATCGATTGTGAACTTCGCCAATTGCAGGCCATTGTTTGCGGCCTGGCCCACAACATCTTCCGCAGCACCGAACATTGAGTTTAAGGCCGCCGATTGATCTCTCGCTACCCCCTTCTGCACCCCAAAATCTTCGGCAGTAAGCGCATCTCCTAGCTTGCTCGACAGAAAGCGCAGATAAGTTCCGCCGTCAGCCGTCACCTGCTCGGAAGACATCATTACGGGCTGCGAAGCGGCTGGAACAGCCGCCGCCGAGGCGCCGAATGCTTGAAGAAGCGCCCTTCTTTTAAATGAACTCATCCCCAGTTCCCTTGTGATCCGAGCGGACCTTAGAGAAAAAGTCAGCCCTGAGGGAGCCCTCTCGGGTGCATCAAATCGAAGAATTGAGATGCCCATACATCATTTGAGTTGCATCGCCACCGTCACATGCCCTATCCGTAACCCGCCTTTCTATGGTGAACGTGGGGTGATCAATGGATAATCCGGAAGTCTCGGTTGTCGTGCCGTCTTATAACTCCGGCCATTTCTTGGAGTGGACGCTAGCCTCTATTGCTGCTCAGACCTTCAAGAATTTCGAATGCATTGTGGTTGATGACTGCTCGACCGATGATTCCATCACCCAAGCCAAAAAACACTTCTCAGACCCTCGGTTCCGGCTGATCCGCCACAAGATGAATGTCGGCCTCTCTGGCGCTCGAAACACCGGACTCCGCGCTGCCAGAGGAGAGTTTGTCGCCTTTCTCGATGCTGACGATCTAATGATGAAGAACAGCCTTGAAGTTCGCCTGGCCACCTGCCGATGGGGTCAACGGACAGGTGACAGGTTCATCGGCTCCTACTGCGGAAGCGTCTCGATCGAGGAGACGCTTAAAGTTGCCCCGGAAAGCAAGGCTCAGTCTCTCGATTACGTCACCTTCGTCGGCTCCAGCGGACACTGCCCGTTTAACGCAAACCAGCCCATGATCCGCCGCGATATCCTTCGCATGGCAGGAGGCTTCAATCATGGCTTGAAGCAGGCCGAAGACTTTGACCTATGGCTTCGAATCCTGCGCGCCGGTTATATTTTTGCGCCCACTCGGTTCTCGTCCGTGACCTACAGGAGACGGGCCGGTAGCATGGTAAGACAGCAGCCCCTTGCCCACCTTGATCTCTCCCTAGCTATCATCAACAGCGCTGAAAAGCCGTTGGCGGAAGATCAACTAGACTGGTCCACCAGATACAGGATGGCTAAGCCGCTAAGCGCCTACACGTCGCAGCAGCGCAAAATTAACCGGACGATGGAGTTCGTCGGCATGAACCTCGCCAGCGATCACCCGGAAACGGATGAGACGCTTGTAAGTCTGGTCCGCCGCGAAATCCCAGATATTCACCTTCTCACCCATTCGGAAACCCACCTGGAGGGCATACTCCACCGTGGTATCCAACGCCAAAGATCAACGAGCGGACCTATCAACCCTGACGACCGTGACATGGCGGCTCGCCTTGTTGCCAAGATAACCGACGCCAAGGGGAGCCAGTTAGAAAGCAACATTGTTGGTACCGGGACCGTCTATGGCGATCCTTCTAAGGATCGTCCGTGGTTTTCCGGTATGCAGGCCCATCAGATCGCATTCATCCCCCATTCTGCCTATCACGTCTGGACTATCTCCCTTATCGGAAATGCTCTGAAAGAAATGGGCATCGATTTTATTACAGTCGATATCTCTGCAGAATGGCGCGATGGAAAGGTGCGCGCCGCTGCCGCCGAACATGGCGTAGAGCTGATTACCTTGAGCGAGTTCGTTCTCGGCCGCTACAAGCCCCGCGCTATTGTCACATTCAACGATTGGGATCCGGTCACTCGGCCTATCATCATAGCGGCAAAGGCTTCAGGTATCCGCACAATCGCGATTGTCGAGGGAATCCAGGACTACGACGACGCCGACGTTCACTGGAAGCGCTATGCCTACAAGACGAGCGACATCGTCCTGCTGCCCGGAGACTTCGACAAGAAGTACTTCGAGGACCACACGGCAATCATCGCCTCTGTCGGCGTTCCCCGGATGGAATCTCTCCGGCTTAAGCCGAAACGCGAATGGTCAAAGGACGTAACGCCTCGCGTCCTCATCAACTGCAATTTTTCCTATGGCGTTCTGGTCGAGCATCGCGACCGTTGGCTGACGGAAGCCGTTGAGGCTGTCCTTGAACTTGGCATGACGCCTATCATATCTCGACACCCGGGCGACACCGGAAACCTCTTCCCTGAATATGTCACGTCCGAAAACTTCTACGACGCAATGGAGCGTTGCGACGTTTCGGTCCAGCGATTTGCCTCCGGCGTTCTGGAATGCCTTGCTCGCGATATTGGCGTTATCTACTTCAACCCCCACGGGGAGAAAGTCGACAAGTTCCAAGCCGATCCAATGAGCGCTTATACCCTGGCGCTCGACAAACCGGCCCTGAAGGAACAGCTTGCCGATTGGTGGAGATTGCACGAGATGGCTGCCGACCGAGGACCTGCTTTCCTCGATCACCATTCCGGTCCCCTTGGCGAAGGCGCCATAGTTCGTTGTGCCCGTGCCCTCAACGATCATCTTGGAGACGAGCCGGACCCCGCAATCCTTTCGGCATTCCGGGCTAATCTTCAAGTTCTCGACGAGCATACCGCGTCGTTCACCCAAGTCCGGATAGACAACGAGCCACTTTTCCCCGATCCCTTTACGGCAGAGGAAAAATTGCTTTCAATGGGTGGTAGATCCTACCACGCAATGGAGCGCATCATGCAAGCCGTAAACAACCACGCCAATGAAACCGCTCCCGACTTCATCAGAAGGATTGCCAGGGACAAGAAGAAGGATGTCATATTCTTGACTTCCCTCGCCTCGCACCTCCTGACTGACGGGAAGAACGCTCTATCTCTCGTGGAAACCGAACCGTCAGTCAAAGAGGCTATCGACCGGGCTTCCGCAAACATTTCGCCCGACAACGCGCTGCTTTCGCACTTCCATAGCGTGATGGAACTGGCGAAGCGAAAGCACGGGTGATTATACCTCCGCTACTAGGTCCAAGGTTGCGGAGGCGTTTGTTGACCGGAGAAGCGTTGCATTGCCGGCAGTCAGGCCCGCGGCTACTGTCCCAACAAGACGACCGCTTTGATCGTTTGCCTGTGAGAGCGAGAGAGCGCTCAAAGCGATGTCCGCCCCTGTTGACCCAAGTGCCGAGAAATGCGCGGCGCTGGATACCGACAATGTGGGGGTCTTCCTCATCCGAGGAAAGCGGATACTGTAAACGGGCGCCGTCGCGCTGATGGCCTGACCTGCAAAACCTGTATGAAGGTCAATGCCGGAGACAAGACGGTTGAAGTAGGCGGAGCAGGCCGCAAACTCTTCCGACTTTGGTTTCTGCCGGTACAACGACGGCCCCCAAGCAGCCATCTCGATCTTAACGGCAGCAAGCTTGAGAGTGAATGTCCCCGACCCCTGATAGCGAAAGCGAATGCCCAGGTAGCTATCCGTCCCGATAGTCTTCCCCGAGATGGATGGTAGATCGATCGCAACCGAATGGCGTCGGAAGGTTGTCGATACACTCGGGTCGCTAAGGCCAACAGTGGTAACGGCAGTGCTGCCGCCTGAGCCGAAATTCTGGGTGGCATCAACCCGGATGCTTTTGAGCGCATCTACTGCGCCCCAGAACGAAACGATAATCCGCCGACCCGCATACTTGCGGACGTCTGCAGCTCGCCATGTCATGCCAGCATTGGCCGCGCCGACGGTCATCGTCATATTGAGGCAATATTCGGGGCTGGGAGCGTCAAATCCCTCCAGAGACCCAACCGTGATAGCCTCCTGGCTGACAGTACCAGTCCCTCCCTGAAAGCCTGCATACCATCGATCCGCCGTGTATCCATCTGCGGAGAACGGGCCAGCCCCACGCTGCCACACCGAGAAATCACCATTGATCATCTCGTTCTGGCGTTCGACAAAAGGTTCGGTTGGCCGACGCGATGAAAACGTGATGTCGTATTGGCAATTCTCCACCCGGTACTTGTCAGTGTTGGAATTGACCTCAAACAACCCCTTCAGATTTTCGAGCAGTATCCACTGATCGGGAAGGTTTGAACCGGCGTCGGTCGTTGCTACGTTGCTGTTGTTCCGGCCTTCGATCTTGATTGTCTGCTTGGCAAGCGAGCCGCCGTTGCCAGGATGGAAGAACCCATCCTTGACCACGAGCCCACCGTCGGAATCGGACTGGACAAGAAGAGGGCCAGCCGAATTTCCTTCGATGTATTCCGGTATGATAACTGTTGGGCCGCCATCCGCACCGCCGACGACAATGCTCTCACCATAGTATGCTCTGCCGAGGTTGCTCTCCGAGGATATATTGACCCGGCTCCCGCGCCCTATCCGTATAAGAGCGCCGCAGCCATATAGATCATACGGCAACGTCTGCCTTCCGGAGACGGCCGGTTGAGACGTCGTGCTGTTCTCGACGAAGGCTCCGCCTTGCCCGTTGTTTGCGACGTGGAAAGTCGAATTGTAAGCAAAGTTGGGGCTCTCGCCGCCGCCCCAACCGAAGATATCATAGCCAATGATCGCGCCCATATTCTGGCATTCGTAAGCAGCGAATACCCCGAAAAACGCGGCGAAGCAGCCTAGGTGGGTATGACCACTATACGCGGCACCCTCAACAGTTATCCCATCAATATTCGACTGGTTGCCAGCCCGATAGATATAGCAGCCAAAGTCCGCGCCGTTGGCATCGATGTGGAAGTTTTTTGCGACGACATTAACCAGATCATCCGTTTCAGGGCCTGCGAAGTCACTGCCGGCAACCCCTACAGCAGTCTGGGAAATACGAACGGCACAAGTATTATCTCCGGTTGCGCCGATATACTTGATAACGGACGCACCTTCAGGATCGGTCGCGTAGTCATAGCCCGTGCGGCGCTTCCAATACCCGCCAGCCCCCTCGAGGTGATATCCATCTGCAAACGGGAGCTCGGCGCTAATCGCATATGTCGTCGCAGGCCACATTTTGGTCGGTCCATGCAGCATCGCGTTCGAGATTGCCGCCAGCATGTCCGTCGTGCCAGGTGTGACGTTATCCGCCCAAAAGTCCGGCGCATGCGGCGTCACCGCCGGCAGCCAGGCGCGCGTCCCACCGTTCGTCGTCAAGGCAGGATTAAGTGTGACGCCGGGCACGCTACGGTAGTTTAACAGCATACCGTTTTGCGCTTTAACCCAAAGGGTTTCCACAATCTCCGGAACAGTAGCGGCGATAGCCGCGCTGCGAGACGGATAATAGGCAGCCGCCTGCACCAGTGCCTCGGCGGCAGCTAGCGCTGCTTCTGCCGCTGCCAGGATGGCTGTGCTTGCCTGGTCGCTCAGCAATCTGAACGTGGTTCCGGAGACCATACCAAGCACAATCATGCCAGATACCAGCCCGCCAGCCACGACGTCATTCCCGCCGTTTGCCTTGATGGTAAGCGCGGACCCGCCATTGAAGGAAACCGTAACCGGCGACGCCGTATTCGTGTCGGCGATGTTCATCCAGATCAGCGAGGACGCCGATACTGGAATCGCGGTGGTCGCTTGGATCGCGTTGGGGGTTCCCGCGCCGGCGTCTGTTGCTACAATAAAGGAGAACGGCAGGTCGCCGCGCCTTGCCCATGATCCAGATCCAGAGGCGCCGACCTTGCCGTAGATTCCATTATATGCAGCCGTCGAGTCTCCAAGTACCCATGCCATGGAGTTCGCGGCATGAGCTAGGTCGGCGAATAGTGCAGCCCTGGTGGAGTAGATCAAGCTGCCGCCAGCGACAAACAAGTCGACAAGCCTCTCAACCTCGGTTCCCCAAACCTGCACATCTTGATTATTGACAGATCGCGGGGTTCCGTTCTCGTCGACAGGCGCAAAGATGAGCTGAGCCAGCTTCGTGAAAATGCTCATTCAGGTCTTTCCTCAATGATATTGGGGTGGGCGGCCTATGGCGCCGTGTACGAGAAGATAAGAGGAGTTCCGGCCGTGCCGTTGCTCGTAAGAGTTTGGATCTGCCACTCAGTCACGGACCCACTGGAGCCATCCGCCAGGCTTTCGAAGGCGACCGGCGCGAATGGCTGGGTCTGGAATGTCGCCACCGTCGACCACGCGCCGAGATTGACCCGCCGCTGCAACCGGATAGCGGCGCAGCGCCCTTCCGGAGCGCTTACGGTAACGGCCAATTTTGTTGGAGGTGGATCTGTGACGACGCCGCCCGATACCAAGTTTGGCGCTCCGCACGGCGCATTGTCGACGCCAACCACAAGACTGGCAGGATCAGAAAAATAAGAGCCGTCATCGCCATTGAATACGCGCACCCGCGCATCAATAGTCTGCCCTAGGAAGTCGCCGTTGATACCGGCAACCGTACCGCCAAACTCGGCCATGCTTTGCCATGCGCCCGGTAGTCCGCCGGAATAGGTGCGGTAGTTTGCTTCGACGGTAGTGTATGGCTGCGCCGGAAGATTGTAGCCGATCCTCATTTCCTTGCCACCGCCAGGATAAGTGATCTGAATGGCGGCACCCGGAGGGTTCGGCGTGATCATGTCCGTCTCGTAACCGAGCTCGGGGATGACATCAGGCGCCGGCGCTTCGTCTGTCGCGGGGTTCCATGCCGCGAGCGTCGGCCAGACGGTGAAGGGAATTTCGACGGACCCGTTTTCATCGTCGATCCGCGGCGGGTCCATCCGAACCTTAATCAGGTCGCCAAGGTCTGGCTCTTCGACCTCGGCATAGAGCAGGCCCCAGGCGGCGAGACCAACCATCTTGGTGACCATTCTGCCTCTGTCCGCCCTTGCGATAGCAAACTTGCGGCGTGCGATCCTCTGCGCTTGAGAAGCAGAGGGGCAGAACGGCAATTCGAGATCGAAAAACTTATCTCCGTATCTGTCCACTTCGTCGTCAATCTTTGCCCAAGCGACGATACCCTCAAGCGTCAGGTCTGACAGCTCGTAGTTCCTCTCCGGAGAGTAATATTTGACCCGGCAGATATTTGGCCGCTCGACAGCCTCCGGCCCTGATTGCCACGAGTAGTCATAGATATCGCGAGGATCAAACTCGATCTCCGGCGCGATCACGTCGTCGATAAACTCGAAATAGATCAGCCCATCCTCATCCAGCCGTATTTCAAGCCCAGCGGAGTCGAGAAACTGCTGCATGGTCTCGCCACGCTCGCTCTCCCATGCCCACATACCCCACAGACGAGAACGCTTCTCCGTGCCGGTCCTGGTGGCGACAAGAACGTCCGCGGCGTTGGCGGTCGTGGCAATCTTCGTCCAGTTGAACCGCTCGAAGGTAAAGGCCGGATCGCGCCGAAGAACATGAGCGCAGATGATCGCGCTATTGTCCGACCAGGCGGTCAATCCGGTACGAGGGTCATAGATCAGCGATCCCCGAATGATCGATTCCGAGTTCGGTGCCCCGTTCTGGTAGAGGCTGAGGTACTTCTCCTCCGTCAGTCCCGGATTATAGAAAAGCAACTGCGATTGCGCGATGCCCCGAACCCGATGGTCGCTTGTCCAGAGTGTCGGGAACAGCGACATAAGCCCAGCCCATGCGGTCTCCGCGCCTGTCCCAAGCTTGTTCTGCCAGTTCGCCCAGGATCCACCGGGACGCGCCCATGGGGGAGAGCTGACATCTCCATTCGATTCGACGATGACCTCTCGCCCACCGAGATAGAACGTCTCGAAGGCGTCTACTGGACCTTGCAGCCGGCAGACGAGACGGGCGCGGGTACTGCCGTCCGTATTACCGAATGCCTGAAGGCCTCCGACGCGGACGCGGCCGACGCCTTCGATAACCGAACTCTCGCCGCTCTCGAACGTATTCTTTGCATCAGATGGCTTGATCGCCCCGCCGCGACGCTGGCCTCCGAGCAGGAGAGAGCCTGCCACCAATGCGCCGCCGACAATCACGTTTGCCGCAATCGTCGCGAGCGTGCCCGCCGCCGTCGCCGCAATCGCCGTGCTGGACAGCAAAAAGCCGTGGATGGCCGTCGCTATGAGCGAAACAGGGTCGGCATGGGCATGCGACACCATGGCGGCCCATGTGGCGCCACTGGCGAGCAAAAGCTTTGTCAGCTTCATTGAATTGACCAGACCTTTACGATCGTGTTCTGGCGCGGCCGAAGGATGCGATATCCTTTTGGCTCTGCTCGCCATGCGAAGTACCCGCCATCAAGGAAGATGCCGCCAGCCTCGCCATGGGCGTGACTGAGGATGACGCCGACATCGCCAATGCCGGCAACAGCAGTTTCATAGATCCCGCATTCCGACAGCGCCTCATCCCAGAGAGCGACGAGTGAACCCGCCTTGCGCATCAACGCATGCGCTTCCTCACGGCTGAACCAGGCCGGAAGCGGGACGCTAACGCCGCGCACCCTCTCCACCCATTTCGCTGGCCAGGTGCTACAGTCGTTTTCCCCCCAGATCATGGGAGCGTCTTCCGCCTCGGCAAGGTAAGCCTTCAGCATCTCGTAAACCTCGGTCATGCCTTGATGACCTCCTGCACTTTCACGCCAACGAACATCAGTCCCTTGTCGCCAGGATAGCGCCGGCGTTGATCGGCATCTGTCCACTTTCCGCCAAACGGGAAATTCTGGCTTTGCCACAGGCTCTCGACCGTGAAGGAGACCGTTCGAAGGCCGATCCCCACGCTCTGGCGTTTGGGTGCGGAGAGATAACCAGGGAACATTTTTTTCAGTCCGCCAGACCAAACCTCCTGCGTCTCCTGATCGAATGCGCACCAGTAAAGGTCCGCAATTGCCCCCTCCGTTTCGCGCGCTTGATCCTTGACGGATCGAAGGAACTCGACATTCACTCCAGAGAGGACGATATCGACTTTAGCGGCTTGACCAAATCGCGGGTCTTCAACGGCGGAAATGGAGACGAGCTGTCGGCCACCAGGGTCCGAAACACCCCGCCATTCCTCGCCGCCTACCGTCTGGCGCCCAACACCGCTATGCAGCCGCCATGTCCCGGAAGGCAGCCCCAATTCCGCAAACCACGCGCGAGCGATATGGGGCCGGCGCAGGAACGCACGATCCTCTTCAGAAAACAGAGGCATCAGCCGTTAGCCCCTTCCCATGCGGCGATCTCGCGGCGGTGCAACGCGACCAATTCGGAGACGCTCAACTGGATTTCAACCTTTTCATCCTGCGGGATAGCGTCGTCATGTCGCTCCGGCTCCGGAAACAGCGCCGCACTCAATTCGTTGGCGTGAAGCCTCGCCAGATCGCGACGCCTCATGGCAATCACCTGTTCGACCGTTCTCTCGCTCATGATCAATCCGCGAAATAATCCCTCACGTCGTAGTCGAAGACTTCCGACATGATGAGAGTGGTTTCCTGCCCGACATCGAGACCTCGCGAGAGATCGGCGGAGGCTTCGCTGTCGAGGGTCATGACCAGAACCGGCAACAGGGTGGCGAAATCTTCAGCACTTATTGCCTTTCGGAGCGGTGGCCATATCCGATACTGCCCGCCGCCAAGCTCTTCGGTGATCATGTATTTCCCGAAGTGAAGCGGAAAAAAGCCGATCTCATCGCCCATTCCAAGGGACAAGCCCCAGTATGTCGACGACAGCGAAATAACCGTCGCATCCATGGCTGCCGAAGCCGTGACTGGAACATTCGGTGGAGAAACGCCCCAGTTCTCGCCATTGGACCATGGCATGCCATTCGACCACGGCATGCCGTTCTGTTCCTGGCTGCTGGTGAAATTGGCACCAGCCTCCTGCAAGGTGAGCCCATCCGGGACAGGCCACGCAACGCGGACAGCATTGGCACCGCCATGCAAGGCGGTGACCAAACCCTCGATCCGGCGATAGAGGCGTCCTTTGGCGGCAGGAAGAACGAACTCATACTTCCAGTAGCCAAAGGCAGACGAAACGGCTTGGTAGCGACCGCCTGTGCTTTCCTGCCGGCCTGTCGCGCCTTTCGCCCTTGGACCGGACAGAGGCCTCCTTGACCGGATGCCAAGACCGTTCGGCCAGTTGAGAAGACGCCCCATTATCCCCTCGTTTTTCGAGTGTTGGAAACCTTCATCCGAGCGTCGACCATCTTCCCGAAGTTTTGGTATTGCTCGTTCACCCGCCGCTCCAAACGGGCCAGTCCCGCCGCATCGGAATTGGGGGCATTGATGACCGGCGCGTAGATCATATTCCCGCCCATCCGCTGACCGGGCTTGGTGACGCTGACGGTCTCGTTCGGAGATGCCTTGAAAGCGACAAGCTGGCTGTCGACGCCACCGGCACCACCCACCTGGAACGAACCGCCATTGGCAAAGCCGAAAAGTCCACTGAGGAGGCCGGTGAAGAGACCGCCGATCCCGCCACCTCCACCGCCAATCTTCGAAAACGCCATGCTGGCAATCTGCTGAAGAACGGTCTTGAGAACATCCGACCATTTCTGCGTTCCCGAGATAGCCCCCCCGATTGCAGAACCGATACTTTGGAAGGAGCCGCTGATATCGTCAGCGACGGCCACGACGCCGCTCTTCACGTCGACGCTGGTCATGCCGTTGTTAAGGCCGGTCATGATGTTGACGCCGATTTCGTGCATGACACGGGAAGGGGAGTGAATTCCTAGGGCGGTTCGAACGCTGGTGCTGATGCTGTCGGCAATGCCAGTAACGCCTGCCTTGACATTCTCCCATCTGGCTTGAATGCCTTGCCATAGGCCTTCGATAATCTGCCCGCCGATTTCCACCATCCGCGCAGGCAGTTCCAGGAAGGCGTTCAGCAGCTCGGCTGCAGCGGCGCGGGCATTGGCCCCGAATTGACGAAGCCGCGTGTCCAGATCGGTGAAAAACTGGACTATGGCCTGTATCTGCTCGCCGAATTGGGTCGCTTCGTTGCGGAAGCGCACGAATTCGTTGATCACGAACTGCAGGCCACTCGCGGTTTGGCCAGCCCACTGGGCAATCGCCGGTGCGTTCTGCACGAGCCAGTCCGTGAATTGCCGCAGATAGGGGAGAAGCTCCTGCGCGACCTTCGCCGCTAGGTTTCCAAACGCCCCCTGCAATCTCGAAATGTTGTCGTTGAACGCTTCAGCATTGGCGCCCATCTCAGCGGTAAAAACCTGTCCGAACTGATCGGCCTCCCCCATAAGCTGCTGGAGTGCCGCTGACCCGCCGTTGAGCAGCGGAATCATGTTTGCGCCGGACCGCCCCATCAGCTCCATTGCAAGCGCCGTCTTTTCCGCGCCGTCCGGCATTGTGGCGAAGCGGTCCGAAATCTCAGTCAGCACCTGGCTGGCGGTTTTTAACGATCCATCGGCATTGGTGGCTGAAACGCCGATGGAAGAGAACGCTTCCGCTGCTGCCTTGGAGCCGTTCTTCGCCTCGTTCATCTGCTTCGAAAGCTTGCCGACAGCCGTCTGAAGCCCCTCGAAGGATACGCCGGACAGATCCGCCGCATATTTGAGGCGCGACAACTCTTCGATCGGAATACCGATCTTTGCCGCCGCCTTCGACATGTCGTCGGCAGCATCGATGGAGCCCTTGACCGCCAAGGCCATTGCGCCGGCCGCTGCGGTTGCTCCAGCAGCAGCCGCGGCCAATCCAGTCTTGGCGAGCGCACCGAACTTGGATAGCCCGCTCTGCGCCTTTTTCAAGCCGTCAGAAAAGGCCGCGCTATCGATACCAAGATTGACGCGAAGAGCGCCGATCACGGAAGATGACATTACCAACGATCCCTATTTTCGGGAGGAAAACCACGCCGAAACGGAGGCGAAGTCACTCTCCCACGAGGAGGATTGGGGTTTCGCCTTGGGCGCCTTGCCTTTCGACAGAAGCTTTTCGAGCTTGGGTAGTTTTTCCTGACGAGCCAGCGCTTCGATATGCCAGGCGAGAACCATGTTCTCGTTGCGCTCTCGCTTTAGTTTCTCGACCGCGCCGTCCAAGATGACGGCGATTTCTTTAAGGGTGAGGCCCCAGAAGTGCGAAGGGTCCTGTCCGCTTTCTACCCATGATTTGAGCAGCTCTAGCGGGCGGAAGCCTTCGCTTTCCGAGGGTTTCCCGAGCCTGCCTTCGCCTCCGGAAATGCGAGGGAGAAGGCCTTGCCGATGGCTTCCATCGTCACGCCAATACCGGCGGCAGTCCCGATCACGCCAGCCCTATTCTCGTCGACGTCCGGATGATGGTCATGCAAGCTGACCATGATCAGCTTCCGGATATCCTTCATGCTGGTTTTCT
Organism: Neorhizobium sp. R1-B; assembly: GCF_004368875.1. Lineage (NCBI taxonomy): Bacteria > Pseudomonadati > Pseudomonadota > Alphaproteobacteria > Hyphomicrobiales > Rhizobiaceae > Neorhizobium > Neorhizobium sp. R1-B. The sequence continues at coordinate 20,190 of NZ_SOEM01000028.1, forward strand.
CTTCATCTTCGAAGAGAGACGAAACCTTCGACGGCGGCATTCCGAAAACATCCTCAAGCTCACAAAGAGCATTGATGGAAAAGGAAATGGTGTAAGCCGTACCCCCGGCCTGGAGCGCCACCGAGCCGCGCTGACTATTCGTCATCGTTACCTCACGAAGCGGCGACGGCAGCCGTCTCGGTCGAATTGACCGACGTGCTGAAATCATCGTTGGAGCCGGTAACCGCCGCGCGGATGTCGTCGCCGACATCATCGGTTACGGGTACGTAGGCGAGGCCGGTGGCGCCGGTTATGTTCGCAAAGGTGCCATTGCCGGCATTGTCTTTCTGCCATTGGATGGCAAACGACTTCGCTCCAGCCCAAACCCCGGGATCGAGCGTCAATGGGGCGCCAACGACTGGCGTACCGGAGATTGCCGGCGCAACGATTGCCCTTGGCGCAGTGGGGTCCGTAAGAATCGGCTGCCCTGAGCGCTTGAACTCCACGGAGGCGGTCATCTTGTCGTCATGCGGGGCGGATGGCTCGTAGTTTTGCCGCGACCCGTACGTCATGAACTGGCAGCCATTCGGGAAGGTGATGCGGATCCACTTCCGCTTTCCTTTTGCGGCGGCAATCAGTCGATCAGAAGCCGATCCGGGAATGTAGTTCATTTCGAACGAAAGCTCTCCGGCGTCAGTGAACCCGTCGAGATACTCCCGGAACTTTCCAGGCGATTGGTAATGCGAGGCGTCGATCTGGTCCGTCGCCTCAGATCCGAGCGACAGATTGTAGACCTCGTCGACGTAGTCGAATACCGTCGGTGTAGCAGCATCGGCCATTTCGAAGGTCGTACCGTATCCGATCGATGCTTGGGTATCAGGCATCTCATTTCTCCGTGTGATGAACAGTGATATCGATGGACGTGCGGAACAGGTTGGTGACGTCCCCCGCGTCCGCGACGGGCAGGCTTCTCTCGCTCTCGATGAAAATGCCGCGGATCTTTCCGCCGCGATAACCAGACAGCAGCGCTTTGACCAAGCGAGCTGTGCCGGTCGCATCGGTGTACTTGTCGGCATAGACATCCATCTGCACGCGGCTGGAAACGTAGCCGGACGCGCCCTGCAGATGGTAGTCTGGCACACCGTCGATCACATTCATCACGATGAATGGCCGCGTCGCTTTCTGCGGCGCTCGGCCCCAATACCGCCGCCCGCTTGCAGCCGGAGCAAGTAAAGCCGTCAAAGCCTCTTCCATCACTGCCCCTTTGCGGCGAGTCGTGCAGCTTTGCGAGCGAGGCGCTGTGCTGCTTTATCGATCTCAGTCCAGGTCTCGGTCTTTATGACCTCAAGGACTTCTTTCTGTTTCCCGTCCCAGGCGGGGCGCGCGAAACTCTGGGGGGCATGGTTGATGTTTCCGAACTCCTGGTTCCAGGCAGCCGGATCTGGTCCCGGCCCGACAAATGCTTCCGCAAAAGCTTTGTCATTCCTCACCGCGCGCCGATGAAGCTTCGCCTGGCGCTGAGAGAGCTTCGTTCCAACGGCGATACTGGATTTCAGGTCATTGCCGCCGGTCTCCGGATCATCGGGAGCGAGGTTGCGCATCTCCTGCGCCAAAGGCTCACCCGCTTTCAGAAGAGTCCGGCGCAAAACCGCCTTAGCGGTCGACTTGGGAAGCTCGCCAAGGGCACGATCAAGCTCCCGCAACCCCTCGACCTTAACCTTCGTCACCAAGGTCTGCATCCCGTATGGCTGTGATCTCAAGAAACATATCGGGGGCCTCTTTGAGGCGTTTGATCTCTTTGATGCTCCAGATTCCATCTTCATGCACAAGGCGATCGGTGAACCTGATTTGATCGGCCTCGATAGAGCGACGAATAGCAAAACGCGCCATCAAGAACGCACCTACCTGCCCAGCCGCTTCCTTTTCGCCGGAGCTGGAATCCTCACGTCGCGCTCTGCATGTGTAAAGGTCGGCCCAGGTTTCCACCTGTTCGTTGAATTCATTTGGCGTGGCAGACGCTCGCTGAATAACGATCTTTGCCTTCAGGCTACCTGCTCCCAATGCCATCACGCCACCGTTGGATCACGGAGGGAATAGAGGAGGGACATCACGGGCGCCGGCAGATATCCAGGAATGAACGCGTTTTCCGGGTTGGCGTCGCGGTTCTTGTATAGATAACCAGTCATGATCATTGTAGCGACCTTGACGATGGGGGGCACCGGAGTCAGCGTCGCTGGATCAACTTTGAGGTAGGATGCGACAGCCTCCGTAGCAGCATCGATCATCGTGCTGATTAGAGCATCGTCATCGTCGAAGTCGACTACAAGCGCAGCCTTGGTCTCGGCCAGGGTTGCAAATGCCATCAGTTCTGCCCCCCCGCTATACCTACGCGGACTGGCTGCGGAGGTTTCAGTTCTTTAACCACCCCATCTTTCCCGTCGCGCCCCTTCTTTGCGCAGAGCGTCCATGACTTAGATCCTTCGCCGGGCTTCTCTGTCGTCTCAGCGTCGCAGTGCCAAAGAGAGCCGCCCCAGGTGACGGTGTCGCCACGATCGTACGCCTGGTCATCCTTGTATACGCCGCGGTAGAGCATGATTGGGAAACCGAGCTCGACCTTGTAATCCAGTGTCTCGCTGGTGAAGGACAGCAGCACTGTTCGGTGATCATCCATGACCTTCGCGTCAAAGTCTTCAAGGCTGAAACCGTCGCGTCCGGGCTTCCCGGGTTCGCCGGCTTTCCCGACGACACAGCCCAGGTTACGGGGCTCACCGTTGGTCATGGTGATGATCAGGTTCCCCTCACGGTCGATGAAGGCGCCCGCCAAGCCAACGCCGTCTTTACCGTGGTCCCCGTCTTTTGCTTTCGGAAGCCCAGCGATGTGCTTTTCGACCTCGGAAGAGATCAGCGGCGCGACGTCTTCGACGGTGACGCTTTTTCCGTCCTGCGGCGGTTGTATTGCCGATAGAAATTCACTTACCTGCCGTTCGAGCGTGGGCAGAACATCATCAATCGAGACGGATAGCCCATCTTTTCCTGGAAGCCCAGGGAGCGGAGGCTCCATCTGGTCTATTGCCGCCTTCACCGCCTTGATCTCCTCAGCAATGATCCCGCGGATCTCTGATATGTCCGCATACTTGCCGTCACGCGGCGCCGGCAGGTGGTCGATGCGCTTTTCAACCGCCGCGATTCGATCGATCATCGGCGCGATTGCCAATTGAGTGAACTCGCGAATGACCGGCGCAAGCTCCGCCATCATCGCCTTGATCTCGCGATTGTTCATACTACCGTCCCGTTGAATTTTTAGGCCGCGAGGCCGAGTTCCTTACGCAGCGTCGCACGCATGAACAGGGCCTTATCGGCCTCGACTGCCTCCGGTTCACTCTCATCGACGTTTGGCGACGCCTTTGGAAGGGTCCCAAAAGGATCATCTTGAGCGTCGCGTTTTGCCAGCGCCTCAAGGCTGAAATTCTGCTGCTGCAGCATCGGGCTATCACCGCCGGCAACCGGCTTCAAATCCAGCCGCTTGCGTTGTTCGTTCGGGGCCATGATGCCCTTCGACTTGTCCAGCATGTCCATTTGCGTAACGCTGTCCATGCGCAGAAGATTGTCGGTGTCGAACTCTGTCCCGATCGTCTCGCCAGTGCCGAGCCCCTCGTCCAGGCAGAGCTCAATGGATTCGAGTAGTACCTGCAGACACTGCGAATAATATTCGACGTTGAGGCTCTGGACGTTGTTGTTCGTCGGCATAGGACCGAGGCCGATCTTGTAAGGCGGAACATGGTAGGTCGAGCAGACGACCTCGCCCGACCATTTCAACTGCTCTATCAGCTGTGAGTCCGTCGCCTTCGCCTTCATCCCCTCATATTTCAGGCCGTCGCCGAGAACAGCAACCTTGCCGGAGTTCTTGCCGGAGAAGTTCGTATCCCAATGCGCCTTCAACCGGGCGGCCGTTTCGTCTGAAATAGCGCCCGGGGCGGTCAGGATGCCGCCAGGCTGGGCGCCGTTCTGGAAAAACAGGGCGCTGTCGTTCTGGATCGCAAGGCCCTGCATTGCAGCAAGGCCACCGGCGAAGATCGGCGACAGGCCGACCAGCGGATGAAAGAAGCAATTGAACCGGTCGTGGATGATCTCGCGGGCCGGCACGATCACGCTCTGCTCAAGCGAGGCGAGCCGGTCCTTACTCAGTTGGTAGAAGACGCTGCCATCGTCCGACACGAGCGGCGTCACATTTTGCCAGTCGAGCACGTAAAGGCGCCTAACGACGCCGCCGCCGTCTCGCTGCTTCAGGATGACAGTATTACCTTGCTGGAGCTTCGACAGCACCCAGTTTTCCATGAACTGGATACGGTTTTGGAAGTGGTTTGGCTTCCGAAGCACCGGGGAATAGGCCGAATTGCTCGTCTCGCTCCATATGCCATCGCCATCTTTCGCCACCAACTTAATTCGAAGCTTAGCGATGTCCGACGCGATGAGAGTGCGGCATGCGAAATCGGCGTGGTTCGACAGGACGGAATCAAACTTGACCTCGACGTTCTGCTGCCATGCTCCCGTAAAGGATTCCTTGATCATCGGCCACCACCCACCTCGGTTATCCGGGCGCTGGTATCCGGCAGCTTTCGCACGGGTGATGTTCAGACCAAGAAATCTCATCAGAGACGGACCTTCTTTCGGCGTTCAAGTTCCAGTTCGATCGAGGTTTTGGCGTCGTCCTTCGTTTTGATTGACTCATTGCTGAAAGAAATGGCGAGCGCTTTAAGGGCAGGCCATGGAAGGTCTCGCCATCCTTCTGGAATAGGATTGGCGTCGGCGCCTTGCTCCGTCGCCAGAGCTGTAACGTCGTAGCCGAGCTTTCCGAATATGCGGGCATACCGAGGATCGCGCGCTTTAAGTGCACGGTTCAAGTAGGATTGATGCTTCATAGCCGCCTCCAGAGTGAGGGCCGGCCGCTTGTTGCGGCCGGCGCGTTGACTTAAGGCTGGCCGTAAGCAGCACTGTCGATGTACTGAACGGCGCCCGGACGGCGCTTTGTCCAGTTGATGAAGCGTTCGGCGCGGATACCAACGAGGTTCATCTGCCACAGGCTAACCATGACAGTGTTCGCAACTGGCGGGTTGGTCGGAGCACTGTCCATCTGGAGAGATGCTTGGTTGCTTGCGTCGAGCAGGGTTTCGCCGTCGTCGGCAAGCATGATCTCTGATGCCTTGGCAAGAATGATGCGCGCGCCTGCGCCAACAATCGGGTCGCCCGCCCCGGGATTTGCCGGGATATTCTCCGACAGAACTACCGGAAGACCGAAGAACTTCCCGCCGCTATCACCGTTGATCTGGATGTCCGGGAATTCGCGCTGACCCAGGGGGTTGAGCATGAGGGCCAGCGCCAGCGCCTGCATCTCGGTCATGATAAAAACCGCGCCCGCAAGCGAAAGATTGGCAGTGACGAACTTCCCCATCAACTCCTGAACGTCTGCGCGGACAGCATCGGCATCGGTGCCGCTGGCGACCACCGGCGTCACGCCGTTGGTGATCGAGGCGGGCTTGACGTTCGCGGTACCGGCATTCGCCGGATCAACGAAGTCGCGGTCCATCGTCTGGACGATCGTGTCGATGAGGTCCTGCCGAACGATCTGCTCCGCCGACGGATTGGAGAAGCGGACGAGCTCGTCCGTCATGACGACGATACCCGCGAGCTTGGTCACGCCCAGGCTGATCTGATCAAACGCGAGCGCCGATACAGGCTTGGGAGCGCCTTCTCCGACCCACGAAGCGGACGATCCTCCCGTCTGACGAGGCACTTTGATATTGAAAGGAACGTTTCGCAGGCCGGGAATGCGACCGATAATCGTCTGCGGACGGAGGAGTTCGGCGAACTCAGAAGCCATGTTCTGATATTCAACCAGCGGCTTTGCCCATGCGGCATCGGTGGTGGTACCCGCCGCGACAGCAGCTTTGAGCACCGCCGATACTTCCGGTGTCTGGTCGTCCCAGCGCTTCGAGATCTCCGCCGCCTGCATCAGGTTCCCCTTCGAGGCCATGAGTGCCATGGCATACCGGGTGAACGCGGTTCCCTTTGCGACGTTTGGCTTAACCTGCACCGGAGCGCCGGTCCGTGCAGCAGCACCGTCAGCCGCAGACTTGATCTGATTGGCGACGACCGGCTTCGCGGAAGCGGCCTGAGCCTTTTCTAGCGAACGGAAACGCTTCAAGTCGGCGTCGATCTGTTCGACCTCCCCTGCAAGTGTGTCGAACTCTTCCTGTTCGCTCGCCTCAGTGGACCGTCCTTCATCGACGGACTTGGTCATGATTTCCTCCATGCGAGCGGCATGAGCGGCTCGCTTGGCTTCAAGAGCAGTGATCTGCTCGGCAATCGTCTTCATCTCAATGCCCTCCTTGGGGCGCAGGTTGACGGGGTTGTGGGATTTTCCCGAAGCGCCGGGAGAGGACTTCGCGGATTGCTCGATGGCGCCGGTCGCGGCGGGAGCGTTCGTGTCGAAGGACCTGATAAGCGCGACACCGGCCGCGTCCATATTTTTGATACTCGTCATCACCGCTTCCGGCTGGGCCGGGATGGTGACAGCGGAAAGCTCGTAGACTTCGGATTCCGTGAACTTGATGCCGCCGTTTTCCATGAAGCTGTATTCGACAGCTCGGAAGCCGATCGAGACGGCGCGGACCAGGCCGAGCTTGATCGACTGCCAGGCCTCGTCGATGCGATCCTTGAGGGTGCCAGGTTCGTCCATCACCGGGAGCTCGGCTTCGAACGTGATGCCGTCCTTGGTCGGTGGGTCGAACTTCACGGTGCCGATCGGCTTGCGGGCGTCATGCTGCCAGAGGAACGGCATCGGATTATTGAATTTCACGCCAAGGGGTTCGACGATGTCGCCGACGCGGTCAACGGCCGGCGTCGTGGCAATGCCGCGGATAATCCGCTTCTCCTCGTTCACGGTCTTTATCGTCAGGAACGAGTATGCGCGGCGCGTCACGGTCATGACGTCCTCCATTCATCAAAGGGTTTCGTGTGGATCAGCCGACGACGAGCATTTGATAGCTCGGCTCTTTTTTGACTTCCGGGTTGCGGCTCATCAGGGTGACCGCATTGAACATCGCCATGGCGGGGTCAATTTTGGCATCGCCCGCTGTCTGCTTCGTCGCGCGAATAGCCGTAGCGGTCGGCTCAATCTTCAGATTCGAGACGCACCATTCCATTAGGCCTCCACCGGAATGCCTGAGAAGTCCGCTTTTTAGCCGCCTCTCTGCTGTCTTGATGGCGTTCATCATGCCGATGCCTTGCGGGGCACCAACTAGCAAACCGTTTTCGATCGTCACGTCGATGCCACTGAGGACGTCAATGAGATCGCCGAGGCCCGCCGGGTCAACCGAAACCCCGGCTAGCTTGCCAGCCCGCTTGATCTGATCGACACGCTCGACAATTTCGCCCATGTCGGACAAACCGTCCGCGACGATCGTGAGCGTCTTTTCGGCTTTTAGCTCAAGAAGCTTTGGTGCAATCTTCTTTCGAATGCGCAACACGCCCTCGTCGCAATAGGCATGTGACCAGGACAGCCATCTCTTCATGGAAACTGTCTTTCGAACGCCGTCGACCTCGATCTGTACCTCAATATCCCGAGGCTCACGGCCGAGAACCGAAAATCCGAAGAGGTCATCGAGGCCGCCGCCATCGATCCCGACAACCAGGCACTCGCACCGGCGGATCAACTCCCCGAAGGCATCCAGATGAGGCAGCTCGGCAAGCGCCTTATCAGTTCCGCCGATCCATAAAGGCGCTCCGACCCATCGGTTCGCCCTGTTTCGCATCCCGATCTCGACATTGAGGTGCTTGGCAAGGAATGACTGGATCGTGTCACCTTCCTCGTCGTCACCGGCCTGGACTTTAGCAAGCTTGCGTTCAAGCCAATCCTGGCGGACCGACCTGTTCATGTTCGGATTGGTGACGTAGAAATTTGTCGGATCGAGGTAGGCCTTTTCCTCAATCATTTCATCCGGGAACTCATACAGGACCGGCAGGCTGCGTGGGTCGTCGATTTTTCCGTCCCGCACATCGCGGAAGTAGTTCAGTTTCTCCTTGAACACCCCCGTTGGCGGCTCATCAGACTGGGTCGTAAGGTAAATCACGAACCCCTCGGGTCGAGAGATAAGGCCCCCAGTCGCTTCCTGCAGCATCGAGCCGGCGCCCGCCTGCTTTCCGAACAGCCATAACTCCTCGATCAGTACAAAAGCAGCCTTTTTCCCGGACGATGTTTTTGAGTCGGCCGAAATGATCTTGAGAACAGCTTTCGTTCGTAGATGCGTGATCCTTTTGAGGTTACGGTTGACGTCGAGGAATTCCCGCAATTCCGGATCTGCATCGACCATATCGGCTGCCGGAACAAACGAATTGGCGGCGATTTCCTGTGTCGGCGCCAGGATAAGTAGCTCAGCCGAATGGCGCCAGTTGCGGATCAGCGCCGTAAGCATGATACCGGCAGCCAGAGTACTCTTGATGTTCTTTTTCGAAATGAGGAGAAAGAACTCTTCGATCAGGCGCTGGCCGGTCTTCGCATCATATGCCCCGAAAATGGCGCGAACGAAATCGAAGACATATTCTTCGCAGGCTTCTCCAAAGGTCGGCTGTCCTGCGACATCAACGATCTTTAGAGATTTAAAGACCTCAAGAGCGGCTTCCGCTTCGTCTGGAAAGAGCGGTTCGAACGGAATCAACGATCGACGGTTGACGATCCTCTCTTCCCAGTCGAGGCATGCCGTGGACCATTGCATCAACGGTTATCGACGACGAGCTTCGGGGCCGATGGAGGAGCGTACTTGCCGGATACCTTCTGCGCAGCCAGCTGTCTCTCCTCCTTTTTCCCGAGCTTTTTCGCCTTCTCCTGTTTCGGCTTCTCGCGGCCCTTGAACCTCGCCTCTGCATTTTCGGAGCCAACTTTATCGAGGGTGGCGAGTGCGGCATTGAGTGCCGAGGCATTACCCGCTAAGCCCTGCTTGATCTGGCTGACCCGAAGTCTCGTTTTCAATCGATCGAGCATCAGGTCCCGCTGCTTGATCAAATGCAAATAATGTTTGCGAAAAGTGGGGACCGACAGGCCAAGGCGTTTCGCGACCTCGGCATTCGTCATGCCAGATCCCAGTAAGACCATGACGAATATGATGTTTTCTTCCGTTGGCTCATGCTCCGGCCGGCCACGTTTGGCGTCTGCCGTCAGGAGTGGGTTGCCGAAGAGGTCTAAATCTTGATCCATGGAAAAAAATCGTGTGCGTGAGAAGGGCGCGGGTCTAGGGGGTAGGGCCTTGCAGACTTTTGACCCGCCCCCCCGCTGCAGGTCACCAGCCTTGCCGGCGCTCCTCGCGTTGCTTCAGCCGGTCATGGCAGTCCTTGCAAAGGCACTGCAGGTTTTGATCATCCCAGAACAACCGCTGATCACCACGATGCGCGATCTTATGGTCAGCAACCAGCTTCGATGTGTCAGCCTCGACGCGGCCACATCCCTTCATCTTGCAAGTGAAGAGATCGCGAACAAGAACGGACCAGCGCAGCTTTTGCCACCGTGCCGTCTTATACCAGCTGCGCCATTCGACGTTCTGATCACGATCGCGCAGGCGCTGCTTCTCATCACCAGGCAAACGACCAATGCGAGGTGCAAGTGTGGAGAGCTTCGGCTTGAGCGTGGTGAGGCGAGAGCGTCCCATATCCTTAGATGTGCGAAAGGCGACCCGAAGGTCGCCTTGCTCATATCCGTCCGCATCACATAGCTGTAGCACTGGCCCTGAATCGGTGCCTCGCTGAGGCTGTTAGGGCTGGGGCTGACCGGCGTACCGACCTCGGGATTTCTCCCCGCTGTTTAGGCGTTTTCAGAGGCTCACTTCAGGATCATCAGCTCATCCATTGACACGATCACTCTCACAACTTTTCGAGAAGCGCAAGAGGGATCAAAATTGGCCTTAGGACGCCAAACATTGGAAACTCAACCACAGCATCTCCTTTCCCATCATCGCGACACGAGACAATGACGGCCTTGAAATGAGCAAACGGACCTTCTGTGATTTTAACCTTGTCGCCCTGTCTAAACACCGTTACCGGCTTCTCCCAATCATATCGGCCTTCGTCTGCGTTTTCGTTGAAAAGCTTGACTTTTTCCGCATCAGAAAGGATGGGGGAAATCCATCCACCGAGCACGTCACGGACGTGGTCAAAGCTTCTCAGACCTGCCAACGCTCGGTCAGAAACTAAGCATCGAACAAGCACGTAACCTACCATAACCGGGATTAAGGTAGGGGGTATGATCCTATGCCTACGACGCAATTCCGGGCCTCGACGCATCGGCACAAGGCACTCGATACGAGCTTCCTCCAGAGCATTTTTCACAGCCTTTTCTCTCCCACTGTCGACGCGAAGCACCATCCAAGGAGAATCACCCGTAACAGGGCATGATGCAGCGGTGCGATGCGCCATCGCGATTCGCTTCATCCTGTCCTTAAAGCGCTCGCCAGCGTTGACGCCGATCGGTGTCCCAAAGATGTCCTTATGCTGCATCGTCATTGTCCGCCTCGCTGATCGCCGAAAGGAATTTCAAGAGCGCTTCCTCGGCAGCCTCACCAGGGCTGTCTGCTCCGTCAGGAGCTGCGGGAAGCCAAACATATTCGGGAGGGTGTTCGATGAAGGGCCAGCCACGCCGCTCGTGCAGATCGGCCCATGCCGCAAACAGCTCGCTGTCGCGATGCACCTGCCGGAAATCGGCAACGTATGGCAGCAGCACGAGCGAGGTCACGAACGGCTCCTTCCGCCGCGCGAGATCGCGCATGGTGGTCACCAGCGGCCACCCGTGCTCCATGCGCTTGTGGTGCAGCAATGCTTCCCGGCTCACCTCGCCATCCCGGATGCACTTCTCGTCGAAGGTGGTCAGCACGATCCGGCCTTTCGGCTCCTGCGAAAGCGCGCGCAGCCTCGTACCCATCCAGAGCTTGCCGCAAACCTTGGCAATGCCGCGCGCCGGAGCAGTGACGATCTCTTCGGGAACGTCGCGCCAATGGCGATTTTTGAGATAGACCGCCGCCGCCATCAGGTCGGAAGGCTTGGCCCACCGGAGATAGGCTGGCGTACGCTCGATGCATTCGGTTCGTTCTTCATCCGAAAGCGCGAACCATGCGTTTCTGGCGAAATCCACATCGCCCTTCTTCCAGCTGGCGAACCACAGCGTGAAGTCACGCTCCATCTTTTTCCGATCAGCCCGTCTCAAAACTCCCTCTTCCGCGCCAGCGGTTGGAGAGTTAGCTGGAATGTTAGCTGGAAGAATCTTATCTTGGTGGAGCTCCTCCACCACCTTCATGGAACCATTTCCACCACCTTCGGGAACCATTTCCACCACCTTCGTTTCGGAAGGTGGTGGAACAGCTCCACCTTCCGAAACGAAGGTGGTGGCTTGTTCCCCGGTCAGGTCGCGTCCAGGCCATCTGGCGACATATTCGTTGCGCTTCCATTTCTGGCCGCGAAAACCGTGCTGCGTGACCTCGATCCAGCCCTTTTCCTCGGCGATTTCGAGGTGCTTGAGCACGGTCTTCTTGTCGAGGCCCGTCAGATCAACAAGCTCGGAAACCGGCGGGTAACATGATCCGCCGGTTGCATCCATTTTCAGGCCAAGCGTATGCAGCACCAGCCGCGTGATCGGCGGCAGGCCGGACTTTCCCACCGCATGACGCCATGACCATGCGCGGGATGTGGCGTAATGATCCGGCTCGTTCACGCCGCCTCCCTCTGCACCACGAGGTGCCTGCAGTTGGCCGCGACGATCGCCGCATAGGGATTTGGAGAAACGGAATTGCCGACGCAGGATACCTGCACCGACTTCGCGAACGGCACCCATACCGGCTCGCCGCCGCCCGCGGGTTCAGCCCATCCGCCGTCAATGACGTAGTCCGGCGGGAAGCCTTGCGCGTTATAGAGTTCGCGCGGCGTCAGCATGCGCATGCCGATATCGACGATGACGAATGCTTCGCCGCCAATGTCGAGCGTCACGACCTCGCGTTCGTCCCAGAAGCCGTGGGAGCGTAGGAAGTCTGCCACCGTGCGAGCTCTGGACATCTGGTCAGACGTGAACGGTGGCACGTCGAGCGATGCCTCGACATGCCCGTGCCTGTCCTTCGTCGTGATGGTGCGGGTAGGCTGGTCTTCTTCGCCGCCGTCGCCGGTCCCATAATAGGCTTGCAGGTATGGCGCGACGAGGAGCGATTTCCGGCCACCATCCGCCGTTATGGTTGCCGATGGTTCGTCGACGGCGTGTCCGGTGGAGGTTCCGAACTGCCGCGAGATGAACGCGCTGATAACGCCCTGCTGCGATCCTGAGGCGGTTACGGTAGAGACTGGCTCGTCCGGCGACCGGCCCGGATTGACACCACCCTCCCGCCTGCTGTCCTTGTTGTGCTGCGCCACGAACGCCACCGCGGCGCATACGTCCGCTTTGGCCGTGATGGTTGCCATCGGCTCATCGCCGCCGCGCGGCCGGCTCTGTCCAGCTCTGCCGCCGCATCCGACCAGCGTTGGGATGATGACCGAGTTCTGGTCCTTCTTGCTTGCGGTGATCGTATGGTGGGGCTGCTCGACACTGCGGACCGCCCCGCCCTGCTGCGCATGGGTAAGGACCGGCGTGAGCAGACCGATCGGCGCTGCGCCTCCCGGTTTCTTGATGAAACTGTTCGCGGTGATCGTAGAGATCGGCTCGCGAAGATCCTGGCCGGTCGCGCCTGTGTTAAATCTCGTAATCGTCGTCGCCACTAGCGCGTGACCTATCCCGCCGGCAGTGACCACGCCGTAAGGATCATCGATAGGATACTCCCGCCTTCCGCCGCTGTCGCCGTGGTTGATGCTGACGAGGAATGGCTTCTCCGCATCCAGCACATAGCGTTTCATGCCGCGCGCCACGCGGGCCATTGTATTGTCGGCGAGCGGGCGGATGGCACGGAGCCCGTGCTTCGCCATGATCTCCTCACTGGTGTCGAAGATCGACGGGCAAGGGAGCGACCAGTCGATGATCTCGGCGGCAGTTCTCCATGGCAGCTTGCGGCCGGCGATCACGTCGGGATCGTCAGGTGCTCCATGCGTCGGCTTAGGCCATGCGATCTTTTTGCCATCAAAGCGGATCACCATGAACAGCCGCTTGCGGATCGTCGGAGCGCCGTAGTCGCAGGCGCGCAGCTCCCGATATTCGATCTTTCCGCCAAGCCTGCGCAGCATCCGGCACCACTTCCGGAAGTTCTCGCCGCGCCGTTCGGGATCGGGCATCATGCCCCGATCGGTGGCGATTAGAGGCCCGTAGTCCTTGAATTCCTCGACGTTCTCCATGGTGATGACATCGATCTTGCCGCCGCTCTTCTGTATCCGCTCCACCCATCCCGGAATAATCCAGCAAAGATCGCGTATGTTGCGCTCGACAGGCTTGCCGCCCTTAGCCTTGGAAAAATGCTTGCAGTCGGGCGAAAAGTGCATGAGACCGATATGACGACCGGCGAGATAGTCCAGCGGATCGACCTTCCAGACGTTCTCCGAAAGATGCATCGTCTGCGGATGGTTCGCCGCATGAAGCGCCAGCGCCGCCGCGTTGTGGTTGATGGCGATATCGGGCGAACGACCAAGCGCCATCTCGATACCGGTAGAGGCGCCACCACCACCCGCGAAGCTGTCCACGATCATCGGCGGAATCGTGCCGTAATCCCTCAGCACATCCGCCGTTGTCGCGTCCCCGAAGAGCGTCGAATGCATGTTCATGTCGCACATCCCCCATTTTGACCGGCTCAGGTTCGGCGATGCGATGAAGCCGCCCGTTGGCGGTGGCAAAGGCCATGAAATGCATCAGGTATCCGGTCTCGCGCCGGTCTTCGCCGAGCACGGATAAAATGGTTTCGAGGTAGGAAAGCCCGTCGCGGAACCCGTTCGCCTGCAGCCAGCGGCGAATGAAATGCTGGTCCGCGTACAGTGTGGAAAGCGGGCTCTGAAGCAGCCAGCGCGCCATGTCCTGGCGCGTCGCGCAATCGGAAATATCGAAGGGAAGCTCCGTCATTCTGCGGCCTCGCAAGTGGGCCGCTCGCCCGCTTCGAAACCCCAAAAATGCCATTTGCCGTTCAGCCGAACATCGCCAGTTACAAGGCTCTCTCGGCGCTGGAATAGCTCCAGCTTACGCATCTGCGGAAACAGCCGTTCGATCTCTTGGGCAAAAAATACTGGTTTGCGGCTGTGCGCGCCCTTCTTTTCGCGGTACAGGCTGCGTGGCTGCGTGCCGGGAAGAAGCCCAGGGAAATTCCCGCGCTTGCCAATCAGAATGTGTTCGGTCTGGTCGCGAAGCCAGCGACCCATACCCATGTCTTCCTTGTCCCACGTCCAGATGGTGACGTATTCAAACCCCCAATCACGCAGAACACCGATGCCGTCATCGATGCGATTACTCGTGGCCCAGAGAAAAATAATCGCATCCGGCGTGAAGGGAGTTTTGACGCCGGCGCAAAGCGCCTTAATGTCTTCGAGCGGCATGGATGGGTAAAGCAGGCCCTTGTCTTGCCCAGTCTCATCGCTCCACGCCTCCTGCTCCCATGGTGGGTCTGCGTAACCGACTGGGAAGGCCGCACGCGGCATTTCCCCTGCTATAAGCTTCCCGCGCTCGGCAGTAAGGTTGATCATGCTCGTTCGGACAGCACGCTTATCGGCCATTCGCTCGGTGCGGATTTCCTTCGCTCGTTGGAGGATCTGTTTTTTCTCGGCACGAAGAGCATCCTCTTGCGCCTGGCGCTCCAGGTAACTTAACTCTGCTCCTGCACTCACCGAGATTTTGCCGCTGTCGATGGCCCGGATTAGGTTTTCGGACCCGTGCTCTCGAATGCGCTTTGCCGACACGACAGCGCGTTCCGAGATCGACAACCTTCGAGCGGCTTCCCGGGTCGGCAAATTTGCCGACCCGGATGTGACTTGATTAATGCCCCTCTCCCAATCCACGATCTTCGCGGCGACCATGGCGCGCTGGCTTTCCGTCAGATGGCGGCGCCTCAGATTGAGCGAGAGTACGAAACCAAGTGGGTCGTCGCCCTGATATTCGCAGTAACGAGGCACTATACCTGCCCGATGGCAGGCCTCCTCGCGGTTCCGGCCGTCGATGATGCGTCCCTGAAAAATCCAAACCGGGTTTTCTTGACCGCGAGCGGCAATATCTTCCGCTAGCTCGTTCAGCTCGCCGTCGCTTAGCATCGGAAACAGGTCAGCTAGCACGTGGTGCGGATAGCGCCCGTTCGGTGGCTGCATAGTTGACTGCGCCGGATCTGCAGAAACTGGAACGTGACCATGCATCTTCCGGCCCTTCGGCGTGAAGGTGAACCGGTTACCGTCCTTCGGGTCGCGATCAAGGATGCCCTTTATGTTGAGCCGCATGGCAACCTTGGTCATGGGTTGCGATGGGCTCTGGTAGAAACCGTCCCGCCGGACGGCCTCCAGGATCTCGCGAGCACGATCACCCGCCAACTGGTGCGCGCTGTTCGTCATAGCGCCTTCCTCCGGTTCAGGCGCTCGATTGAGCGGGCGACGGTCTCGGCGCGACGGCCTTTCCTCAGCCGGTCTGAGATTTCGCGGGGATCATAGGGAAAACTCGCAGCGGCTATGGCGCGCCGGAGGCGATCGGGAAGATCGTCATAGGCCCGCATGACTTCGATGCGGTCGGATATCGCGAGGATATTCATGAGAACACCGCCCGGTCGCGCCAGCACTGGCTGTCGCCTTCCTCGATCAGCCTGCAAACATCCGCTTCGGGGATGCCGAGCCGTGCAGCGATGCAGAAAGTGGAAAGCTCGCTTGAATGCCACAGTTCCAGCACGCGGGCGAAACGGGACTGTTTGACCAGTAGCGCCTGCCACTTTGATGGGGGGGCGGTCGCGAGAGGATTGAAACCCATAAGTCAGGCTCCTCCCGACGCGCTGTCGCGGATCTGCTGCAGCAGACGGATCGCCTCGTCGCATTCCTTGACGATCGACTTGTTGTCGGCCGCATCCAGCTTGCCGTCCTGCAAGGCCTCGTGGATCGCCCGGACCACGTCCATCACCTCAAGCGACACGAGCGTGCCACTTTCTCGGGTGATCGCCCGGCGCTCCCGGCCTTCGCCCGCCACCAGGCGGTAACCGAGCAGATGCGCCATGGCAGACAGGATGACCGGGCTCTGCGCCTTTCGATCGGCCTCGATCGCAACGTCGACGGGGATCAGCGCTTCGCGGTTTTCCTCGTTGAAGGAGGCATATTTCGAAAGCGTCGAGACGGTGACGCGAGTCATCAGCGGGAAGTTATTCACCCCGCCGCCGAGCCTGTAGCTGGAATCAGTCGCACCCTTCAGGCTGCGGATTTCTTCTTCGGAAATAGTGCGCACGAAATCACCCCTGATTGCGGTCAAGGAAAGTTTTGTCGGAAAGGATTCGATGAAGCGGCGGCGGGGTCCGCCTAGGGTCCGCCTGTCAGATCAAGGGGGACCGCATGGATAGGCAGAATAGGGACAAGAAAACGGAGCCGGGGCGCGTCGTGCCATCGCAGCCCCGGCTCCAGTTGCCGCGCGGCGCGACGGGCGCTGCGCGGGGTTCGGCCATGGCAAGGGAGGAGATGCCACCGCCGGGGGAACATCGTGAAGGAGGCGCGTCATTCGGCGGCCTCCGGCATGGGTCCGTAAAGGTCTGGTCGAAGCTTATGTCTCGAAATGCAAGTGTGGCGTTCGATCGCCAGCACTCTTCCTGGGGGGATAGATTTCCATTGGGATATTGCGGAGGGGTCTATGTCCAACTCTGCAGCAAGCAGAACTCGACGCCCTCTCTCTTCGTCCAGCCATTTAAGCAAATCGTCCATGGCGGGAAATTAGTGTCACTAAAAATTTTAGTCAAGCTAAGTTTTAGTGAGGTTGGATGGTGCAGCGTCGTGAAAGTTAGGAATGTGCGCGCATGACGAAAGATACCGCGCTCGCGATCCCGCTCTTCATCAAGGAGCGCCGCAAAAAGTTGAACATGAGTCAAGAGACGCTTGCCGAACGTGTTGGAGTATCTCCGGCAACGATAAGCAATCTCGAAACAGGGCGAAACGGATTTTCGGACAAAACCCTTGCTGCAGTGGCGGATGCGCTCAAATGTCGGCCAGTGGACCTACTGCTACCACTCGGAGATCAAACCAGGGTCAGCGGAGAAGTTGCGGTTAAAGAGCTGCTCAGCAGGATAGAAGGGCTGCCGCCTACGGCGATTAATCCAATATGGAAGCTTATTTCGGGCTACATTGAAGACGCCGAGTAATATGGACAAAGCCTTCCTCGTGGTCGATTTGGACGCGCCAATCGCCGCCATGTAGCACAGCCATCGCTATCGAGATCTCGGCGGTCTTGCGTTTGATCACCGCCTCCATCTCATTCTCTGTCACCCCGCTCGTGCCATACAACAGATCCGCAACAATTTCTTCTTTACGGTTGCGGTACTTTGGCTGGATGCGGTGAATGATGGCCATATAAGACCTCCCGGTTAACGCAGGTTACCAGAGGCTTACATGACTCAAAATATCGAACATTACAAGAACAAATGACTCTGCATACCTCCCGGCGTGACAGTCCGCCCGCAGTACGCGGAAATTCATATTTTTAGCTGCACTAAAATTTCACGCTTGACGTGAACTTTAGTGTGACTTAAGTTTTTCTCCATCGGACCTGATAGTTGGTCCGACATACCCCAACCCCGCACGAGAGGGACCGGCGCAGGTCGCATCCTGCGCCGGTCCGGCGGGAAAGATGGAGAGAGATATGCAGACGCAACCCTACAATCCCGTCAGCCTTCGTGATGTCGCCTTCGAGATGGCATCTATCCAGCGTGATCGCGGCTACAGCCTGACGCGCGAAGACTTCCGCAAGGAAGGCTTTACCGACGAGCAGATCACCAGATACGGCCAGGACGCTGGCGTCCTGTTCGCCCGCATGGAGCGCGGCCTCGCTGCCTGATCCGCTTCGGTGCCCGCACTGCGGCGGTGCGGCATCCGAAACGGATCTTTCGAGGAGTTGCCTGCCATGATCCAGATTACCCCGATGACGCCGGATGTCCCACGCAAGGATCTCGGCACGTTCAGGAAGCAGCTTACCGAGGCTCGCGGACCGGTTTTCGACGCGATGACCGGGCTTCTGCTGTTTTTCGTGACGGGCTTTTCGCTCGGCCTGATGTTGGGTGCGCTCTGATGGGACGGCTGATCAGGCTGCCGGTCCGGCCGGCCCTTCGCGTCGTCGAGGCGCTTCCGCCGTCGACATCGGCCCATCTTCAGCGGGAAGTTCAGGAGGTGCAAATCAGCCTTCGGCGGGCCTTGCGGCACTTCGGTGCGGATGACGCCGCTTCCATATCGGAACTGAGCGCCGAACGTGGAACGGAGGAATTGGAGACCGCGCTCTTCTACGCGCTGAACTTGCGTGGCTGCCTGAATGCCGACATGGAACTACGGCGCGCGCTTCTGGCGCGCATCGAAAAGCGGGAGGCGGCCCGTGGTTAAGTTCCTGCTGCACAGCTCGCGTCCTGCGGCTGGCGCTCCCGCCCCCGCGCGTGAAGCGCCGAAAACTCCCATGTTCCAGTTTCGGCTGCATTGCCCCGGAGGCCTGAAGTTCGACGTTCAGGCCGCAACGGAGGAGGATGCGCGCCAGCACGTCCGCAGACGTCATTCGTCGAGGATCACCAAGGTTGAATTTATCGGAGAGGTAAAACGCCATGCCCCAATTGCACGTTGACCTTTTCGGTCATGAGACCGTTCTTTCGCGTCGCGAACCCGCCCATGCAGACGCTGTTCGGCGCGCCTTCCGCGCCCTTGCGGACGGCGAACCAACCCGAGAAGTGATGGAGATCCTTTATCAGGAGTTCGGGGACTCGTGTGGTTTGCGCCCCCCTGTCTCGGAACTCAACCTGGCCCGGAAGTGCGAGACGCGGAGTAAGAGCCGTGGCTGACGCAGCGCTTTTCCGTGTTCATCGTTCACAGCTTCTGCCGGCGCTGGATGCGGCATGCGCGGGAGCAGACCGTAGCGCCACGATCCCCATTCTCTCGCACGTCTTGTTGCGCCCCGAAGGCGATCAACTACGGTTGCGGGGGACCGATCTGAACATTGAGATCGAGGCTGTCTGCGAATTGCTTGATACTAGCCATTCCTCCGGGATCGCTCTTGCCGCCTCAGATCTTTTGGGTTTGGTAAAGAGCCTTCCTGAGGCGGCGGAGATTGAGTTTCTGCCAGGTCGCTTCGGTGGACAGATTGCCATCCGCACCAAGGCCTCAAAGTTTACGCTCCTGAGCCTCCCAGAAGCCGACTTCCCATCGATCTCAAGCCAACTTGATGGCGACCAATTCGGACTGGATGTGTCGCCGTTCATAAGTGCGATCGGGAAGGTTCTCTTTGCGGTCGACAAGGCAGACACAGGCCGTCCGTACACATTGGGGATATACCTCGCGCCAGAGGAGAATGGCGATCGGCTGCTTGTCGCGGCTACGAACACTCGAACACTTGGCATTATCAGGCTGCGCACTCAGTCCCCCGCCCGCTTCGATCCCGTCATCATTCCGGGCAAGCTGGCGCAGACGATGCGCAAGCTGTTCTCGGACGAAAAGTCCGTCGCAACAATGATGGTCTCCGATCATCTGATGCGCGTGAGCTGCGGCAACGTGTCAATTTTCTCTCGCCTGATCGATGGCGAGTTTCCGGTGAAGATATTCGAAACCCTTCCAAAGGAACCAGACTATCAGATCATCGCCTCTGTCGACGCGCTCAAGTCGTCCGTCCGTCGCATCCTTCTGGTCGCCGGCGACTACATGAAAGAGGGCGTGCGTGTCTCTTTGCAATCGGGCGGCCTGCGTCTGGAGCTGGTTAATTCGCAGGGCGAATCTGCTGTGGAGCATGTGCCGGTAGATTTCGAGGGGACCAGCGACTTTTCGATCGGCTTGAATGCGAAGCTCATAGACGGCGTCCTAGACAGTGTGGCCACGCAAGACGTTAGGCTTGGCCTGACGTCGGGCGGAAATACCGTATTCCGCCCCACCGCGGATATCGACGACATGTTTGCGATTGCGCCTATGAACGCGAGGGGGGTCGATCAATGACGATCTTCGACCTTCAGGGAAATGCAGTACAGGAACCGGCAAGAATACGCCGCACGGCTCTGTTCTCGGATAACGGCCTGTATCGATACCGGCTGACCCGTCAATGGGATCTGACCGGCGTGATGCTTCCAGTTTGCATGCTAAATCCGTCGACGGCCGACGCGGATAAGGACGATCCGACGATCCTTACCCTGATGAAGTTCGGTAAGGCATGGGGATATGGCGGGATCGTCGTCATTAACCTCTTTGCCCTACGCACCTCGTCCCCGCAGGATCTAAAGCGAAACGCGTGGCCGCACGGATTGGACAATAATCTGCATCTTGAGCAGGTGCTGTCGGCCGCGCGCCACACCTCGACGCCTGTCCTTGCTGCATGGGGAAACGACGGCGCCCATTGGAACCGGCAGGACGAAGAGTTCTGCAGGCGCGCCAAAACCGCGATGGTCGATCTCGTCTGCCTTGGCCTGACCAAGGACGGTTTTCCGAAACATCCGCTCGCGCGTGGAAAACACCGCATCCCCTCAGATCAAAAGCCGCTCATGTGGCGGCGCTGGATGGACCAGTGAGATGGCGACGCGAGAGGAAATCGACCGCCTTGCTCTTGTCCGTGCCCGCCACAGATCCGTGCCGCACGCTGCTATGAGGGTCGACGATGAAAGCGGCGCACACATGGACGCGGCGGATGGTGCGCGCCTGTTCTCGTTCTCAACCTCGTGCCCACATCCATACCGCACGTTTTTCACGGATGTTTATGACGACGTCACCTTTCTGATTGCGATGTTCGACAGGGCAACCAGAGACAATCGAGAGCTACGCCATCAGCTGACAAGCGAACGTCCGGATCTCGCGAAGGAATGCGCCCGCTACTGCGATGACTCGGTGTTCAAGCGCTACCTTGCCGACGTTTACGGTCTCGACACAGCCGACCGCGAACGGGTGGCCGCCGGAGTCAGAAAGATTCTCGGCATCAAATCCAGATCTGAACTCAACACAAAGCCAGAAGCCGCCAGAGCGTGGAACGACCTGCGAGGCCGCTTCGAGGCATGGAGGCTCACGGCATGAGTGAAGCAGTGGAAGCGTTGGCCCGCTCGTTGGCAGAGCAGGAAGGTTGGCGATGGGATGACGAAAACCAGATGCTGGATGTCGCGGCTGCCGGTTGGCAGAAGACGAACCGCGAGCGGCTGACCTGGAGAAAACGTGCCGAGCTTGCTTTGTCATCCTCGCTGCCAACTCAGCATCAAAATCTTTCCGCAGAAGATACCGCCATTGCGATATGCGAGGCTTGCGGCAAACACATCCAGGAGGGCGAGCCATATCTCTGGGGACCGGAAACTAGTCTCTGCAGCGATTGCGCGCCGACTTATCAGGCCCTTCTGGACGAGCCAGAAGGGTTTGTGAACGCGGATGGCGACCCTCTGACGCCAGAGCAGTGCCGCGCCTGGTACGACGAACATATCGCCGCCGGCGGCAAGGCGACGGACAGCATGGCGAAGGTCGATCGACCATTGTCCACCCCACCGCCCGTTCATCAAATGCGGGGTGCCGCTGATGCCTACGTTGCCGAACAGGGCATCGAGCATAGCGGCGGGATCATCGAGGCGGCATTTGAGGCTGGCGCGCTATGGGCCTCCCGCGCCGCCCTCGCATCGGAGGGCTCGACGGATGGACGCTAAGCAGCTCCACATTCTCCAGCACTCGCTTGGGCTCGACCAGTACGGACGCGGCACGTTCTACCGTAACAGGTTTGTCACCGGCGAAGGCAGCATCGATCATCCGATCTGCATGGAGCTCGTCGCGCTCGGCTACATGAAGCGCTTCCAGGCCGTCGAGCTGTTCGGCGGCAGTGACGCCTTCACCGTTACCGAAGAAGGCAAGCGCGCCGCCGTGGCGGAAAGCCCAGCGCCTCCGAAGCTCTCACGCAGCAAACAGAGGTACATCGACTTTCTCGCATACGACGGCTCCATGACCTTCATGGAATACATCAGGTGGCGGGACTACCGCGACAGGAGGTCCGCATGAGCCTGTTTCAGACCATCCGTTGCAAACTTGGCAAGCACATTTGGAAGTCTGTCCGCAATCGGCATTGGGTGCAGAGCGAGTGCGTTCATTGCGGTGCGCATGGTGCTACTCATTTCATCCCCCTCATGAAGAGCGTCGATGACTGCGAAGGCTTTGACGATCCTGAGGAGCGTTGCCCGCGTCATCCGAATGACTGCTTGTGCTGGGATGTGCGGGCCCCATCACCCTCGACGCATTTGCGGGTTAGCGAGATCATCGCAAAAATCAGGCATCAACTCGAAATCAATGTGCAGATTGCCGAAGATCAGTACCCGGAAGGGCCGATCGTGGACGGCAAGCGCGTGAAGGGCCTTACCCACTCTCAGGATATTCTTGCCCAGCACATCCGCGACCATTTGAGCGAACTAGAGTTGGTCATCGTCTCACCAGCGCCCGCACCCTCGACGCATGGGGCGGGTCTGCCGCCTGCTAGCGACATAGAAAAGCTCGGCGGGTGGACGCTCTCTCATGATTTCGTAGACCAGTTGGCACGAAAGGCAGAGGAGGAGACGACCTACCCCTGCACGATGGAGGTTGCCGAGCATATCGCCCTCGCAGTTGCCGATATTCTTCGTTCCAGCCCACCGCCCCAACATCAAAAGACGGCGCATGATGAGTTCCTAGACGCATCCGAGGAATTCAGCACTGAGAACAAGCGCCGGGAGGCGGAGCTTCATGCACCAGCGCCTGTTACTCATATGATGGTCACCGACGAATTGGCGACAACGTACAAGGCAGCCTTCCGCGCTGTCTTTGACCGCTGGCTCAACGACGAGGCTGGCATTCCTCAGGAGAACATCGGCCTGATTGCCACAAAAGCTGGCCTGCAAGCTGTCTTCGATACCCTCGCATCGGAGGCGTCCGAATGAGCCGGCAGGTCAACCGATACCTCAAAGACAAGGCGATGGATCAGATCGACCACGCGCTCGGCCGTCCAGTCGATCCTCTGATCGAAACCTACCGAAACCATTTCGCCGTCAATGCTGACAGCAAGACCGCGAAGGAATTCGACGCCTCTCCGTTCTGGAGCCGGAACGGCAAAGGCGCACCGGGTGGCATGGCGTTTTACCACGTTACCGCCGAAGGCCGGCAGGCTCTCAAGCAGCATCTGAAGGCTATCGGGGACAGACACCGCATCTTCAACGTGACTTTCGACGGCCACACTCAGCCGGTGGTCGCTGAGAGCGCGTCGAAAGCTCGATACAGCCTTTGGCTCGATATCTCCGATTGCTTCGCCGATCTCAGCTTCAAAAAGTTCTGTCAAACCGCAACCGTGAGGGTCGCAGCATGAAGGTTCACACCCTCAAAGTCTGGCCAAAGCAATTCGAAGAGCTGTCGATCGGCGACAAGACTTTCGAATATCGCCTCAACGACCGCGACTTCCGCGTTGGTGATACGCTGCACCTGCAAGAGTATCAGCCCGACAAAGACATCTACACCGGCCGCGTCATGAACCGGCTTGTGAAGCATATGCTGACCGAGGGGTTTGGATTGCCCGACGGTTATGTCGTGATGAGCCTCGGGCCATACCCATCACCCTCGACGCGGGAGGTGGGTCGCAAATGACCAGACGCGACAGCATCCGCGAAAAGATCATGACGCGCGTCCGGATCGACGAGCAGACCGGCTGCTGGATCTGGACAGGCCCAACGTCTGGCGCGACGGGTCGTGGAGCCGGTTACCCTCGCATGTCCCTCGGGGGGGCAGACCGTAGCGGTGCACCTGGTCATGTGGACCAACGAGCACGGCTACATTCCGGGGAAAAAAGAAATCGACCACTACTGCCGCAACCGTCTCTGCGTTCGTCCCGATCCAGAGCACCTGCAGCTCGTCACCCGCAAGCGCAATATCCTGCGCCAGTGGGAAGCGCGCAAAGCGGCGATGGCTTGTGAGGAGGTTTGAAGATTGAAACCGCTGCGCGTCGAAATCCTCCCCACCTCTCTTCCGCCACTTGGCATTAACCGGGAACAGGCAGCCGCCCTAGTCGGTATCAGCACATCGCTGTTCGACAAAGCGGTGACTGCCGGCACCATGCCGAAGCCTCGCATGATTGGCGAACGGCAAGTTTATGACGTTGGGGAGCTAGTTGAGGCATTTAGGAAGCTTCCTCATAAAGGCGGCGAAGATCTGGCACTTGACGCTCGCGCCTCCGAAGACAATCCTTGGGACTGATGAGCAAGATGTATCCGAAGCTTCCCAAAGGCGTGACGCTCGATCGCGATTGGCGAACGAAGGAGCCGCGTTTCTATTTTCGTGCTCCCGGCCGCCCAAAGGTCCGCCTAACTGAGGAGCCGGGAAGCGTGGCCTTCGAAAATGAAGTTGCCTGCGCACGGTTGGGCGTCCCGTATCTGAGGCCCGGAGAGAAGCCCAAGCCGGAGCCCTTGATCCGCGCTCCGAACGAGGGAACTCTTGACTGGTTGGTACTGAAGTACAAGGCGCGGGCTGGCAATACGATGGCGCCGGATCAGCTCGCCCGTCGTGCACGCCTTCTCGAAAAAGTTTGTGATAGCCTGACCCCAAAAAAGAAGAATAGGCGGGGAGATCTGCCGGTCGACAAGATCGAGCGGAAGCACATTCTGGAGATCCGCGACGAGCTGGCGCAGACAGCCGGGGCTCAGGACAATCTCGTGAAGTACATTTCGGCAATGTTCGGATGGGCAATCGAAAATGACCTGGTGAAGATCAATCCGGCCCTGCGCATCAAAAAGGTTGGCGGGGGAACCGGTTTCCATACCTGGACCGTCGACGAGGTGAAGCAGTTTGAGGCAAAGCATCCGCCAGGAACCAAGGCGCACTTGATGCTGAGTATGGCCCTTTTTACCGGCCTGCGCCTTCAGGAGCTTGCCATCATGGGTCGCCAGCACGTTCGCGATGGTTGGCTGACGATTCGGCCAGGGAAGACCTCGAAGTCAAGCGGCGTAACCGTGCAAATCCCAATCCTCCCGGAATTGCAGAAGAGGCTTGATGATCAGCCTGCCAAACAGATGACCTATCTCGTCACAGAGTACGGCAAACCGTTCACCGTCAATGGACTCGGGAACAAGATGCGCGACTGGTGCGACGATGCGGGGCTGTTCCATTGCTCTACCCACGGACTGCGGAAAGCAGGAGCGACGATCGCGGCGGAGAACGGTGCGACTGACGATGAACTGATGGCGATCTTCGGATGGACGACGAAGAAGCAGACCACGCTCTATACGAAGCAGGCTAACCGGAAAAAGCTCGCGGCCGGCGCCATCCATAAACTTCGGTCAGAACAAACTAGCAATGAAAATTGTCCCACACCCGAAGGGGTCGTAAAAAGTGGGACAAAAAGGGAGAAAAAGCCAAGCAAAAACAATGCTTGAAAAATGGAATGGTGCCCAGAAGAGG
>NZ_SOEM01000029.1:0-45483 GCF_004368875.1 Neorhizobium sp. R1-B
TTGCCCTCAGCCATTGCGGTGTTGCGATCACCCCAATGACAAACGAGGCCGGAGCATCATAACAGACGCTCCGGCCTCTCAATGTATAAGGGCGGCTCGCCGCCGCCCCTTTTTAATCCTTTTAAAGGCCTTGGGTCAGATTTGCGCCGCGCGAACCCTGGTGGTCGCCGCAAACGCCTTCAGCATGGCCTCGTCGCGACCATAGACGTCGTCGAAGAACTCCACCTTGCCGTCCTTGTTCGGCCAGGCGGTGAAATAGGAGACGTAGACCGGGATCTTGGCCGGGACCTTGGCGGCAACATTCTCGCCGGCCGCGATCCGCCCGTTGATGTCCTCGATCGTGGTGCCCATCACGGCAGCGGCCATCTTGCGTGGCTCCGCAAGGCGGACGCAGCCATGGCTGAGGGCGCGCATATCCCGCTGGAAGAAGCTCTTCGAGGGCGTGTCATGCATGTAGATCGCATGGCTGTTCGGGAAGAGGATCTTCAGGTCGCCGAGCGCATTATCGCCGGACGGCGGCTGACGCACGGAGACATTCTGGGTGGAGCCGTACCAATCGACGTTGCTCGAAGAGACCGCCCGGCCGTTGACCGAGACCTCGTAGCCGAGCCGGTCGAGATAGCTCGGATCCTGGCGCAGATGCGGCAGCATTTCGTTGATGATGATCGACTGCGGCACGCCCCAATAGGGATTGAATTCGACCGTCTCGATCTGGTCCTGGAAGAAATAGGTCTGGTTGGACCTGGAGCCGACGACCACGCGCATGGAGAACTGCTCCACGCCATGGTCATGATAATAGACCTGGAAGGCAGGCTGGTTGATGAAGACATAGCGCTGCCCGAGATCGTTCGGCAGCCAGCGCGCCTGTTCCATGGCGATGACAACCTTGCCGATCCGGTCCTTGGACGTATGGCCGACCATCTTGCGGATGGTGGCGGCACCGATGACGCCGTCCGGCTTCAGCCCCGCCTCCGCCTGGAAGGTCTTCACAACCTCGACGAGTTCCGGCGTGTATTCAGGCGTCTGCTGATAGGAAGCAAGCGTCGCGGCGTGTTTGGTCTTCAGGGCGTCCGAGCCCGTATGCTGGATTGCGGCGATGATGCCGGCCATATCCGGGCTGCTCTTGCCCGGCTTCAGCAGAAGATTGTCGGGCAGCGAGACCTGCGGCCCGTTGTCGGTCGCTTCTGCACGCAATTTCGCAAGCTCGGCCTTCAGCGCCTGGAAATGCGCGCTCTGCGGCGCCAGCCCTTCCAGGTAAGCAGCGGCGTCCGATCCCTTCTCCGCAAAGGGCAGCACGAGCGCCAGGTTGACGTCCTTGCGCTTGAAGTCGTGATAGCCGGAAACCCGGTTGGGATCGATGCGGCCGCGCAGCATATCCTGGGCAAAGATCAGCACCTTTTCGGACAGCGCCAGCTCGAATTGCATCAGCGCGCGGTCATGGCCATCGGCAGGCGAAGCGGGTGCAGCATCGGAAGCCACGACCGGCGAACCGGAAGCCGTCGGCTCGACAACGCTTGCCGTCGTCAGGGCAGGTGCAGACAGAAGATAGTCGGCGGGCTCCAAACCGTAGTCGGCTGCCCGTTCGAAAAGAGCCAGAACGCTCTTCGCCTTCTCGTTGATGTCGCCGTCGGATATCCAGATAGGCTGGGCGGTCTTGCCATAGAACGCCTCCAAGGCAGCGGCGATATCCGCTGGCGCGGAGATTTTTGCCTCGATCAGCAGGTGCGAAGCGTCAGCCGCGGAGGCGGCCGCAAAACCTGCGGTCTTCACGGGGCGTTCGGCATCGGGTTTGTAGGTGTAGTAGCGGGGTCCGGACACCTTCGGCAGCGGCTCCGGATCGGCAAGCGATCTCTCGCTCGGCATCGCCGAGCGCCCGCCGGCCACGCCGGGCAACCCGTTGTCCGCCTGGCCTGCCCTGTTCGCACCTGGGCCGCCACGCAGGATGTCCATGAGCGTCAGGGCCTGAGCGGGAACGGTCATCCCTGCGAAGATCGAAATGCCTGACGTGAGGGCCAGTGCGATCGAAATTTTTTTATGTCTGTGCTGCAATGTCGTCCCCGTCACGTGCATCCCGCGCCTGCGTTTGCGGGCCTTGAATATATACCACGCCATCTAGCCGATCGCGTAAGGGATGGAAAGAAACGCCCGGCCGGTCCGGCCGGATCCCCGGCGCCGGACAAAGTGCCGGCGCACCTGCAGAAGGTTAAGAAACTA
Source organism: Neorhizobium sp. R1-B (assembly GCF_004368875.1). Classification (NCBI taxonomy): domain Bacteria; kingdom Pseudomonadati; phylum Pseudomonadota; class Alphaproteobacteria; order Hyphomicrobiales; family Rhizobiaceae; genus Neorhizobium; species Neorhizobium sp. R1-B. Next base: position 2,215 of record NZ_SOEM01000029.1, read on the forward strand.
TTGGTTAATTTTTTACTGACGTCTTTCCGTTTCCCAGCGCGTTACAGACTATATCGGTATCACAATTCCGTCTCCCGTGTCATAAAAGGCACGCCGAAAGTCTAGCAAAAAGCCCGGTCCGCCCGCTTGCGGACCCGCCGCAATCGTATAGTAATGCCGGCCGTCCGGCCTATGCGCGCTATAACGCGTTGTTGATCAGCCGGAGCCGGCATGGACCACGAATAACAGAGGCAGCGAAGATGGCAGCGACACGCACCGAAACCGACACGTTTGGCCCGATCGAAGTGGCAAGCGACCGTTATTGGGGCGCTCAGGCGCAACGCTCGCTGGGCAATTTCAAGATCGGCTGGGAAAAGCAGCCGCTTGCCGTCGTGCGCGCGCTCGGAATCGTCAAGCAGGCGGCAGCTCGCGCCAACATGCAACTCGGCGGGCTCGATGCCGCGATCGGCCAGGTGATCGTCGAAGCCGCGCAGGAAGTCATCGACGGAAAGCTCAACGAGCATTTCCCGCTGGTCGTCTGGCAGACGGGCTCGGGCACGCAGTCCAACATGAATGCCAATGAGGTGATTTCCAATCGGGCGATCGAAATGCTCGGCGGCGTCATGGGTTCTAAAAAGCCGGTGCACCCGAACGACCACGTCAATATGAGCCAGTCGTCCAACGACACCTATCCGACGGCCATGCATATCGCCTGCGCCGAGCAGATCGTCCGCCATCTCATTCCGTCACTGAAGCATTTGCATGCCGCCCTGGAAGCGAAGGTCAAAGCCTTTGCGCATATCATCAAGATCGGCCGCACACATACTCAGGACGCCACGCCGCTGACCCTTGGACAGGAATTCTCCGGCTATGCGGCGCAGGTGGCGTCGGCCATCAAGCGCATCGAGATTTCTCTTCCGGGCCTTTACGAACTGGCGCAGGGCGGAACGGCTGTCGGCACCGGCCTCAACGCCCCGGTCGGCTTTGCCGAAAAGGTCGCCGACGAGATCGCCAAGATCACCGGCCTGCCCTTCGTCACCGCGCCGAACAAGTTCGAGGCGCTCGCAGCGCATGACGCTATGGTTTTTGCCCACGGCGCGGTGAATGCCGCCGCGGCGGCGCTGTTCAAGATCGCCAACGACATCCGGTTCCTGGGCTCCGGTCCCCGTGCGGGTCTCGGCGAACTTGCCCTTCCCGAAAACGAACCCGGTTCGTCGATCATGCCCGGCAAGGTCAATCCCACGCAATCGGAGGCCCTGACCCAGGTCTGCGCCCACATCTTCGGCAATCATGCGGCAATCACTTTTGCCGGCAGCCAGGGCCATTTCGAGCTGAACGTCTTCAACCCGATGATGGCCTACAACTTCTTGCAGTCCGTCCAGCTTCTCGGCGATGCCGCGGTTTCGTTCACAGACAATTGCGTCGTTGGCATCGAGGCCCGCGAGGACAATATCAAGCGCGGCGTCGAAAATTCGTTGATGCTGGTCACCGCGCTCAATACCAAGCTCGGCTATGATATCTGCGCCAAGATTGCCAAGACCGCTCACAAGAACGGTACAACTCTTCGCGAAGAAGCAGTTGGCGGCGGATACCTGACCAACGAAGAATTCGACCAGTATGTCCGGCCGGAGAACATGATCGGACCGAAATAACCCCTGTTTTCTCACGATCCGGCAAAGGCCCCGCCCCTGAACAAGGCGGGGTCATATTTTAAATGGGTTGAAAATGTTAATATCTGACCATGAGTCATATTTCTCAAAAAGAATTCAACAGGGGGCGCAATGGAGTAAACCGGCGTTATCCTTGAAGAAAATCAACGGTTTTAAGGTCAGAACCCGTATTTGAGAATAAATCTTTCGAAACGACCCCTTAATTCTTTTCCAATATTTTTCGCATACTTATTCATCTATCGAATCCGGGCGGGTATGGGGATCGTCGATGACGACGGCAACGGCGCCGAAGGCGCAATCTAACGATTTGGTCAGCCAGATCATCTATGCGGTGCGCTCCATGGGCGCGGCGCCGATTCCGCGTAACTACCAGCTCTTCTATGAAGCCTATATCGGCTCGAACCCCGAACTGACCTTGCAACTGGCGGCGCTGGGAAGCCGCGCGAGCCAGGAAGAGCTGGATGAACTCTCCCGGCGTTATCTGGGAACCGACCAGACCACGGTTGTTGAAAACGCTCATGACAGGATCCTCGGGGAGCTGGAATCGCTGTTGCGTCTGCTGCGCCAGGAGCAGCATTCGCTGGAGAGCTACAGCAAGCTGCTCGGCGAAACCGCCCAGCGGATCAACTCGAAAAACAATCTTTCGTCCGAAATCCTGACGAGCGCGATTGCATTGCTCACTGAAGCGACCGGGACGACCCTCGCCCATGGAGAAAAGACGGCCGGCGGCGTCGCCCAACGGTCGCAGGAAATGGAGCAAGTCCGTCGGGAGCTCGACGAATACAAGCGCATCGCCAATACGGATTCGCTGACGCGCATCGCCAATCGCCGCGCCTTCGACGAACGCCTGGCGTCGGCCTACGACAATTCCGCGGTGCTCCCCGTCACGGCGCTGGTGCTTGCCGACATCGACAACTTCAAGAAGATCAACGACAGCTACGGCCATCCGGTGGGCGACAAGATCCTTGCCACCGTCGCCTCCGTCATCCGGTCGAATGTCCGCAAGGACATCTTCGTCGCCCGTTCCGGCGGCGAGGAATTCGCCATGATCGTCGAAGGGAATACGGCGGAAGAGGTGATGATCATCTGCGAGCGGGTTCGGCGGGCCCTGGAAACCCGCACCTTCCGCAATTCACGCTCCGGAGTGGATTACGGACCCGTCACGATCTCCGTCGGTTTTGCCATGGCCTCGCAGGCAAATGACCCGGGCGAGCTCTACGCCAATTCGGATACGGCCCTTTATCATGCCAAGAACGGCGGGCGTAACCGCACCGTTTTCTTCGAAGACGGCATGAACAAGGACTACACCGGCAAGAACTGGCTGATCTACAAGAAATAGGCCGGGCCTCGGGCCTGAATTGGGCTTCCTACCACATTGTCCTGGCGGCGCGTGCCGACCATTCGCGATCGTAGGTTTCCTGGTCGAAATCCGCCTTTGCAGCCTTCAGGAGGTTCCCGGGCGTCGGAAGGCTCTTTGGATCCACAAACCGTTCCGGATTCCACAATTCCGCCCGCATCAGCGCCCGGGCGCACTGGAAATAGACCTCATGTATGGTGATCACCGTGACGCTGCGGGGATGCCTGCCATCCATTTCGAAACTCTTGAGCAATTCCGGCTCAGCGGAAATGACCGCACGGCCGTTGATGCGCATGGCGGTATTCGATCCGGGCACCAGGAACATCAGCGCCACGCGCGGATCGCGCACGATGTTGAGGAGCGAATCGATACGATTGTTGCCGCGCCAGTCGGGCAATAACAGCGTCGCATCGTCGCTTATCCGCACCACTCCCCCAAGGTCGCCGCGCGGCGAACAGTCGAGACCTTCCGGACCGACAGTGGCAAGCGCCATGAAGGGAGACGTTTCGATCATCCGCCTGTATTCCGGCGTCAGAACCTTCGTGACCTTGGCGATGGAAGCCTCCGAGACGCCCTCGTAGATGGCCTTCAGTTCTTCGACCGATGTGATGATGCTCATGTCCCGTCCCCGATGCAGCGCCGGCTCTTAACCGACAAGGGCGACAGTAGGATGACAGATTTATCCGATCAAGCGGCTGCGTCCTTGCCGGAGCTGGCCTGCGCCGGTCGATGATCTTCGGCGAGGAAGGACTTGATCGTCTCGATGACCGCAGGGTCGCTGACGATCCGGCGGTGTCCCAGTCCGTTTGCCCAGTGAAGCCGCGCCGTCGCAACGCCTTCGAAACGGCGGGCATGATCGGCCGCAACTTCCTTGTCCTCTTCGGCATGAACGACCAGAAGCGGCTTTGCGAGCTTTCGCGCACTTGCCACCGTGTCGAAATCATCGAGGGAGGTGCCTGCCACCTGCTCGGCATGACTGACCAGCAGCGCCTTGACGCGCGGCGGCAGCCCGACCATCTGCGAGAACTCCTCGAACAGCCAGTGGATATGGCTCGGCGAGCCGATGACGGCGAGCTTTTCGGGGGAAATCGATCCCGCCTCCTTCATCACTCCGCCTGCGGCCAGCATCAATGCCGCACCCCCGAACGAGTGGCCGATTGCAGCATCGAAACGACCGAAGCGCCGCTCCGCCTCAACGATCGCATCGACAGCCTGACGCATGTTGAGACTGCGGCCATCCGACAGTCCATGGCCGGGAAAGTCCAGCACCACAACTTCGGCACCCGTTTCGGCGAGCCCTGCCGGCAGGGCCGAGATATAGGCCGCACTGGAACCCCAGCCGTGCACGACGAGGTACCGACGTGCGGCCGGTCTCCCGGCACCGCCGAAGCGATAGGCCATGACTCTGGATTTCCCCACCGCAAATGGCGCAGTCTGCGCTGCCGCCAACCGTTGCCGCCCCTCCGCATGCGCGGCCCGGGCCTTTTCCCCCTTCGGGCGTCGCGACGGCGTTCGGCAGAACAACCCAAATGCGAGTTTGGCAGCGGGGCGAGGAAAGACACTTCCTCCAGCTGCGAAGGCGAAACGGATGACCTGAAGTGCAAAGGATGGCATAGTGGGAAAATCCAATAATGTTCAACATTGAACAATAAAGTACAACAATGAACAAAAATCAAGCCCTGCTCTGGGATCATCCGCGTTTTCGAAGTTGGATCGCCGTGGCGCGCGCCTGCCAGCTGATGCAAACCGTGCTGACGCGTGAACTGGCGGACCTCGACATCAAGCCGCCGCATCTCGACATTCTGGTCAATCTCTATCGTTTCGAGGGGATTTCGCAGCAGGAACTGGCTCGAAAGCTGCTTGTCGGTCGTTCGAACATGAGCATGACGCTGCCGCAGATGGAAAAGCGCGGGCTGATCGAGCGGCGCGGCGATACCAGGGACAAGCGCGTTCTGCGGCTTTTCCTCACGGAGGAAGGCCGGGCGGTCGCAGAGGAAGCCATGGCCATTCAAACGAGCCTGATCGAACGCACCCTATCCTCGACGCCGATCGAGCAATGCCATGCGATGGCCGAATCGATGGAAAAGATCATTGTCGCCTTGCACGCAGAAGTCGTCGACGAGACCGAATCAGCCTGAGCCTGGTTCAGCGCGAGCGATGTCCCGGGTCACGGCTCAGGCCCTTTTCGGCAAGCTCCCGCTCGTAGTCGGCAAAGAGTTCTGCGCCGCGTTCCCCGAGCTCGCGCAGGTAGGTCCAGGTGAAGATGCCGCTGTCGTGGCCGTCGTCGAAGCCGATTCGCACTGCATAGTTGCCGGTCGGCGTGATCGACCTTATCCCGACATACCGTTTGCCCGGCACCGTCACCTTCTGGCCGGGACCATGGCCCTGCACCTCGGCGGAGGGCGAGAGAACCCGCATGGTTTCGGCAGCCAGCGCAAAGGCCGCACCGTCGCTGAACGTAACATTGAGCGTGCGGCGGTCCTTGGAGACCCTCAGTTCGGTCGGCCAGATATCGCTCATAGTGAAACCTCCGCATCGTCACGATCGCCGAGGATTATGAGCTTCGCCGGATGGCCGCAAGCGATTTTCCGCCGCCCATCTGTTCTTGACGGCCCTGGTGTCATACACTTGACGAAATGTCATGATGTCCCCACTTTCCGGGATAAGGGAGATATCGCGTGAACAGCTTCACAGGTCCGATCGGAGGCGCAGCGCCAGTTGTCGCCGACAAGGCACCGATGATCGATCCGTTCGGGCGCGCGGTCACCTATCTGCGCGTCTCCGTCACAGACCGCTGCGACTTCCGCTGCACCTATTGCATGGCGGAGCACATGACCTTCCTGCCGAAGAAGGACCTCCTGACGCTCGAGGAGCTGAACAGGCTCTGTTCCGCCTTCATCGCCAAGGGCGTGCGCAAGATCAGGCTGACGGGCGGCGAGCCGCTGGTGCGCAAGAACATCATGTTCCTCGTCCGCGAGCTCGGCGCACAAGTCCATGCGGGCAAACTGGACGAGCTGACGATCACCACCAACGGCTCCCAGCTTGCCCGACATGCGGAGGAATTGTACGACTGCGGCGTTCGGCGCATCAATGTTTCTCTCGACACGCTCGATCCCGTCAAATTCAAGGCGGTCACCCGCTGGGGCGAGTTCAGCAAGGTGATGGAGGGCATCGAAGCTGCCCAGAAGGCCGGCCTGAAGATCAAACTCAATGCGGTTGCACTCAAGGATTTCAACGAGTTCGAAATCGCCGACATGCTGCGCTTCGCCCACGGCCGCGGCATGGACCTCACAGTGATCGAAACCATGCCGATGGGCGAGATCGACGAAGACCGGACCGACCGGTATCTGCCGCTGTCTAAGCTGCGCGCTGATCTCGAAGAACAGTTCACGCTGACCGAGATTCCCTACAAGACGGGCGGGCCTGCACGATATGTCGAGGTCAAGGAGACCGGCGGGCGGCTCGGCTTCATCACGCCGATGACGCATAATTTCTGCGAGAGCTGCAATCGCGTGCGGCTGACCTGCACCGGCACGCTCTACATGTGCCTCGGCCAGAACGATGCGGCGGACCTGCGCACGGCGCTGCGCGCCTCCGACAGCGACGACTATCTGTCCGCGGCGATCGACGAAGCCATCACCCGCAAGCCCAAGGGCCACGACTTCATTATCGACCGCCAGCACAACCGGCCCGCCGTCGCCCGCCATATGAGCGTTACCGGGGGCTGAGCTCGCGTTCTCTGCCCGTTATAGGACAGCAAAAAGCCGGGGCTTCGAGACCCCGGCTTTTTTTGGTTAAGCGACCGAAAGGCGTTCAGGCAGCACCGCGGCGGCGATTGTCTGCCCGGTGGTGATGGTTGCCAGCATGAAACTTCGGGCCTGCATCTCCGGTCCTGAAGCGCTCGATCTTCTCCGACAGCGTCTCGACGCGCTGGCGCAGGCCATGGATTTCGGCATTGTTCTCCTCGACCATGGCGGCATTTTGCTGGGTGATCAGTTCCACTTCATGCACGGCGCTTGTCACTTCGCTGATACCGGTCGACTGTTCGCCGGTGGCTGCAGAAATCTGAGCCACGAGCTTGCGGACGTCGGTAATGTGGCCGATGATCTCGGTGAGCGCCGTGCCGGTTTCCTCAACCAGATGCACGCCGCTCTGGACCTGCGTGGAACTTGCCGAGATCAGGCCCTTGATCTCGCGGGCGGCCCCGGCGCAACGCTGCGCCAGTTCGCGCACTTCCTGAGCCACCACCGCAAAACCACGCCCCGCCTCGCCCGCCCGCGCGGCCTCGACGCCTGCGTTGAGTGCCAGAAGATTGGTCTGGAAGGCGATTTCGTCGATCACGCCGATGATCGTGGCGATCTTTTCAGACGAGCGGCTGATCTCGCCCATGGCGTCGACTGCGCGGGCCACGACCTCGCCGGAGCGCACCGCGAACTCCTCTGTCTCGTTGACGGAAACGGAGGTCTGACGGGCGCTTTCAGCCGTTGTCCTGACGATGTCGCTCAGCTGGCGCAGCGCACGCGAACTCTGTTCCAACGCCGCGGCCTGCTGTTCGGTGCGGCGGGCAAGATCATCCGCCGAGGCCGCAAGATTGCCCGTGCCGCCGTTGATATCCTCGGCGGTGGAACGGACATCGGCAAGCGTTGCCCGAAGCGCTTCGACGGCCTGATTGTAGGTCCGCGCCATTTCCACGAAATCTTCGGGCAGGTTCTCTTCCATGCTGCGTTCCAAGTCGCCCTCGGCGAGCTGGCCCAAAGCCTCCGAAAGCGCACTCAGGGCCTGCCGCTGCTCAGCCGCGATGCGGGCCCGATCGGAAGCGCGGCGTTCGGCTTCCGCGGTCGAAAGATCGCGGGCCGCAGCCGCTTCCTGTTCGAGGCGGACGTTTTCAAGCGCGGCATCGCGGAAGACGGTGACCGAGCGGACCATGTCGCCGATCTCGTCGCCCCGCTCCCGGCCTTCGATCTTCACTTCGAGGTCCCCGTCGGCCAGCCGCTTCATGATGTCGGTGACGCGCCGCAGCGGCCCGCGCAGGGTCTCCACGAGCATCAGCCCGCCAGCGATCGCCAGCACCGTGCCGACCACCATGGCGATGACGGAAAGCTGGGCGGAGCGTTCGCTATCTTCCTTGCCGACTTCCTGGGCCTGGGCGACGAAATTCTTCAGGCCCGCCATGCCCGCGGTCAGCGTTTCGGTCGCGGCGGCTCGTGCGCCGGCCCATTCCTGCGTGATCGTAAGCATCTCGTCGGCGCGCTGCCCCAGCGTTCCCAGCAGCTTGTCCAGTGTGGCGCCGAAATCCCGCGTGGCCGCGTTGCGCGGATTGAGGTCGGAAACCTTGGCGCTGGTCGAGCGCAGGCCTTCGATATCGGACGCGATGAGAGCGCGGGATTCCTTGCCGGGATTTGTGACGAAACGCTCCGTGTGGAGCTGCAAGGCGTTGGCCAGCTGGAGCGACAGATCGATCTGTTCGAGAACGCTCTTTAGAGCGGCGATCTCGCCTTCAAGCTCGACAAATCGCTCGGATGCGTCGCCGGATTTCTTGGTGACATCCGCGTTGAGGTCGCCCTGCGGTTTCATGAAGGCGCTTGCGGCGACCCGCATGGCTTGAGCCTTTTCCGTTGCGGTCTGGCTTCCGTTGACGATTGCGAGGAAGCTGTCGGTCGCCTGCTGGATAGGCTGCATCGCCGTGCGCCCGTTGGACGACAACATGCTCTCGATCTTGGCGAACTCGTTCTTCAAGGTCTCGCCATAGAGAGAGCCGGCCTTGACCGTGCCCTCATCGCTGTCGGCCGCCCTGACGGCGGTGCGCAGGTTTTCCAGCCGGCGGGCGATCGACCGGTAGGCGAAAGCCTCGAAAAGCAGCTTCTTGGCGAAGCGCTCCTTGCCGTCGAACTGTTTCTGGATCACCTCGACCTGTTTGTCGACGCCCGTTGCGGCGCCGCGCACGCCATTCAGGATCTCGTTGATGGCGGCCACGTTCTGCTTGCGCTTCTGCTCCACGGCCCAGAGCGTGTCGGTGTTGGCGGAAAGCTTGCCGGCAAGTGCGGCAACCACGGCGACGCGGCTTCGGTCGCCTTCGTTCGCCAGGAGCGCCTCGAGATTGGCGACGCCCTTGCTCTGCCGGTCGATGCCTCCACGCAAGGCTGTCAGCGACGCCTCGTCCGGGGCCTCGGTAAAGGCCTGCAGGGATGCCTGCAGATGCTCAAAATCGCCGATGTTTTCGATCGTCGCCCGCGTGACCGTCATATGGCCGTTGAGCATGTTGGCTGTGTAATAACCGGCAAGCCCGACGCCGGCGATCAACAGAATCAGCGGTATGACGAACAGAAGAACCTTGGTGACGATCCTGCGGCTCTGAAGAAGGCGATCGATGAAAGACATGTGTTCCCCAACTGCAATCAGGTACCGGGTTCGCGGTTCATGGCATTCGCGAAACGGCAACGGCACGATTCCAGCCTCATGCGGGAATGATTGCCGCTACAGTCGGACTTTTCAGTTGAACAAGGGTTAACTCACAACCCGATATCTCTCTTTTGCCACATCCGCCCACCTATCGGGGCAAGCTTTCCTGCACCGGCCAAAACAGTACCGCCCGGGACGCGATCGGGCTGGCGAGGGGTAAGCCATTGCTTTAAGACACCGTGGTTACGGAAGGAATCGGCAATGGCATCGTCGGAAAATTCGCGAGGCGCGCTCTTCATGTCGCTCGCAATGGCCGCTTTCACCTTCAACGACGCCCTGGTCAAAGCCGTTACCTCGGAACTCAGCATACCCCAGATCATGACCGTGCGCGGGGTCATGACGACGCTGCTCGTCTACGGAATTGCCCGTTATCTCGGCGTAACGATGTCGTTCAAGGCCATCGCGCACCCGCTCGTGCTGCTGCGCACGCTCTTCGAACTGGGCGCCACCCTCACCTTCCTCTCGGCACTCGCCCATATCGAATTTGCGGCCGCATCATCGATCATGCAGTCGCTGCCGCTTGCCGTAACGTTAGGTGCGGCGCTTTTCCTCGGCGAGCCCGTGGGCTGGAGGCGCTGGACGGCGATTGCCGTCGGTTTTGTCGGCGTCCTCATCATCATCCGACCGGGTCCTGAAGGTTTTACGCCGGCGGCGCTGCTTGCCGTCGCAGCCGTCTTCTTCACCGCCAGTCGCGATCTGACGACGAGGCGGCTCAAAGCCGACATACCGACCATCAGCGTGACGCTCTTCACCTCTTTCGCCAATACCGTCATCGGGGCTCTGCTGATCGTGCCCATGGGCGGGTGGCAACCAGTCAGCGCCGGCGCATTCACCTATCTGGCTCTTGCCTCGGTTCTCGTCTTTGCCGGTTACCAGACGGTCATCAAATCCATGCGCAGCGGCGAGATTTCATTCGTCGCCCCCTTCCGCTACACCGGCCTGCTCTGGGCGCTTGCCATCGGGATCTTCTTTTTCGGAGAGCGGCCCAATATTTACATGCTCACCGGGGCGGTCGTCGTCATCGGCTCCGGCCTCTATACATTCTATCGCGAACGAAAGCGGCAGGTTTCTGTGGCCGAAAAAGCAACCGCCGCGCCGCCGCCCTGACGGGAACGGACCGCTCGAAGAGGAGACGACGTGCAGGAAACCCGGTTTCTGGACAGACGGACCCCGCCGCACATCACGACTCTGGTCGTCTGCGCGGGGCTCGGCGCCCTGTCGCTCAACATCATTCTTCCTTCGCTTTCCGCCATGGCAGCGTATTTCGGCACCGATTACGCGGTCATGCAGTTCGCCGTCTCCGGCTACATCGCCGGAACGGCGCTGCTGCAGCTGGTGCTCGGCCCGCTTTCCGACATCTTCGGCCGTCGGCGAGTGATGATCGGCAGCATCGTCATCCTGCTGATCGGTACGCTGATCTGTCTTTTTGCACAGACCGTCACGGTCTTCATGATCGGCCGGCTCTTGCAGACGGCGGTCGTCGCCGGCTTCGTGCTGCCACGCGCCATCATCCGCGACACGGTGCCGATGGAAGGCGCCGCGTCGATGATCGCCTACGTGACCATGGGCATGTCGCTGATACCCATGGTCGCCCCTACCGTCGGTGGCACGCTCAACGACCTGTTCGGCTGGGAATCCAATTTCATATTGATGCTGGGGCTCGGGCTGCTGACGCTCATGCTGGTTTCCGCCGATCTCGGGGAAACGAACATGACGCCTGCCGAGAGCTTTACCGCGCAGTTCCGCAGCTGGCCGGACCTCCTGCGATCCCGCCGCTTCTGGGGTTATACGCTGACCTCGACCTTTTCCTCCGGCGTTTTCTTCGCCTTTCTCGGCGGCGCACCGTTTATCGGCACTGCGATCTATCACCTGACGCCCACGATGCTCGGCGTGCAGTTCTTCCTGATCGCTGCCGGCTACATGGTCGGCAACTTCATCTCCGGCCGCTACACGCGCCGTTTCGGCACCATGACCATGATGTTCTCCGGCAGCGTCGTCAGCATGATCGGCATCGGCATTGCCGCGGCCCTGCAGCTGGGCGGCGTGGCATCCGCCACGGCCTTCTTCGCTCCACTGGCGCTCACCGGCGTCGGCAACGGCCTGACGCTGCCGAGTTCCAATGCGGGGGTGGTGAGCGTGCGTCCGCGGCTGGCCGGCTCCGCCTCCGGCCTCGGCGGCGCGATCACGGTCGGCGGCGGGGCTGCGATGTCGACACTTGCAGCAGCCGTCCTGAAAGACTCCGACGGCGCCATGCCGGTGCTTGCCGTGATGGGGATCTCCACGCTCTTGGCGGTCGCCGCCACGGAATACGTCCGGCAGGTCGATCGCCGCGAAGGGGCCCTGGTCAGCGGAGGTGGTGACTGATGAGCCACGTCGGCGCACCTCCCGGCCTGATCCTCGCAGGCGGCAAGTCGAGCCGCATGGGAACTGACAAAGCATTTCTCAAGATCGGAGGCGACAGCATCCTCGGTCACACGGTCCGGCGCCTCAAGTCCCAGGTTTGCGAGCTTATCCTTAACGCCCCGAAGGGGTTTCCCAACCCGCTTGGTCTGCGCCTCGTGCCTGACCTGACGGGCAGCCAAGCCGGCCCGCTTGCCGGCGTCCTCTCCGGACTCCGCGATGTCGTCGACCACGGTTTGCCCGCGACGCATCTCCTGACGGTGCCCTCCGATAGCCCCTTCTTTCCGGCTGACCTCGCCGCCCGCCTTCAGGCGGGAGCCGATGATGCGATGACGATCGTCATCACGGCTTCCGGCGGGCGCGATCATCCGGTATTCGGGCTCTGGCCGCTGGCCATCGCCGACGATCTGGAAGATTGGCTTTCGAACCCGGAGAACCGTCGGATCAAGGCTTTCCTCCAGCGTCATCGGCTGGTGACGGTCGATTTTCCGATGGTCGAGACGGACTTCGGCCCGCTCGACCCGTTTTTCAACATCAACACGCCGCAGGATCTCGAAGAGGCCCGACGCTTTGCGGAAATGCTCGCATGACCCCTCACCGCGTCTTCGGTATTTCCGGCTGGAAGAATTCCGGCAAGACGGGCCTGACCGAGCGGCTGGTTCGCGAACTGACCGCTCGCGGCTACAGGATTTCAACGATCAAGCATGCCCATCACGACTTCGACATAGACAAGCCGGGCGCCGATTCCTTCCGTCATCGGGAGGCGGGCGCGCTCGAAGTGGCGATCGTCTCCGGCAAGCGCTTTGCGATCATGCACGAACTCCGCGAGGGGAGCGAGCCGAGCCTTGAGGAGATACTGGGTCGTCTTGCGCCTTGCGACCTCGTGCTGATCGAGGGTTACAAGCGTGAGCCCGTGCCGAAGATCGAATTGCGGCGTCTCGAGGCGAAAAGCCGGGAACCGCTTTCTCCCGGCGATCCGCACATCGTCGCAATTGCCGCCGACCATCCGGTGGCCGACACGACGCTGCCAGTCTTCGATCTCGGCGCTACGGCAGCCATCGCCGACTTCATTCTGCGCATAACCGGACTTGCCGCCAAATAAAAAAAGCCGCCGGATCGCTCCGGCGGCTCCATTCGTTTCGGACCATCGGTTACCGGTTCGAGGCGACCGGCTTCACCAGAGGGGTGATGCGGCGGACGGTGACCCGGCGATTTTCCTGGTTCGGTCCATCCGTGTTCACCTTCAGATACTGTTCCCCGTAGCCCTGCGTCGTCAGGTTTTCCGGGGGGATACCGAAGGCATCGGTCAGCACACGGGCAACGCTTTCGGCACGTTCGTCGGACAGGATGAGGTTATCCTGGTCGCCGCCGACCGCATCCGTATGGCCTTCGATCAGGAAGGTTTCGGACGGATCCTTCTCGAGTACCTTGTTGATCGCCTCGGCAACCTTGCGAAGTGAGCTGGCCTGGTTCATCGGGATTTCGGCGCTGCCCGTGGCGAAGGTGATGGTATCGAGATCAATACGCGGCACCTTGTCACGAATGCGGGCGGAATAGCGGACCTCGTCCAGCGTATAGACGCGTTCCACACGTTCGACCGGCGGCTGCTCCAGGAACTCGTAGTAGTCGCGGTCCGGTTCGCTCGACGTGTCGATGATGTAGTTGTCGATCGGCACCGTCAACCGCATCGGCGGGAGATCCTCGCCCGGGTCACGCCAGACATAGTCGGGACCACGGCGCGCTTCCACCAGTTCCGGCGCGTAGTACAGCACGTATTCGTCGCCGCCCCGGACAACGCGGGTCCGACGGACGATCTCGCCGTAGCGGTTGCGGATGGTGACGATCCTGGTTCCGTCATCGCGTATGATGACCTCGCGCACCTGGCCGTCACGAAGCCGTTCGTATTCCGGCTGGCGTCCGTCCCGGTCGTAGAAACGGCGGCTGTCGTCGTGGCGGACATAGTTCTGGTCGTCGATCGAGATGATCACGCGGGCACCGTCGCGATCCCGTTCGCGATCCCTGCTGCGCGAGACCTCTTCGCCGAACCGCCATCCCTGCGGCCGCTCGAATTCGGGACGACCGTCGAGCCGTTCGCCGCGTTCTTCGATTATCGCGCGGACCTGCTCCTCCTGCTCAGGAGTAAACGTCGCACCGGCCTGCGCCTCGGCATCCGACTTCGGTGGGGCAAGCTGCTGCTGTTCGGCTTGTTGGGTGGCATCGCGGCGCGGACGGTCGCCATCGCGGCGGGGACGCGCCGGCCGCTCCTTGGCGCTGTCGAGCACTGCAGCGCCGTTCTCGACCGGCAGAGTGACCTGTTCGCCTTCGCGGGCCGAAGCCGGATCTCGGGCAATCTGGCGAGCCCGATCGACCTGCTCCGGTGTTTGCGCCGGCTGTGGCTGAGCCCTTAATTGAGCGGGCTGCTCCTGGGTCGGCTGCTGTTGAGCAGGAGCTGCCTGACCCTCCGCCGGCGGCCTGGGAAGCTGCGGATCCTGGGTCTGCCGGGTTCCGACAGCCGGGCTTTCGGTGGCCGGCTGGCGCGGGCGGGCATCCTGTGCCGTGCCGCTGTCCGGTGCGGGCGTCTGGCCTTTCGCATCGCCACGCGGCGGACGCTCGGGCTGAGCTTGCGGGGTCACAGCGCGATCTTTGGCGCGCGGCGGCTTCGGCGTTTCCGCCTGATTCTCCGCGGGAGCAGCCTTCTTGTCTTGAGCGTCGCGGCGCTGCGGACGTTCATTACCTTCGGGCGCTACCGGGGGACGCAACTGCTGGGTCTCGCGCGCAGCAGGCTGCTCGCTCTCAGGAGCCGCCTGTTGCTGTTGGCGACGCTGCGGCGGGCGCGCACCTTCACCCTGCCCTTCATCAGCCTGCTGTTGGCGGCGCTGCGGCCGTTCGCGGGCTGGCGCCTCGGCAGCCGGAGCTTCGCGGGGCGCAGCTTCCGGTTCGGCCTGACGCTGGCGCCGCGGCGGCTCTTCCTGCTGAGCCTGCGGAGCCTGTCGACGTTCTCCGCCGCCCTGTTCTGCACCGCCGCTCTGCTCGCGGCGCGGCTTCTGCTGTTCTGCACCGCCCTCTTCGTCCTGCGCCTTCCGCTTCTTCAGTATCAACGGATCCTCTTGCTGGACCTGGATCACACCAGACATCGGGCTCGCGTCCGCCGAGGGCTTGAGCGGCAAGGCCGCGACCGGCTGGATCA
Organism: Neorhizobium sp. R1-B; assembly: GCF_004368875.1. NCBI lineage: Bacteria > Pseudomonadati > Pseudomonadota > Alphaproteobacteria > Hyphomicrobiales > Rhizobiaceae > Neorhizobium > Neorhizobium sp. R1-B. The sequence goes on from NZ_SOEM01000029.1 coordinate 17,267, forward strand.
TCAGCGGCAGCGACACGAACGGCACCGCAACACTGGCGAACAGTCTGAATTTCTGTGACATGGACATTTCCTCTTCTCGGGTATCATCCCTTTCATGCGCGTCCTTTATTGCCGGCTTGGGCGGACTTACGCGGCGACTGAATGTTCTCCAGCCGAAATGGTTCCCCGAGGGTGTCGCCGCCTGCCTGAACGTCGCGTGAATATGCCGTTCATCCGCGGGGACCACCCGTGACTCGCACGCAAACGGCCTGTGGCAGGCACGCAATATGCCGTTGCAATTTCCCGCGAGCCGGTATCTAAAAAGCTGAGACAGGGCTTGCACCCTGCTTCCTGGCGGCGAGAAAAGATGAACACGCCGTCGGGCCGCCAACAGAGAGGATCACATGAATATCTCCACCCGATTCTTCGCCGCCGCCTCGATCGCCGCGCTGTCGCTTTTTGCCGGCTCGGCCATGGCCCAGGAAAAGCTCGTGATCGGCACGGAAGGCGCCTATCCGCCCTTCAACAACCTCGAAGCCAACGGCCAGCTCACCGGCTTCGATATCGATATCGCCAAGGCGTTGTGCGAGGAGATGAAAGTCACCTGCACCTTCGTCACCAATGACTGGGACGGCATCATTCCGGCGCTGCAGTCGAAGAAGTTCGACGCGATCGTCGCCTCCATGTCGATCACGCCGGAACGCAAGGAACAGGTCACCTTCTCGAAGAAGTATTACAATACGCCTCCGGCCATCGCCGTGCCGAAGGATTCGCCGATCAAGGACGCCTCGGCGGCGTCGCTGAAGGGCAAGACGCTCGGCGCCCAGGGCTCGACGACCCACTCCAACTATGCCGAAAAGCACATGCCGGATTCCGAGCTGAAGCTTTATCCGACCGCCGACGAATACAAGCTCGACATTTCCAACGGCCGCATCGATGGCGTGGTGGACGATATCGTCGTGCTTTCGGAATGGCTGAAGTCGGATGCCGGCAAGTGCTGCAAGATTCTCGCGCCGCTTCCGGTCGACGTGGAAATCAACGGCGAAGGCGCCGGCGTCGCCGTGCGCAAGGGCGAACAGGCACTGGCCGACAAGTTCACCGCCGCTATCGCTGCAATCCGCGCCAACGGCAAATACAAGCAGATCCAGGACAAATATTTCGACTTCGACGTCTACGGCGGCAACTAATCGCCGGATCGTCCGTCAGAACCCGGCGGAAGGCTTGCCCTTCCGCCGTTTTTCTTTTTAATGAAACAGAAGCATCTCCGGTGCTCAGACAACAAGCGGCACGACAGAAGCCGCAGGGGAAAACGATTTTATGAGCGGATTCTTTTCCGCCCTCTTCGGCGCGCTCGATCCGCTTTGCGGTCCTGTCGGCATCTTCTCGCTGTTCGGCTCCGGCACCCTCGTCGCCTGCGGCGAAGCGGGCTGGGGCGACGAAATCGCCTTCGGCGTCAAAGTCACCATTTCGCTGGCGCTCGCCACGGTACCCGTCGGGCTTTTTCTCGGCTTCCTGATCGCGCTCGCCGCGCAATCGGAGGACAAGCTGCTGAGGCTCGCCACCGGCATCTACACGACGATCTTCCGCGGCCTGCCGGAACTCCTGACGCTCTTCATCGTCTATTACGGGCTGCAGATCCTGATCCAGTCCGTGCTCGCCTGGCTCGGCTACGAGGGGCGCGTCGAAATCAACGCCTTCCTCGCCGGCATGGTGGCGCTTGCGGTGGTCTTTTCCTCCTATTCCTCCGAAGTGTTGCTTTCGGCCTTCCGGGCAATCCCGCGCGGGCAATATGAGGCCGGCGATGCGCTCGGCCTGCATCGCGGACGCACCATGCGGCTGATCGTCCTGCCGCAGCTCATCCGAATCGCCCTGCCCGGCCTCACCAATCTCTGGCTGATCCTCCTGAAGGATACCTCTTATGTCTCGGTCATCGGGCTTGCCGACATCGTGCGGCAGACGGGCATCGCCGCGAGAGTCAGCAAGGAAGCCTTCTTCTTCTATTTCATCGCCTGTCTTCTTTACCTGATCCTTGCGATGATCTCGTCCTTCGGACTCGGCTTCGTCGAGCGCTGGGCAAAGCGGGCGGAGACGGCCCGATGAGCTATGTGAGGGAACTCATCCCGCCGCAACCGGCCCCGCTTGCGCCCGCTCGTCCCATCACCGGCGCCAGGATCGCCGCGATCGGCATCCTCATCCTCTGGGCAATGCTCGCCGCCGGGCTCGTTGCCATGGTTGTCAACGGCTGGGATCAGGACAAATTCCTGCGTTATGGCCCCCGCTACCTAAACGGCCTTTGGACGACGATCTCTCTCGTCGGTCTTGCCGTCGTCTTCGGGGCGCTGCTGTCGGTGCCGATCGCGTTCGCACGCATGTCGAAAAACCGCGTGCTCAACGGCATCGCCTACGCCTATGTCTATGTGTTCCGCAGCACGCCGCTGCTTGCTCAGCTTTTCCTGATCTATTACGGCCTCGGCAGCTTCAAGCCGCAGTTGGAAAGCGCCGGCCTCTGGTGGTTCTTCAGGGATGCCTGGTATTGCGGCCTCCTGTCCTTCGTGCTCAACACCGCCGCCTATCAGGCGGAAATCCTGCGCGGCGCGATCGAAAGCGTTCCCCGCGGTCAGCGTGAGGGCGCCGCGGCACTCGGCCTTTCCAAGCAGGTTGCCTTCGCAAAGATCATCCTGCCGCAGGCACTGATCGTAGCGCTCCGGCCCTATGGCAACGAACTTGTGCTGATGATGAAGGGCTCCGCAGTCGTCGCCATCGTGACGGTCTACGATCTGATGGGCGAGACCCGCTACGCCTTTTCCCGCACCTTCGACTATCAGGCCTACCTCTGGGCGGCGATCTTCTACCTCGCCATGGTCGAAACTCTCAGGCACGTATGGGCCTTCCTGGAAGCCCGCCTGACCCGGCATCTGAAGCGGTAGCAGCACTCAACGAATCTCGCTGCTAACATACTGAAAAAATTCACGAAAGCACCTTTATAGCTCAATTGTAAAGCCTCGATTAACCGTGGCATGCTCCCATATCGGGGTGACGCGAAAAGCGTCCTCCTGAAAAAGAATAAGTGGGAACTGCTCTATGTCTGAGATGGAAATGATGCTGAAAGGATACGGCCTGACAACGGCCCAGATCTTCTATCGCCTGCCCGATCACCCGGCCCTGTTGCAGAGCTATATCTGGCAGAACTACGACCTTGCTCCGGATTTTCCGGAGATGAAGGGTTTCCTGAAATTCTGGCAGGAAAAATTGGACGGGCCTCTGCATTCCGTCCGCTATGTGCATCGGAAGCTGATATCGGCAAGCGAGTGGCGCGCAGTCAAGGGAGAGATCATCATCCACTAGCGAGAACCCGGCGGCCTCATACATGCACTTCGCCGTGAGCGAATTCGCCGTCATCTGGCTCTCGATGGATGGCGGCATACAGGATTGCGGCATAAAAGAACGCGACCACCGCTATCACGCTCCACCCCGGCGCCGGCCCGAGCGCCGCATTGTTGACGGCCTCGCCGACCGAAAAGACGACATCCGTCTTGGGCTCGTTGGGAAGCAGTTTCGGCGTTGAGATCTTCAGCAGCCAGGCGAACAGCAGGATGACATACATCCAGACATAGTTTCGCCGGATGCGCCTGAACAGCGCCTCCCGATAGGTGATGAGGAAGCTCGGATTGCGCAGGCTACGGGCAATGCCGACCGCCCAGTCGGGCTTGAGATCGGCCTGCGGATCCAGCGCCTGGGCGAAATAATGCCGCTCCAGCTTGCGCACTCTGGCGCGATAGACATCGAAGAAGCGATAGCGTCGCGCCTCGATCAAGAGCATCAGCGAGATGAGAAGCATGGCAAACAGCACGACGCCATGGTGCGAGGTCGGCGTCGAGAGCGATACGGAGAGAAGACCCGCGACCATGGTGATGGCCCAGTTGGACGTGCGGTCGATGCGGTCGCGCCAACCGGCCATCCGCCCCATCTCGCCGCGGTAATAGTGGATGATCATATTGGCCTTTTCGGCGGATGTGATCGGCAGCGACGGTGCCCGTCGCTCGATATTCTGCTCCAGCACGTTCGGCCCCTGATCGCCGGCCATGATCCTTTCTCCAGGCAAAAATTTCTGCTCCTTTGCTCAACGGGCCAGCGCCCGACACGTTCCGCGGCGATGGACAAACGGGCGCCACCGGCTTAAAGCGCCTCAAAACAAAGGACAGAGTGATGAAGAAGATCGACGAGGAAGCATTGGCGGAAGCCTATAATCGCGCTCTGGCGCTGGAGAAAGCCGGCGAGATCGATGCGGCGGTCAAGGCATACGAGGATGTGCTGGCGCTCGATCCCGAGGATCACGGCGGCGCCGCGGTGCGGATCGCCGCAATGGGCCGCGGCGAGACGCCACCGAAGGCGCCGGATGCCTATGTCGAAACACTCTTCGATCAACATGCCGAAAGTTTCGAGGACATCCTTGTAGAGCAACTGGGCTACGCCGTGCCGGTGATGGTGCGCCAGCGGTTCCAGGAGCTGAAGCTCGGGCACTTCAAGCGTATGCTCGACCTTGGCTGTGGCACCGGGCTGACGGGGGGCACGCTGCGCGACATGGTTGACGATATTACCGGTATCGACATCTCCGAGAACATGGTTGAAATCGCCCACGAAAAGGATCTTTACGAAACGCTTTACGTAGCGGAAGTCGAAGATTTCCTGGAAGACAATGACGACGAGCCTTTCGACCTTGTCACCGCAACGGACGTGCTTCCCTATCTCGGCGCGCTCGAGCCGCTGTTCTTCGGCGTGGCGGAAAATATGCTGAAAGGCGGCATTTTCGCCTTCTCGTCGGAGAGCCTGTCCGATGCCGACGGCCGTACCTATGCAGTCGGCCCGCACCAGCGTTTTCTCCATAGCGAAGCATACGTCCGATCGCGGCTTGCCGACACCGGGTTTGAGGTGCTGGAAATCTCCGAAATCAATGTGCGCATGCAGGATGGACAGCCGTCGCCGGGCCATCTGGTCATTGCGCGGCTGAAAGGCTAGTTTCGCCTCCGCAACGGAGGATTCGATGACCCCACAGCGCTATCTTCTTGCCCAGGCCTATAACAATGCCTGGGCCAATCATCGGCTTCTAAGGGCATGCGGCAAGCTTTCGGCGGAGGAACTGGCCGCACCCCGCACCAATTTCTTTCCGTCGATCATCCATACGCTCAACCACATCCTGACGGTCGACTGGCTCTACATCAGTGCGCTGGAGGGCAATTGCATCGGCGCGGCAGCATTCGAGCCGGAGATACCCTTCGTGCACTTTGCTGATCTTAACCGCGAACAGCATGCCGCCGATCGGCGGCTGATCGACCACTGTCGTGAGATGGTTGCCGAAACCGTCATGCAGGAGGTCCGCATTCCCCGTGCCGACCATGTACAGGTGGAAACCGCCGATCGGGTGCTGCTGCACCTCTTCCAGCACCAGATCCATCACCGCGGCCAGGTTCACGCGATGCTGTCCGGAACCTCCGTCCCACCCCCGCAGCTTGACGAGTTTTTCGCAGCCGACGAGGAAAAGTTGCGCAAGCAGGATTTCGCCGAACTCAATTTTACCGAAGCCATGATCTGGAGTTGACCCCCCATGCTGTATTTCGTCATCAAGGCATTGCACATTCTCTCCGACTTTCTTCTGATCGGCGGCATGTTGATCAATGCCTTCGTCATCGGCATGGTGCCTCCCGCGATCCGCGTCGGCGTCATTGCAGCGCTCTGGAAATATGACCGGACAGTGACGACGGCGGCCCTCGGGGGCGCCTGGCTCTTCGGCCTCTGGCTCATCTTCGGTTACGTCGGCTTTTCCGACGGCTGGCTGCACGCCAAGCTGGTCCTGGTGGTCATGCTTTCCGCCCTGCACGGCATGCAGCAGGGCTGGATGCGCCGCATGCGGGCCGACCCGAAACTCGATCCGCCGGCGTTCGTGCGCGTCGGCATGCCGATCATCCTGGTTTCCGTCGTTCTGGTCGTGTTGCTCGCCGTGATCAAGCCATTCTGATCAGGCTTTAGTCGGCTCCGCAGGCGGCTCGACATCGGAGGGGGCCGCGGGCTCGTCATGTGGCCTCTCCGACGCGACCTCCGTCAGCCCGGTTGGCTCAGGCGCTTGCGGCTTCGGCGCTTCTTCCGCCTCTTCCAGCACATCCGCGCGGTAATGCACCTGATCGAGGCCGTCGAGCATGCCATAGGCGATTTCGCGCTCGCCCATAATCGTCTTGTCGGCGCCCAGTTTGGTCAGATGCTCGATCTCGGCGTCGGAATTGGCGCGGCACAGGATCAGAAGCGCAGGGTTCACCTCACGTGCCTGCATGACCACATTGCCGGCCTCGAAAGCGTTCGGGATCGCCACGACGAGGCTCTTTGCCGTTCCCAGATTGGCAAGCTCCAGCACCTTGGGCGAAGCCGCATTGCCGACGATGACTTCGATCCCCTGCTTCAAGAGATCCTGAACCCGGTTTTCCGAATCCTCGATCACCAGAAACGGTGTGCCGGAGGATTTCAGGTTGGCCACCACGATGCTGCCGACCCGGCCGTAGCCCACCACGACCGCATGATCCATGAGCCGGCTCACGGCCACCTCGCCCTCCTCACCGGCAGTAGTCAGCACCGGCTCGGTCTCCTTCGGCGTCGGAGTTTCCTGGCCGGGCACGGCATCGTCGCTATGGGCGCCGGTCTGCGTGGCAATCGCCGCCTCGCCCTCGCCTTCCGGCGCACGGATCAGCCGCGCCTCCAGCCGCGGGATCAGCTTGTCGCCGAGATAAAACATCACGGGATTGAGCATGATCGAAATGATCGCGCCGGCGAGGATCAGGTCGCGGCCCTCTTGCGGGAGCAGGTTCAACCCCACACCGAGTTCGGCGAGAATGAAGGAGAATTCGCCGATCTGTGCCAGACTGGCTGAAATGGTCAGCGCCGTCGGTACCGTCATTCGGAATGCAAGCACGATCAGGAAGGCAGCCATCGATTTGCCGATCAGGATGATGAAGACGGTCGCAAGCACCGGCAGCGGGTTCGACAGGATGATGTTCGGATCAAAGAGCATGCCGACCGAGACGAAGAACAGTACGGCGAAAGCATCGCGCAGCGGCAGGGTTTCCTGAGCCGCCCTGTGCGACAGCTCGCTTTCCGAAAGGATCATGCCGGCGAAAAAGGCACCCAGCGCCAGCGATACGCCGAAGAGCTTGGCGGCACCGAAGGCGACCCCGAGCGCGATCGCAAGGACCCCGAGCCTGAAAAGTTCGCGTGAGCCGCTATGGGCGATGCGGTGCAGTATCCAGGGGATGACGCGCCGGCCGATCACCAGCATGACCCCGAGAAAGGCCATGACCTTCAACAGAGTAATGCCGATGACACCGGCAACGCCGAGTTCGATGTCGAAAAGGTCCGCAACCGCGATCGCCACCGGATCGGGATGTGCCGCCTCGCCGCCGATGCTCGCGAGTGCCGGGATCAACACCAGCGCCAGCACCATGGCGAGGTCTTCGACGATCAGCCAGCCGACCGCGATCTTGCCGCGCACCGTCTCGACAAGACGCCTTTCCTGCAGCGCCTTGAGCAGCACGACGGTGGAGGCAACCGACAGCGCCAGGCCAAAAACGAGGCTGCCTCCAAGCGGCCAGCCCATCAGCGCGCCCATGCCCCAGCCGAGCAAGGTGGCAAAGCCGATCTGGACGATGGCGCCCGGTACGGCGACGCCGCGTACGGACAGAAGATCCTTCAGTGAAAAATGCAGGCCGACGCCGAACATCAGCAGGATGACTCCGATCTCGGCAAGCTCCGGCGCAAGGTTCTGGTCGGCCACATAACCCGGGGTATGAGGGCCGACGAGGATGCCGGCGAAAAGATAGCCGACCAGCGGCGGCAGACGGAACCGATTGGCGATAGCGCCGAATATGAATGCAAGCACGAGACCGCCGACGATGGTCGAAATCAATGGGGTATCGTGCGGCATCCGCGCTCCCTCTGGAAATCTCCTGAAAATCTGCCATATATGGCGTATGTTGACCAATATGGGCAGCCTGGTGAAATGGGTCAAGACGCAAAACAGATCATTTTGACGCCGGCGCTCTGTCGCGCAGCACGGGGGCTTCTCGATTGGACGCAAAGCGAACTCGCGGAGCGTTCCGAAATTTCCCGCAGCACGATCCGCGACTACGAAGGCAGCCGCCACGACGTTCACCGCGCGACGGCTGCCCAGATCCGACGCGCCTTCGAGGATGGCGGCGTCGTTTTCATGGAAGTGGAAGGCTGCGGCCTGGGTGTCTGCCAAAAAGGCAGCTCGACCTCGCCCCTTCGCTGACGCTCAACTTTCTCCGAGAATGGCGGAGAGCAATTTTCCTTCGAGCGCAGCGAGATCCGGATCCCCATGCCGGCGCGGATGAGCCTGGGGAATGGCGAGGTCGAGCTTGATGCGTCCCTCGTCCAGCACGATAACCCGGTCCGCCAGATGCACGGCTTCCGTGACGTCATGGGTCACCAGAACGGCCGTGAAGCCAAGCTCGCGCCAGACGCGGGTCAACAATTGCTGCATGCTGATGCGCGTCAGGGCGTCGAGCGCGCCGAGCGGTTCGTCGAGGGCGAGCAGCCCCGGCCGGCTGACAAGAGCCCTGGCGAGCACCACGCGCTGCCTCTGTCCGCCGGAAAGTCTGGCAGGCCATTCGCCGGCCTTCTCCCGGAGCTGCACCTCGGCCAGCACCGCCTCGGCCTGACGTCGCGCGAGATTTTTCGGCACCCCGTCTCCAAGGCCGACTTCGACATTTTCCGACACGGTGAACCAGGGCAGAAGCCTGGGCTCTTGGAAGACGATGCGGGCGTTGGGGACGATCTCGGCCCCCGCCCCGTTCTTAAACGAGATCTCGCCCGACGTCTGGCTGTCGAGCCCGACGAGCAGCCGCAGGAGCGTGCTCTTGCCGCAACCGCTTTTACCGACGATCGCCAGGAATTGTCCGGCAGGTACTTGGAGGTCGACGCCCCGCAGCACGCGGTTGTCGCCGAACTGTTTCTGGATTCCCGACAGCTTCACGGCGGCGGCCTGCGGCCGGTTCGCCCTCGCCGGAATGGGCGGTTCATATTCCAAAGGCTCACCGCCGACGAAGGCGAGCGGCCGCTGATAAGGTCTGATCGGCATTTTCAGGCTCCTTGACGTTGGTAAGCCACGTTCCACGACAGCGTCCAGCGCTCCAGCATCCTAGCGATCACATCCGCCAGTTTGCCGAGCGCGGCATAGATGACGAGCGCCAGCACCACGACGTCGGTCATCATGAACTCACGCGCCGTATTGGCCATGTGCCCGATGCCGGATGAGGCGGCGATGGATTCCGAGACGATCAGCGTCAGCCACATGATACCAAGCGCGTAGCGCAGGCCGACGAAGATCGACGGAAGAGCGCCCGGAAAGATCACCTTGCGGAACAGCGACCAGCCGCTCATGCCGTAGATCCGCCCCATCTCGATCAAGTCGCGGTCGACATTGCGCACGCCGTGATAGGTGTTGAGGTAGATCGGAAACAGCACGCCCAGCGAGGTCAGAAAAAGTTTGGCCTCCTCGCCGATGCCGAACCAAAGGATAACCAGCGGGATCATCGCCAGATGCGGGATGGTGCGCAGCATCTGCAAGGTGGTATCGGTGAGCTGCTCGGACAGCCTAGACACGCCATTGGCAATACCGAGCAGAAATCCGATCGAGCCGCCGATCAGCAGCCCAGTCAGCGCCCTCGCACCACTGACGGCGACGTCATGCGCCAGCTGCCCGGAAAGAGCCACGTCCCAGAAGGCTCTCACCACCGCGACCGGAGCGGGCATGATGCGGTCCGAGATCCAGCCTGCCGAGGAGGCCGCCTGCCAAGCGGCAACGATCAGCACCGGCACCAGATAGGGCAGAAATGCGTCTTTCGAGAGGGACGGCAGGCGAATTCGCCTACCCTCCGGTTTTCGAGCCTCGCGGCTCCCTGCGAACGCTTCGGCTATGGTCATGGTCTGATCCTCTCAAACCTTCGGCTACGAAGCCGCGACGGCGCGGACGGTCGCGTGACCGCCGCCGGCGAAGATGCGCTTACCGCCGAACTCGCTGCCGAAGACGGTCGGCTGCTCCTCCCGGCCAATGCCGAGTTCCGGGAACAGCAGTTCCGCGACGCGATAGGCCTCTTCCAGATGCGGGTAGCCCGAGCCGATGACCGTATCGATTCCGAGCTGCTGATATTCACGCAGCCGTTCCGCCACCGTTTTAGGTGATCCGACGAGCGCCGTGCCGGCGCCGGAACGCACAAGCCCGATGCCTGCCCAGAGGTTCGGCGATACCTCCAGCTGGTCGCGCCGTCCCCCGTGCAGAGCGGCCATGCGCTTCTGGCCGACAGAATCTGAACCGTTGGCAAAATGGGCCTGCGCCTTAGCGATCGTTTCGTCGTCCAGTTTGGAGATCAAACGGTCGGCGGCGGCCCAGGCCTCCTCGTCCGTTTCCCGGACAATGAAATGGAGGCGGATGCCGAAGGTCACGTCCCTGCCCTTCCTGGCTGCGGCCGCCCGCACGGCCTTGATCTTCTCCTCCACCTGCGCCGGCGGTTCGCCCCAGGTGAGGTATTTGTCCGCACGGCCGGAAAAGAACTCGATGCCCGCATCCGAGGATCCGCCGAAATAGAGAGGTGGACGCGGCTGCTGGATGGTCGGGAAACCGAGCCTGGCACCCTTTGCCTTGATGTGCTTGCCGTCGAGATCGGCTTGTCCCTTGGTGACGAGATCCTCCCATACCTGGAAGAATTCTTCCGCGTGGCTGTAGCGTTCGTCGTGCTCCAGAAAAATGCCGTCCCCGGCCAGTTCCGCCGGGCTTCCCCCGACGACGATATTGAGAAGCAGGCGACCGTTCGAAACCCGGTCGAGAGCTGCGGCAAGCCGCGCGTAATAGGCGGGCGATGCCGTGCCGGGACGAATAGCCACGAGAAATTTCAGCTTCTCGGTAAACGGCGCCAGGGAAGCCGCCGTCACGAAGGATTCCTCGCAGGACACCCCGGTCGGCAGCAGAACGCCGGAATAGCCAAGCCGGTCGACGGCGGAAGCGATCTCCCGCAGATAACGGGGATCCGGTGCGCGGTTGAGCTCGCTGCCGCCGAGATAGGTGCCATCGCCGGCGGTCGGGATGAACCAGAGAAAATCGATGGGTTTGGATGTATCGGTCATCGGTCAGATCCTTGTCGGGGAAAGAGGTCGGATGGTCAGCTCTGTTTCGGGCGCCAGACGATGTCGCTGACGGAGAGCTTTCGCGGGATGATCTTGAGATCGTAGAACTCGTCGGCGAGCGACTGCTGGTAGGCGACCACTTCGTCCGTCAGCGTCGACACGGCGCCCAGATTTGCGCCGCGGCGGGAAAGGACAACCCGCGTCACCTCTTGCGGTACGCCCGTGATCGTCGCCAGCGCCTTGACCGTCTCCTCGAAATTGGCCTGGGCGGCATTGCCGACCTTCCTCAACTCGTCAAGGATTTCCGGGACCAAGTCTCCATTCGCTTCCGTGAAGTCGGTATTCGCTAGGAAGTAGCTCCAGGAATCGACGATACCCTCGGCAGTCGTCAGCACCCGCGTCTGCGGATCGTTCTGGGCGATTGCGGTATAGGGATCCCAGATCGACCATGCGTCGATTGAACCATTCTTGAAGGCGGCTGCCGCATCCGGTGGCGCGAGATCGAGCTGTGTCACGTCATCAAGAGTGAGCCCACCCTTGCGGAGCACTTTGACGGTGATGTTGTGAGCACTCGATCCGCGCTTGAAGGCGAGCTTCTTGCCCTTAAGGTCGGCGAGCGTCCGGATCGGCGAGTCCTTGTGGACGAGGATGGCAGAACCCGCCGAACTGCCCCTGTAGGTGCCGACATAGAGCAGGTTGCCGCGGGCCGCCTGGGCAAAAAGCGGCGGCACGTCGCCTGTCGGCCCGAAGTCGAGCGCACCGGCTCCGAGCGCTTCGAGCAGCGGCGGACCGGAGGTAAATTCCGACCAGGCGACGGAGATCCCGCGATCCGCGAAACGCTTTTCGAGCGCCCCCTGGCTTTTTGCCAGCGCCAGAACGCCGTTCTTCTGCCAACCGATCCGAAGCTCTTTCGCTGCTGCCCTCGCCCCTCCCGCGACCGGCAGAACCGCCGCCGCGGCCGCGGCCCCAATTAGCCCGAGTGTCTGTCTGCGTGTTACCATGGTCCTAGCCTTTCCCTCTGGTATCCGGTCCATTGCGGCGTGCCCGCCGCTTTGCCCTTCGACGTTCAGGATCGTTCCATAGTCTATCGATGTGGTCGACATTAAATTCGTTCGAATTATCCGACCATCGGGAGAATTTATTCCCCGATTGGCGCGTAATCGAAACGACAAACTCCACCATCTCGACTTTTGCCCTCTGCAGCGAAATCGTCGCTTTTCGCAGGAAGCGCCTTTTCCCGATGCCTGCTTTGCTCTAATCCTCAGGAAAGAAAATGCAGGAGGTGAGCATGGCGAAGGTGGCATTCATCGGTCTCGGAGTGATGGGTTTTCCGATGGCGGGGCATCTGAAGGAAAAGGGTGGCCATGAGGTTACCGTCTACAACCGCACGGCCTCGAAAGCCTCCGACTGGGCCGGGAAGTACGGCGGCAAGACCGCATCTACCCCCGCAGAGGCCGCCAGGGATGCCGATTTCGTCTTTACCTGCGTCGGCAATGACGACGATCTCCGCTCGGTGACATTGGGCGATACGGGCGTACTCGCCGGCATGAAACCGGGTGCGGTCCTGATCGACAACACGACCGCCAGCGCCGAGGTCGCCCGTGAGCTGGAGGCCGCCGCGAAGGCAAAAGGCGTCGGTTTCATCGACGCGCCTGTCTCCGGGGGCCAGGCGGGAGCCGAAAACGGTGTGCTGACCGTCATGTGCGGCGGCAACGAGGCGACGTTCGACAAGGCAAAACCGGTGATCGACGCCTATGCCCGCATGGTCGGCCTGATGGGTCCGGCAGGCGCCGGCCAGCTCACGAAGATGATGAACCAGATCTGCATCGCGGGCCTCGTCCAGGGGCTCGCCGAATCGATCCACTTCGGCAAACAGGCCGGCCTCGACATCGAAAAGGTCATCGAGGTCATCTCCAAGGGTGCGGCAGGCTCATGGCAGATGGAAAACCGCTACAAGACGATGAATGCCGGCAAATATGATTTCGGCTTCGCGGTCGACTGGATGCGCAAGGATCTCGACATCGTGTTGACCGAAGCCCGCCGCAACGGCGCGAAGCTCCCGGTGACCGCCCTTGTCGATCAATTTTATGGCGACGTCCAGGCGATGGGAGGCAAGCGCTGGGATACGTCGTCGCTACTCGCCCGGCTCGAAAAGAAATGAAACTCGTCCCCTCTTCGTCCGCCGAAGATATCGTTGCGCATCTTCAGACGCTGCGCAACGAGGCCAATATCGCGGGCATGGGCCGCTTCGGCATCGACACCGCCACAGCGCTCGGCATCACCACGCCGCAGATGAAGACGATCGTCCGTCAGGTCGGGAAAGATCACGCCCGCGCCCTGAGGCTCTGGAATACCGGGCTTCGCGACGCCCGCATGGCCGCCATCCTCACAGCCGATCCTAAAACGCTGACCAAGACGGAGGCGAGGCGCTGGGCGGGCGACTTCAATTCGTGGGAGATCGTCGACACCGCCGCCGATCTCTTCACCCAAACGCCGTTCTGGAAGGAACTGATCGCTGAATTCGCCGAGGAGGAGCAGGAATTCGTGCGCCGCACCGCTTTTGCGATGATCGCAGGCGCGGTTGTCCACAACAAGCAGGAACCGGATGCGACGTTCATCAGCTACCTTCCGCTGATCGAACGCCATGCAGAAGATCCGCGCAATTTCGTCAGGAAAGCCGTTAACTGGGCGCTGCGCAATATCGGCAAGCGCAATCGAACCTGCCACCCTCCCGCCCTTGCGCTGGCCGAAAGGCTCGCCGCCTCTACCGACAAGACCGCGCGCTGGATCGGCAAGGATGCCGTCAAGGAACTCGCAAGCGAAAAGCTTCTGGCTCGGCTAAAGCCTTAGTCGGTCTTCCCACCCGGTATTGCCGCGGCGTCGCGCCGGCAAATGTCCGAAACGCCTTGATGAAGGAACTCGTGCTTTCGAACCCGCATGCAAGCCCGATTTCCGTGACCGGCTCCCCTCCGGCCAGCAGCATCTCCTTGGCTTTCACCATCCGCGCCCGGTGCCGGAAATCGCGAAAGCTCATGCCGAGCTCCGCGTCGAACCGCCGCGCCAACGTCCGTTCCGAAAGACGCGCTGCCTCCGCCAGGGTGGAGAAATCGACATCGCTGTCCAGCTGTTCCAGCAACCGGTCGATGGCGACTGCCATGCACGGCGACTGCGGTTTCGGTAACCAGGTGTCATCTTCTGCCGCGGCCAATTCGCCTGCTGCGGACGCAAGCGCCTTGAAAAAGGCATTCGCAGCTCCGTCACCTGCGTTGCGCCCGAAATCCCAGCGCATGACATACAGGAGCATCTGCCGCACCAGCTCGGAAAGGCCAAAGACCCGGCAGCCCGGCAGCGGCGCTTTAAACTCGCCATCGCCGAAGAGGACCGAGGATGCCGTGGCCGGGCCCTTGCTTCGTACCGCAATCACCGTTCCCCGCGCAATCAGCGCCGCCCTTTGTGGCGGCAGCATCCAGCGGCGCTGGCCGATGTCGAGAATGAAAGTACCGGCCGACGCGTAGAGCAGGTAATCGGCATCGAAGGCCCGTTCGATCTCGAATGGTTCGTCAATAACCCGATGATACGCATGAGAGATTGTCGCCATCGCCCTGCCGGATTTGCTCTACGCCACCTGCTGTCCCCGCATCTGCTTTAGCAGTTCGGCAGTGTCGAGCAATGCGGAATGGCGGACGATCTTCTGGTCCTGCAAAACGAAGGTTCGATAGGCGCGCACGCAAACCGGATTGCCGGATGGCTCGATACCTTTAAACGCCCCCTGATGGGTGCCGCGCAGGACCAATTCGCAGACGACGCGATCATCCTCGGCAGTCAACCGCTCGATCGACCAAACGGCATCCGGCATGATCCGCTTCTGCACTGCCACCATGGCGCAGTGCCCATCGGCATTGGCTGGCGAATAGCTGGCCTCTTCATAGTCGGCCGCGAAGAAATCGGCGAACCTCCCGACCTCTCCCCGGTTCCAGATCTCGTCTACGTACCGGTGGACGATCGCCTTGTTGGCATCGGCTTGGTTCTGCATCTCGCGCTCCAGCTTGTTGTGCGGAACACGGATACACGAAAGCGGGCCGTTACTACTTGGCCCGTCCTGCCAGAAAATAATCCCGATCCGCCGATTGGCGAATTATTCCTCGCCCGATTTCTGGTTGTCGAGCGTCATGTAATCGAGCGGCAGTTCGGTCGTATATTTGATCTGCTCCATGGCGAAGACGGAGGAGACGTCGCGGATTTCGATCTTGGCGATCAGCCGCTTGTAGAAGGCGTCGTAGGCGCCGATATCCGGCACCACGACCCGCAGGAGATAGTCGACATCGCCGCTCATGCGATAAAATTCGACCACTTCGGGGAAATCCACGACCACCTCCGAAAACCGTTTCAACCACTCGATCGAGTGGCTGGCGGTGCGGATCGACACGAAGACGGTGACCTTGGTATTGACCTTAACGGGATCGAGGAGCGCCACGCGGCGGCGAATGACGCCGTCTTCTTCCATCTTCTGGATGCGCCGCCAGCACGGCGTGGTCGAAAGCCCTACCTTCTTCGCAAGATCTGCGACGGCCAGAGTTGAATCTTCCTGCAGAATGCGCAGGATCTTGCGGTCGAGGCGGTCCATTCAGTTCCCTTTCGAAATCATTTTTCGTTATACACCTAAATCATAGCAGTTAACCGAATTTTGTTTCAACGGATGAGGCTATCCACATTCTGTCGCAGGACAGGCAGTATCTCGGCCTCGAACCAGGGATTTTTCCTCAGCCAGCTGGTATTGCGCCAGCTCGGATGCGGCAGCGGCAGGATGCGCGGCCCTTCGTTGGCGAAGAAATACTCGCGCCAGTTCGCAACCGTTTCCGTCATGCCCTTCCTGCGCCGCGCGCCGAGATGCCAGGCGTGGGCATAACCGCCGACGGCCAAGATGAGCTCGATCTGCGGCATTGCCGATATCGCCCGGGAGCGCCAGAGCGGCGCGCATTCGCGCCTTGGCGGAAGGTCGCTCCCCTTTGCATCGTAACCCGGAAAACAGAAACCCATCGGCACGATCGCAAAGCGCTCCCGATCGTAGAACTCCTCTCGGTTTACCCCCATCCAGTCGCGCAACCGGTTACCGGAGGCATCGTTGAAGGGCAGCCCGCTTTCATGCACGCGCAGGCCTGGCGCCTGTCCGGCGATCAAGACGCGGGCCGTCCTCGACAACACGGCAACCGGCCGCGGTTCGTGAGGCAGGCGGTCGCCCTCTCTCTTCGCCGGCGCGTCCCGGCAGACGCGGCAGACGGATATCGCCCGCCGCAGCGCCTCGATCTCCGCCTCACGATTGGCCATATGCCTCATTCCCATTCGAACCGATCAATCGTTCGAGCCATTCCAGAACCGCCTCCAGTAAGCCCGATCCATCCATCATGCCCCGGCTGGCGCGCCAGTCGCGCGGATTTTCAAACCGCCCTGCCCAGAGCCGCAACCGCTCGCGCCGCGCCGTACGTTCCTCCTGCATGTAGAGCCCGTAAGCGACCGCCAGACCCTCACGGACCATCGTGCCGTTGACACTCACCGCACCCGCATGGCAGCGCACCACGAGCCGCTCGTAGCGGTCGCGCTCGTGCCCCAAGCACTCTGTTTCGTCCGTCGACACCAGATGCGCCAGATATCGTCTGGCCTCCGCACCGCAGGCCCATCTCCGTCCGCCGCCGTCCTCGCAAGTCTGATCGAGTTCCGGCGCATCGATGCCCTCCAGCCGCAGCCTTTCGCCGCCCGCTGAAAGCGTATCGCCGTCGACCGCGTGAAAGGGTCCGCGGATCGCGCTGTCGGACCCGTCGTTCAACTTGGTGACGATAAGCGCCAGAAGGATGAGCATGGCCACCAGAACCACGCCATCCCTAAATTTCATGAGCCCTATCGCCACAATCGCGCCTTATTGGAAAACGGAAGCTTCAGAGAAATGGCAAACAAAACCTTTCCCGGCAGGACTCTCTTAAGGTTTTGACCCTAGTCTCTCAACCACCCGGGTAAGCAGTTCAGTGGTCATGAGTAACGGCGTCAGCACTTCGACCGACAAGATCATCGTGGATCGATCGCGCAGCCACCGCAACAAGGCTGTATCGAAGGCTGTCCGGGCCACCCGCGAACGGCTGCAATCCAGCTCCAAGGGCAATCAGGTCTTCGACCGCGACATGCTGTCCATGCATGCGAGCGCCGTGCTGCAGGGCGCGTCGATCATGCCGCTGTTCGTGATCGTTGTGACGGCGATCGGCATCTATATCAACCCGAGCGCCAATCTGTTCGGCTGGGCTCTTTTGATGCTCAGCCTGCATGCTATCAACGTGCTGCTCGCACGGCGGGCAAGCCGGAAGGAAATCGCCGCGATCGAGACCCGCAAATGGCGAAACAGGCTGCTCGCGGCACAGGTGTTGCTCGGCGTCGGTTGGGCTCTCTTCGCGCTCCAGGACTGCAGCGCCTGCTCCGGCGAGGGCTACTATTTCTATAAGGGCGCGGTTCTGCTCTTTGCTATCTCCATCATGGCAATGAGCACCTTCATGCTGAGGCTCGGAGTGCTTTTCGGCTTCCTGCCGGCGGTCGCAGTCTTGCTCGCGATGTCGTTCTTCTCGCGGCAGGTGCTCGATATCGGCATGACGGCGATGTGCGCCATCGCGGTCGTCTTTTTCCACTATATCGCCGACCGGCTCTACCGCTCCAATCTCACCTTGATGTCCTACCAGTCGGAAAAGGACGACCTGATTGCGGAACTGGAAGTGGCCAAATCCATGTCGGACGAGGCCCGCCGGCGAGCCGAGGAAGCCAATCTGGCGAAATCGCGCTTTCTCGCCTCCATGTCGCACGAATTGCGCACACCGCTCAACGCCATCCTCGGCTTTTCCGAGGTGATGAGTTCGGAGGTCCTCGGCCCGCTCGCCAATCCCACCTATCGGGAATATGCAGGGGATATCCACCGTTCGGGCCATCACCTCCTCAACCTCATCAACGAAATCCTCGACCTGTCGCGCATCGAGGCGGGCCGCTACGATCTCAGCGAAGAGGCGCTTTCGCTCCTCGAAATCGCCGAGGATTGCATCGGCATGGTCCAGCTGCGGGCCCGAGCCAAGAACATCTCGATCCGCGAGCAGTTCGAGCCAGATCTGCCG
Source organism: Neorhizobium sp. R1-B (assembly GCF_004368875.1). NCBI lineage: Bacteria > Pseudomonadati > Pseudomonadota > Alphaproteobacteria > Hyphomicrobiales > Rhizobiaceae > Neorhizobium > Neorhizobium sp. R1-B. Next base: position 35,566 of record NZ_SOEM01000029.1, read on the forward strand.
CAGGTCTGGGCCGATGAAAAGGCCATGCGGCAGGTATTGCTGAACCTCCTGTCGAATGCGGTGAAATTCACCCCCCAAGGCGGCGAGGTCATGGTCAAGGTCGGGTGGACGGCCGGCGGCGGCCAGTATGTGGCCATCAAGGACAACGGCCCCGGCATTCCGGAAGAGGAAATACCCGTCGTCCTCTCGGCCTTCGGCCAGGGATCGATCGCGATCAAGAGCGCCGAACAGGGTACCGGCCTCGGCCTGCCGATCGTACAGGCGATCCTTGCCAAGCACGACGGCCAGTTCATCCTGCGCTCCAAGCTGCGCGAAGGCACCGAGGCGATCGCCATCCTGCCCGCAACCCGCGTGCTGCAGAGCGTCCCCGCCGTGGCCGACGCGCCAGCCATCGAACGCCGCCGCAAGAGCTTTGCGTAATGCAGGCTCTTTTACAATGACAGGTTCCAGTGCAGACTGACAGTATGGCCGCGCTTCTCGACTACGCAAGCGAAGTTGCAAAAGGCCTGCCCGACCATAAACAGGATCGGTTAGCGGTCGCTATCACCCGATATCAGCACGAATTAGCCGGTCTCGTGCCTTCGGGAAATGAGATTTTTACAAAACCCTGCCTGAACCGGAGAGGCAGGAAGTTCTGGCCATCCTGACCAAGCATGGTTCTATGCCCGCCTTAGAAGGCTAGATTCTTGACCACCACGTAAAGCACGAAGAGCCCGTTGGCGCAGAGCAGGCAAAAACACCGCAAACGAGCCGAGATCTTTGGCATGCCGGCCGACTGTCGAGATTTCCGGGGAAATGCGATCCACCAGCTCCTCGATTGCCGTATTCAGCGATTCGACCGAGAACAGCACCAGCATCAGGATGAGAAAGACGAAATAATCGAGCGCCGACGCACCGACCAGCGCGAAGAGCACGAGGCCAGCGGCAAAGGCGACGACCTCGTGGCGAAACGCCTCCTCTTTCCAGAGCCGGACCAATCCCTGCATGGAATAGCGCGTCGCAGCGATGACCCGGCGGATGCCGCTCGCCTTTGCGATATTGCTGTCGAGCGGCGTCTTTTCCATCCGGATCAGTTGCTCTTGTTGCTGACACCTGCCTGGTCGAACGTCGCCATGCCGGAATGGCAGGCGGCGGCGGCCTTGACGATGCCGGCCGCGAGTGCAGCACCCGTCCCCTCGCCGAGGCGCATGCCGAGCGCCAGCAAAGGCGTCTTGCCGAGCTTCTCGATGGCGCGCAGATGGCCAGGTTCCCCGGAGACATGGCCGACCAGGCAGTGGTCGAGCGCGGACGGGTTGGCGGCCTTCAGGATGGACGCCGCGGCCGTCACCACATAACCGTCGAGCAGCACGGGAATTTTCTCGACGCGGGCAGCCAGGATGGCGCCGGCGATTGCCGCGATCTCACGTCCGCCCAACCGGCGCAGCACTTCCAGCGGATCGGAGAGATGATCCTTGTGGAATTCCACCGCCTGCTTCACCACCGCGATCTTGCGCTCCAGCAGTTCGCCATGCGAGCCGGTGCCGGGGCCAACCCAGTCATCGGCCGTGCCGCCGTAAAGCGCCAGATTGATCGCCGCGGCGACCGTCGTATTGCCGATCCCCATTTCGCCGATGCACAGGAGGTCGGTGCCGCCTGCAATCGCTTCCATGCCGAAGGCCATGGTCGCGGCGCAATCTCGCTCGGAAAGCGCGGCTTCGGTCGCGATGTCACCGGTCGGGTAATCAAGTGCGAGATCGAAAATCTTGAGGCCGAGATCGTGGGTCACGCAGATCTGGTTGATCGCGGCACCGCCGGCCGCGAAATTCTCGACCATCTGCTGTGTCACCGAGGAGGGATAGGGCGTGATGCCGTGCTTCGTGACCCCGTGGTTGCCGGCGAAGATCGCCACCAGAGGGCGGTTGACTGCCGGAGCCCTGCCGGTCCAGGCGGCAAGCCAGAAGGCGATCTCTTCCAGCCGGCCGAGCGCGCCCGGCGGCTTGGTGAGCTGGGAGTCCCGTTCGCGCGCCGCGACAAGCGCGCGAGAATCCGGTCCCGGAAGATTGGCAAGCAGGGTGCGGAAATCGTCGAAAGGCAGGCCACTCACGCTCATGGAGATCTCTCTTGCTCTGGTCGTCCGGGGGTCGGCTTGTCTTTTCCCGGCAAATCGCGCTTCTTTGCGTTTCTCATAGTCGGGGACTCACGGTGGGACAACTGCCAAACACAAGCGAATTCGTCGCAGACCTTGCACGCTCGATCGGTTTCCTGAGCCGTCTGCCGGTGCCGGACCGTTTTTTCAAGGGCCAGTCCGGCTCGATCTCGCGCGCCGTCCAAGCCTTTCCGGCGGCCGGGCTCGTGATCGCGACCCTTCCTGCCATCGCCCTTTTTCTCCTTGCACCTGGCGATGCCCTGACCGCAGGTCTGATCGCGCTCACGCTTCTGGCGCTTCTGACGGGAGCGCTCCACGAAGACGGTCTTGCGGATGCGGCCGATGGTCTCGGCGGCGGGCGCGACAGGGAACATGCGCTTGTCATCATGAAGGATAGCCGCATCGGCAGCTACGGCGTGATCGCGCTTATCCTTTCGTTCGGATTGCGCGCGAGCGCGCTTGCCGCTCTTGCGCGCCACGAGCCGGCGGCAGCCGCGCTCGCGCTCCTTGGCGCTGCAGCTGTAAGCCGTGCCCTGATGGTCTGGCACTGGCACGCACTGCCATCCGCAAGGGAAACCGGGGTGGCGGCCAGCGCCGGCCTGCCTGAAACTACGGCACGCAATGTCGCCCTCTTCATGGGCGTCGCTTTGGCCCTGGTCCTCCTGGTCCTCGTTCTTGGGTTGCCCAAAGTGCTGCTGTCGCTGATTGTCGCAGGCGCGCTCTGCTTCGGTTTTACCCGTTATGTGCGCGGCAAGATCGAAGGCCATACGGGCGATACGATCGGCGCCAGCCAACAACTCTCAGAGATCGGCATGCTTGCCACTCTTGCTCTCGCCATCTGAACCCACGATATAGGTTGCATGATTTCGCCCTGCATTCTCGTCTGCTCCATCGACACCAAGACCGGCTACTGCTTCGGCTGCGGGCGCACGCGCGAGGAAATCGCCGCCTGGATAGACTACACGGATGCCGAACGGCTCGCACTGATGGAAACACTGCCCGCACGGCTCGAGACCGTCGAGCGGAAGCCTCGCCGGGAAACGAAACGGCAGCGTTTGGCCAGGGAGCGCTACGACGCATGAACGCCCTAACGCTCATTCTCCTCGTCCTCGGCGCGGGACTTGCGCTGCTGATATTCAATCACGACGCAGGCCAGACCTTCGGCATCGCCAATGACGATTTCGGGCAGATCATCTATCTGCTTCCGATCGCCGGCCTGTTGTCGGTCGGCATCCTCTCCGGCCGCCGCGGCAGATCCGGCGAAGTGCTGAGGAACATCGCCATCTGGCTACTGATCGTGCTTGGGCTGGTCGCCGCCTATCTCTACCGGGACGACGCCCGCAGTTTCGGCGCCCGTATGACCGCGGGCTTGCTGCCCGGCACCGCGGTGTCCGTGACGACCAGCGAGGGTGGCAACGAGGTGATCATCCACAAGACGCGCGGCAACCATTTCCAGACCAATGTCCGTGTCGACGGCAAGGTGCTGCCGATGCTCGTCGATACCGGCGCCAGCACCGTGGTGCTTTCCTATGAACATGCGCGGGCGATCGGCCTCGATCCTGGAGCTCTCGACTTTTCAGTCAGCGTCATGACGGCCAACGGCCGCGCCATGGCCGCACCCGTGCGTCTCGACGAGATCGCCATAGGACCTATCGTCCGAAAAAACATCCGCGCCCTGGTGGCAGAGGAAGGACGGCTTGACGAAAGCCTTCTCGGCATGAGCTTCCTCTCCACGCTCGGTTCGCTGCAGATGCAGACCGACGAGCTCCGGTTGAGAGACTGACAGCTACCCGGCGGGTCGTGGACGGCTCGATGGACGCTTTTGCCCCAAACGCAATCAAAACGTGTTGTTAGTATATAATACTATCTGTCGGTTGACTGCCGCTCCACTCGCGGCAATTATAGTTCACCTTCTCGCGCGCAAGCATTCCGCAAGCATCACTGAATCCATCACCTGTATTTTCTCATCGTTCCTTTAAAAGTGGGAGGACAACCTATGTCGTCGCCGCACCAGCGAGACGTGGATACTGCTCATCTTCATCCAGCCGTTCGGAAGGCGGCGCGGTTGATCGTCGAAGAGCTCAACACCGAAGGCTTTCCCTTCCGGATATTCGAGGCTTTTCGCTCTCCCCAGCGGCAGGAATTTCTATATGCGCAGGGTCGGACGCGTCCGGGTCCGATCGTGACGAAGGCGAGACCGTGGAGGTCCTACCACCAGTATGGACTGGCGATCGATCTGGTCCTGTTCGTGAATGGGCAGTGGAGCTAGAAGACCAGCGGCGAATATCGTGACGCGTGGAAAAGGGTGCACCAGATCGGCGAGAGCCACGGGCTCGAAGCATTGTCCTGGGAGCTGCCGCATCTGCAGATGGCCGGACTGGACAGCGGCGATCTTGCGAACGGCAAATACCCCTCCGGTGGCGATGAGAGCTGGGCCGAAAATCTGGAAGCCGCGATTGCCGGCTGGTCCGGCACGCCCGCCGCACCACCGGTACCGGAAGAGATACCGACCCGCCCTCCTTTGCCGATGGAAGCCCTCGTCGCGACCGAAACCTTTACGCAGTCCAATCCGCTGCCTGCAGTCGGCCAGCAAAGCTGGCATCGCAAGTTCAACGGCATCGAATGGCGCTTTGACGAGGATGGCATCTATATTCGCAGCTATGCCGGAGGCCAGAAACCGTTGCGCAGTTCGGGCGCTCCGTTGACCTGTCGCGCCATCTGGGATGCTTTCAGCGTGCAGATCGATCTGATGGCCCGCCGCTTCGCCATACCCCCTGAAATCATCATCACGACGATTGCTGCCGAAGCTGCTGCCTATCGCGCGCAGGGTTTCACCGGCCCTTCGACATTCCGCTGGGAGGCGCATGTCTGGAACAAGGACGTCAACCCACCGGTGCAGGGAGACTACAGCGCCGGCCCGATGCAGACACTCGCCACCACGGCGCGATGGGTGATCGACGCGCAGTCGCTTCCCTACCACAAGTTTCAGGTGGCGCCCGTCTATCCTTTGCGGCCTTCGCCTCCGCCGGCGATCCATCCCCTCTACGATGCGACGACCAATATCGAGATCGGCATCGCCGAGATCAAGCAGCGGTTCGGCTTGACGGGCACGGATCCGATTCTCGTTGCGGCTGCCTTCAACGCCGGCGGACTGTATGAAACCGACGCCAATGCCTGGCACCTGCGCAGCCACGGCAATCATCTGGACCGCGCCGCGCAATGGTTCGGGGACGCCTGCGCCGTTCTGAAGGAGGTCGGACTGCGGTAGACAGTTCAGTTCGGTCTGCTCATCGGGCCAATGTCAACCAAACCTCGAACCGCTTCATCGCCGTCGCCCTTTTTCCTGAATTGGCTCGGGGGTGCTCCGATGATGCGCTTGAAGGCGCGGCTGAACGAGGCTTCCGCATCGTAGCCCAGACGCTGCGCGACGACCGACACGCGCATGCCGTTGCCCAACCATTGGCGCGCCTGGTGCATGCGCACCCGCGCTACATACCGCGCCGGCGTTTCGCCCACCACCCGAAGAAACCGCTCTGCAAATCCGGAGCGGGACACGCCCATGATCCGCGCCAAGGCCGCCACGCTCCAGTCCCGTTCCGGCTGCAGATGGATGGCTGCCAGCACCCGGCCGACTTCGGGATTGCGGACGGCCGCGATCCAGCCCGTCGTGTCGCCGCAACCGTGCTCTACCCAGGTGCGGATGAGGGTGGCCGTCAGAACGTCGGCAAGGCGCGCCAGAATTCCCCCGGCGCCCACCCGGTCCAATTCCACCTCCCGCGCCATGGCATCGAGAAGATGCGGGATCGACGGCTCGTTCTTCGCCAGATCGCTGGTCAGCATCACCTGCGGCATGAGCTGCAAAAGCGGATGAAGCTTGTCGATATTGAAACGCATCGAAGCCGTGAGCGCCACCGTACCGCCGCAGACTTCGGCACATTTTACGTCGAACACCCCCTGGCAGACTTCCTTGCGGCCGAAATGATCGAACGGCAGCGCCGGAATACCGGGTGCGCTCGCCAGCACATGCGCATCGCCGCGCGGCAGAAGTGCCGCATCGCCCGGCCGCAAAGCCAGCCATTCCCCGCACGGCGTCTGCAGCCAGGCGGAACCCGAGGAGATGAAATGGAGCCGTGCCGCTTCCTGCGCGGGAAAGGAGGTCGCCCAGGGTTCGGCCAATCTGCAGCGGCCGTATTCGACGCCGTCGAGCCGCAGCCCGCGCAACATCTCGGTCAAAGGATCGGCCACATCAGCGGGTTCAATTTTGGACGAACGGTCAAGCATGTCGGATTTTCTAGCATGGAAACTACAGGCTGTCACGCCTACGTCTGGTCAACCCCGATAGGGAAACTGTGCCACCTCCCAACACAGGAACATGAACCATGACAGACAGCACTTTCGAAGAGGACGGTCGCCTGCGCGATACGTCCGTTTCCGGCAGCAAGGCCCGGTGGGACGCGGTCGTCTCTCTGACGCTCGGCGTATTCGGTCTCGTGACGGCGGAATTCCTGCCGGCGAGCCTGCTCACCCCCATCTCCGCCGATCTCGGCATCAGTTCCGGCACCGCCGGCCAGACGGTGACCGTGACGGCCGTCGTCGCAGCATTCGCCGGCCCCGGCGTCGTCATCGGCACCCGCAGCCTCGACCGGCGCTGGACGCTGTTCGGTCTGACCGCCCTGCTTATCCTCTCCTGCGCATTGGCCGCTGTTGCCAACGGCCTGCCCCTGCTTCTCGTCTCGCGCGTGCTGCTCGGCATCGGGCTTGGCGGTTTCTGGGCCATGTCGGGGGCGCTTGCCATGCGGCTCGTGCCGCTGGACCATCTGCCGCGGGCCATGGCGATGATCTTCACCGGCGTCTCGGTGGCGACGGTCGCCGCCGCACCGCTCGGCGCCTATATCGGCTCCACTCTCGGCTGGCGGGCGGCTTTCATGCTGGCCGGCGCGGTCGGCGTGCTGGCGCTGCTTGCCCAGGCCATCACCATGCCCTCGCTGCCGCCTGCCGGACATGCCGGACTCGGCACGCTTGTGAGCGTCCTGAAGCGGCCGAAGATCCGCATCGGGCTTCTTGCGACGCTTCTCATCGTCGCCGGGCATTTCGCGGGCTTCACCTACATCCGTCCGTATCTCGAGGAGATTCCGCGGCTTGACGTCGAGATGATCTCGCTCGTCCTGCTCGCCTTCGGCATCAGCGGCTTCTTCGGCAATATCGTCGGGGGCATGATCACCGAACGCAGCGCTACCCTCGGCGTTATCTTCGGCGCCGGGCTTCTCGCGCTCACCGCCGTCATCCTCATTTCAACCGGGGTTTCCTTCGCGGCTTCCGCCGTCGCGGTCACTTTGTGGGGCTTTGCCTTCGGGGCGCTGCCGGTCAGCATCCAGAGCTACATCACGCGGGCGGCATCCGACGAGGCGGAAAGTGCCGGCGCCCTGCTGCTGACGACCTTCCAGATCGCCATTTCCAGCGGCGCCGTGCTCGGCGGGCTGCTGGTCGATGCAGAGGGCCCGCTCGGCGTCATGACCTTCCTCGGCATCGCATCCATCCTGGGCGCGTCGGTGATGGTCCTGCGCGGCGGGCGCCAGCTCCAGCTCAGCGAGGGCTGAACCGGATCGAACTACCGGCTGCGGTCAGCTCCGCAGCCGGTACCCGGTGTGGAAGATCCAGCCGAGAATGGAAAGGCAAATGGCCAGGAACAGGCCGACCATGCCGAGGCTGAGTAGCGGATTGACGTCGGCGATTTCGTAAAAGCTCCAGCGGAAGCCGCTGACCAGATAGAGCACCGGATTGAAATGGCTGACCGCCTGCCAGAAGGGCGGCAGCATGTCGATCGAATAGAAGCTGCCCCCGAGGAAGGTTAACGGCGGCACGACCAGCATCGGCACGATGTTGAGCTGCTCGAAATTCTTGGCCCAGATGCCGATGATGAAGCCGAACAGGCTGAAGGTCACCGCCGTCAGCACCAGGAAGGTCAGCATCACGAAGGGGTGGGCGATCGAGATGTCGACGAAGAAGGACGCCGTCGCCAGAATGATCAGGCCGATGATCAGCCCCTTGCTCGCCGCCGCCCCCACGTAACCGATCAGGATCTCCGTCATGGCGACGGGCGCCGACAGGATTTCATAGATCGTGCCGGTGAATTTCGGGAAATAGATGCCGATCGAGCCGTTGCCGATACATTGCGTGAGCAGCGTCAGCATGATCAGCCCGGGCGTGATGAAGGAACCGTAGGAAACGCCCTCGATCGCCTGCATGCGGGAGCCGATCGCCGTGCCGAAGACGATGAAATAGAGGGAGGTGGTGATGACCGGCGATATGACGCTCTGCAGCAGAGTCCGCCGCATCCGGGCCATCTCGAAGAAATAGATCGACTTGATTGCCTCGACGTTCATGCCTGTTCTCCCACCAGTGCGACAAAAATGTCCTCCAGCGAACTCTGCCGCGTCGAAAGATCGCGGAAATGAATGTTTTCTGCCTGCAACATGGAGAGCAGCGAGGCGATACTGCCGTCCCCCTCCTCGCCCTGGTATTCGTGAAGCAGTGCCGCACCGTCTTCCGAGAGCGTCAGATTGTAAGGTGAAAGGCTGACCGGCAGGTTCTTCAGCGGTTCGGCAAGCTCCAGCCGGAGCTGCTTGCGTCCGAGCTTCTTCATCAGCGCCGTTTTCTCCTCGATCAGCAGCAGCTTGCCGCCGTTGATGACGCCGACCCGGTCGGCGATCTCCTCCGCCTCTTCGATGTAATGGGTGGTGAGGATGATGGTGACGCCATTTTCCCTGAGCCTTTCGACCACCTGCCACATTTCGCGGCGCAGGTTGACGTCGACGCCAGCGGTCGGCTCGTCGAGGAACAATATCTTCGGTTCATGCGCCAACGCCTTGGCGATCAGGACGCGCCGCTTCATGCCGCCGGAAAGTTCGCGCAGCATATTGTCCTTCTTGTCCCAGAGCGACAGGTCCTTGAGGACGCTTTCGACCAATTCAGGGTTCGGCTTCTTGCCGTGCACCCCGCGGGAAAAACTGACGGTGTTCCACACCGTCTCGAACATATCGGTCGTCAGTTCCTGCGGCACCAGTCCGATCATCGCCCGGGTCTGGCGGAAATCCCGTACCACGTCATAGCCGCCGACCAGCACCTTGCCGCCCGATGGATTGACCAGCCCGCAGACGATCGAGATCAGTGTCGTCTTGCCGGCGCCGTTCGGCCCGAGCAGCGCAAGAATCTCGCCCTCCTCGATCTCGAGGTCGATGCCTTTCAGCGCTTCAAAACCGTTGCCGTAGGTTTTGGTCAGATTCTGGATGGAAACAACGGGAGCCATGCGAACGGGTCTTTGCGGATTGGATTTGCGAGAAGTGCCGCCAATATAGGCAGCCCTTTCCTTGAAACCATCCCTCCCTGAACGAATATTGCGTTCGCTTTTCTTGACCAATCGGCCGGACCCACGATCGCCGGCAAAGACAGTGGCCATCGGAAGCGGCGCTTGCCGAGACTGTCATTTTCCCGTGACGTTCCTGCAGCATTGTCCCGGTCAGGCAAGCAACGGTCCCGCTTCCCCGCCGCACCCATCCCTTGCGTGACCGTCATGACCTACATGTTTCAGATCATTGCTTTTCGCTTGCCGCATTGCTTCTGATTTTCAGTAAGAGAGCTCATTTCGGAGGCATGGCTGCTCCCCCAAGTCGATCTCCGCCCTGGCCGGCCTCAGTGCCGGCCTTATACATTGAGAGGCCGGAGCGTCTGTTATGATGCTCCGGCCTCGTTTGTCATTGGGGTGATCGCAACACCGCAATGGCTGAGGGCAAAGC
>NZ_SOEM01000030.1:0-45203 GCF_004368875.1 Neorhizobium sp. R1-B
GACGACCTCAACTGCTCCAACCGCCCGGTGCGGACCCGCATGCCGGGTGGTGTGGGAGGGGCGGAGCCAATAGGCTCCCCCCTATCCCGATTGTGATGTTACGGTCGGGAGACCCCGGTGAAAGAGCAATCCGATATTCCGACTGTGTCCCGTCGGATCGTGATCATGGGCAATGGCGGATCCGGCAAGACGTGGCTGGCGCAGCGGCTGGCAAGGCCGCTTGGCCTGCCGCTGTTTCACCTGGACGACGTTCATTGGGAGCCGGGCCGCTACGGGATTGCCCGCGACAGGGCGGCCGTGCATGAGGATATCCGAATGATTGCGGCGGGTGAAGCCTGGCTGATGGAGGGCGTATACGGTTTGTACGTCAATATAGCCTTGCCGAGGACAACGACTCTAATCTGGCTCGATGTGAGCGAAGAGGAATGCGTGGCGAATATCCTGCACCGCGGCATCCAGGGTGGCGAAAGCCAGCAATCATTCGAAGAGCTGGTCAAATGGGTTTCGGAATACCGGGCCAGAAAGAATAACTGGAACGCATTCGACGGCCATCTGAAGCTCTACGAAGGCTTTGCCGGCCCCAAAGTCCGACTGCACAGCCGGGAGCAGATCCTGGGATATGCGGAAAGTTTTCTCAAGGCATAAAAAAGCCGGCGCAGGCGACCGCACCGGCTGTGGTACTTGCAAAACTCGTTCAGTTGCCGAAAGCGGTGCGCAGCAGATTGAGCTGGGCGCGGACGCTGTTTTCGTTGTCCGGGAGGACTGCGGCGTCGGACGCGCGATAGATCTCGCGGTCGAGAAGCGCGATGCGGTTCTGCAGCCGCAGCGAACGTTCCACCAGATCGCGGAAGCCTTCCGGCAGTTCGAGCCAGCCGGGAGCGTTGCGGTCGACGTTGAAGCCGTCCAGGCGCACCTTGCTCTTTTCCGACATCACCTGGTCGCGGCTCATTTCACCATTGTTGACGGCGCGCTGCAGGAGCAGCCAGGAGGCCATCTGCATCAGGCGGGTGGTGAGCCGCATGGATTCCGCGGCGTAGAGAACGGATGCCATGCGCGGCAGAACCTTGGACGCGGCCCGGCCGGTACCGTCGAGATAGCTTGCGGTCTCCTCGACAAGCGCCATGCCTTCCGTGTAGAGCGCCTTGAACTGCGACGACGTTGCGGCGCGGCCGGCGAAACTGACGGTGTTCAATCCCTGTTCGGACATCGAATTCATCCTGCTAACGCAATCACATTCAGGCAATGGCAACGGCGGATAAAAGTTCCCCTGCCGTTCTGTCTGCTTGAAGATGGTACTTATAATGGAAATCCGCAAGCCGTTTCTTAAGGAAAGGTTAATACCCACAGGAAGTGGTAAACGCCGGCACGGTTCCTGAAATGGGACGTATTTCGGGCGGCGAATACAGCATTTCGGAGAGTAGGGCTACGGCTTTTTTATGCAGTCACTCGCGATGCAGAGCGGCGACGGAGGATCTGCAGGAAAAAGAAGAGCCGCGGAAAGGCGGCTCTCAAGGTAAAACAGGGAGAAATCAGACCATTCGCCGAACGGTGAAACTGTCTGAGTCCGGGAGGCCCGAACTGTCTCCATATTCTTTGTTAATGATTAATATGCCGTTAATGCCAGGCGAGAAATACTTCCGATCTTTGCAATATATTTGGCTTTATGACCGGAAGAGACCATCTGCCGCACGGCGTCCGGCTGCCTTTCTTTCTTTCTCGGCCTCCAGGCGAGTGATCTCCTGTCTCAGGAGGCCGATGCGTGAGTCGAGTTCGTCGACGGAGAGCATCGAAAGGTCGGCGCCGATCTCATGCGCCGTCGGCTTCTTCTGGCGATCGTCATCGAGAAAGCTCATGGTGCCTCCTTCTTGAGGGTGCTGTCAGCGCCGGTCTCCGCCTGGGCACGTGGGTCAAGCGACAGGCTTTCCGGCGTGGCAAGCGGCGCCGTCGAGGTGGGCGCGGTCGTATAGGCCTCGCGGTCGCCGCTCGGCACAGCGGCGCGCTGGCGGCTGCGGACGATCGCATAGGCGGTCACCAGAATATGCGCTCCGGCCGTCACCGCAAAGAGGGCATGTGGACCGGCCCAGCTCATGACCGGCCCGCCAAGCGTCGGGCCGATGATCGTGCCGATGCCGAAGAGCAGCAGCAGCCCACCCGAGACCTTCACGAAATCCTCCGGCGCGGCGAAGTCGTTCGCATGGGCGACGGCGATCGGATAAAGCGCGTTGGCCGCTGCACCATAGATCGCCACCAGCACGACGATGCCGTAAACGTCGGTCGGACGGATGACGGCAATTGCCAAGCCGGCAAGCGCTGCCGCTGCCGAAAGACCTGCCAGCACATATCGGCGGTCCATGTTGTCGGACAGACGGCCCGCGGGAAACTGCATGATCGCACCGGCAAAAATGGTGATGCTGACCATGGCGGCGACCGCCCCGTTGTCCAGGCCTGCCCGGGTGCCGAAGACGGCCCCCAGCGTGCCGTAGGCGCCGTTCGCGATGCCGATCAGGAGGATGCCGACACAGGCGATCGGCGACGTCCGGAAGAGGCCCGGAAGATCCAGCCGCGCCCTTTTCAGCGGCTGCGGGGAGGCGGCCTTGGAGAGCGTCGTCGGCAGGGCTGCAACGCAGTAGAGGATACCGCAGACCATGAAGAGCGCCGGCGTCGACACGTCGCCGAACGGCACCATCAGTTGTCCTCCCACCACGCCGAAGAGCGTGATGGAGATGTAGAAGGAAAAGATCGTGCCGCGGCTTTCGGTGGTGGCGCGTTCGTTCAGCCAGCTTTCGATGATCATCGAGGTGCCGGCGGTCGAGAAACCGGTGAAGGCGCGCAGGACCAACCAGGTGTTCTGGTCGACGAGAAGTCCGGTCAGCAGCACGTTCAGGCAGATCAGCGAAAGGAAACCTGAAAAGGCTCGTACATGGCCGATGCGGCGCACGACATTCGGGGCGACGAAACAGCCGATGACGAAGCCGGAAGCCCAGGTGGTGCCGAGCAGGCCCAGCACCTCGTTTGAATACCCCTCCGCCGAACCCCGCACGGGCAGCAAAAGGCCCTGGAGACCGTTGCCGAGAAAGAGGAAAAGCGTACCAAAAAGGAGGGCGAAGACTGGGAGGAGATTTCGTCTCATCGTGGTACTGTCTGCTCTTTTCGCGAATGCGATCGATAATGGAATCGGGGGGCGTGCAAGCATGGTTGCGCGCCGATGAACCGGGCGTTAACGAAGGCGGAAGCGGATTTGCGGATGCCCCCGAATCTGTTGATGGATATCTGTGGTGGAGCGCAAAAATGTCCAGCCTATGGCGGCGGCGGAAACGAAGGCGGGAATGACAAAGGCGATCGCCATCCTGCTGATGCTTGCCATGTTGATCCAGATCATCAAGCCGCTCGGATTGCCCGGTCTGAGGCGCCGGGGTGATTTCTGGAAGCTCGCGGTCTTCGCCTTCGCGATCTGGAGTGCGGCGCTTTTACTGAGAGACTTTACCTGATCAGCAGTCGACCAAGCCGCGCATGACGGATACACATCGGCCGGTGACGCGCACGTCGGTCACGGTGCCGGCGGCCTTCACCACATCGATTTCGATCAGGCTGCGGCGGCCCATTTCAACGCCTTGTTCTATCGTGATGTGCGTCTCTGCCTCGGAACCGGGGGCGCGGGTGACAAGAAAGGCGGAAAGGGCGGCGGAGGCGCTGCCGGTCGCCGGATCTTCCATGATGTCGTCGAGCGGCGCAAACATGCGGGCGCGGATATGCCACGGGTCGTCCACGCTGCGGACATAGAGGAAGAGCGAGAAATCGCCCGTCGATCTGGGATGTCTGGCGGCGGCTTCATGAAATACCGAAACGTTCGGGCGGGCGGCGGCAAGCGTCGCGAGATCTTCGAGTTCGGCTATAGCGAAGGGCAGGCCGACCGAAGCGACAATCGGCGCGTGGTTCGACGTGCGGATCTTGGCGGCATCAATCGAGGCGCAGCCGGCGATCAGTTCCGGAGCGATCTCTTCGGCGAGCTCCAGTGGTTGCGGGGCACGGATCGTGGCCCCGGTCACGGCACCGGCCTCCCGGAGAAGGTTGACCTCGACCAGCCCGGCGATCTCTTCGAAACGAAGCGTATCGGTGACGGGTTTTCCAAAGACGTCTTTTTGGCGACCGAGGACGAAGGCGGTGCCGACATTGGGATGACCTGCGAACGGGATTTCCATCGTCGGTGTGAAGATGCGGACACGGGCGCTGTTTTGAGAATTTTCGGGCGGCAGCACGAAGGTGCTTTCGGCATAACCGAACTCGGTGGCGATCTGCTGCATCTGCCGGTCGGTCAACCCGCGCGCGTCGGGAACCACGGCAAGCGGATTGCCCGCAAAGCGTTCTTCGGTGAAGACATCGACGGTAACAAATTCGGCGGTCGGCATAGCGCCCTCATCTGCAGCAGGGATCCGCCGATCTAAATCCTTCCGGATGGTCCGAACCAGCCAATCTTTTTGATCCTTGCATCACGAAAGGCAATGCGGTCTCTAGGCGAGGCCATGCTCCTTCATTGCCTTCTCTTCGTCGCCGGTGACGTAGGCGAAAATCCTGGCATCACCATCCGCGACGGTGACGAAGTAGAAGTTGGTGAAGCAGATGCGACCGTTCTCGCCCGCCCTGTTGACGTAGACGAATTCCCAGCCCACCTCCGCCAGGGCATGCAGATCATTGAGCGGCGTGACGCGCAGACCGGTCAGCAGCATCTCCTTGCCGCCCACCTCGCGGTAGTGCGCAAACCCTTGCGGAATAACCTCGCGGAACCTCTCGTCATTGGCTCCGCCCATCACACCCTGCGGGGCTGAACCAACGAAATAAGGGGCGAAGAAAGCAGCCACCCTGCCGACGTCCACCGAGGTCGGATCCGCCAGAGCCTCATTACTGACACGGCCGTAGTCGTTGAAAAGCTCACGTACCTTTACTTCCAGTTCCGTCATGGCTTGACCTCCTGACCGCAAGAAAACGTGGTGGCTGCGGTTCGGTTCATCAAGCTTTGCAGATCAGAGCGCAGACAAAAGGCCGCTCCGTTGCCGGAGCGGCCTTTTCCTCCCTTGAAAAAGCGCATGTTTATGCTGCCTTTTCGAGATCTTTCTTCCGGCTGAGATCAGCGACGTGCTCCCCAACCCATTGTTCAGATGGCGTCAGGACTTGTCGATGCTTGCGGCGTAGATCTGATCGATCGTTTCCGCGAGGCTGGCGTTAAACTCCGCGTCGCTCATCGTGACGCGCAGCTTTTCCGTCAGTCCGCGCGAGAAACTCGCGATCATGCCATGGTTATGGCTGAGCTTTTCACAGGCTTCCGCTGTGCTGTAGCCGCCGGAAAGGGCAACGACGCGGATGACCGACTTGTGAGCGATCAGAGGAGCGTAAAAGTCGGCAACCGTCGGGATCGTCAGCTTGAGCATGACGGTTTCGCCTGCGGGAAGCTTGTCCAGCTGCTCGGCGATCTCGTCGCGCAAAATGGCTTCGGCCTGTTCCTTGGTCGGGCTTTTGATCGACACTTCAGGCTCGACGATCGGGACAAGGCCTTGGCCGATGATCCGACGCGCAACCTCGAACTGCTGCCGCACGACGGCCGCGATGCCGGCCTTGTCGGCATGAGCGATCACCGAGCGCATCTTGGTTCCGAAAATTCCCTTTTCGCGGCCGCGGATCAAGAGAGCGTCCAGATCGGGCATCGGCTTCATGGTCTGAACCCCGTTTTCTTCGGCATTCAGGCCCTTGTCGACCTTCAGGAAGGGTACGACGCCGCGCTTTTCCCAGAGATAGGACGGGACAGGCTGACCATCGACGTCGCCGTCCATGGTCCGTTCGAAAAGGATTGCACCGATGACCTTGTCGCCCGTAAAGGCCGGCGCGCTCATGATGCGGACGCGCATGGCGTGCATCAGGCGGAACATCTCTTCGTCACCCTGGTAGTCGGATTCGGACACACCATAAAGGCGCAACGCTCCGGGTGTTGAACCACCGCTTTGGTCCAGCGCCGCAATGAATCCAGGCGCAGAACTCATCTTGTTCAACATCTTGGCGTCCACCATACTAACTCCTGTCCCTAAAGTTGGCGCGAAACGCGCTCATATCTCCCAAAGCTTGGAATTTGCGGATAACAGAAGTTTTTTTAAAGGGAAATGCTCGCCTAACGTACTGAAACGATTGAAATGCTTTCAATCGTTTAAAATATCTAAATTTCTTTAAACGGGTTAACATCGAAGCGCGCCGCCCTATATCGGCGCGCCTCTTGCTTTCATAATGCTCCAATCAGGCCGTCTTGGAAAGGACGGAAACCCCCGGCAGTTCCTTGCCTTCCATCCATTCCAGGAACGCGCCGCCGGCCGTCGAGACATAGGAGAAGTCGTCAGCCACACCGGCATGATTGAGGGCCGCTACCGTATCGCCGCCACCGGCGACCGAGGTGAGCCTGCCGGCCCTGGTTTCGGCGGCGGCATGCTGCGCGGCGGAGACCGTCGCCTTATCGAAGGGTTCGATCTCGAAGGCGCCGAGCGGTCCGTTCCAGACGAGCGTCGCGGCTTTGGAAATCCAGTCGTTCACAGCCGTCACCGACTTCGGCCCGACATCGAGCATCATGGCGTCAGCCGGGATTGCTTCGATGTCCACCACTTCGTTGGCAGCACCGGCCTTGAACTCGCGGGCGACGACGCCGTCGACGGGAAGCACGATCGCGCAATTGGCCGCTTCGGCCGCCTTCATGATTTCCCGTGCGGTTTCTGCAAGGTCATGTTCGCAGAGAGACTTGCCGACACTGATGCCCTTGGCGGCGACAAAGGTGTTGGCCATGCCGCCGCCGATGACCAGCGCATCGACTTTCGTGACCAGGTTCTGGAGGAGATCGATCTTGGTGGAGACTTTTGCGCCGCCGACGATCGCCACCACGGGACGGGCCGGATTGCCGAGGCCCTTTTCCAGCGCCTCAAGCTCTTCCTGCATGGTGCGGCCGGCATAGGCGGGGAGGTGATGGGCCAGGCCTTCGGTGGATGCATGTGCGCGGTGGGCGGCGGAGAAGGCGTCGTTGACGAAGATGTCGCCGTTTTTGGCGAGCGCTTCGGTGAAGCCGGGGTCGTTCTTTTCCTCGCCCTTGTGGAAGCGGGTGTTTTCGAGAAGCAGAATGTCGCCGTTCGCCATCCTGGCGACGGCCTGTTCGGCCTCCGGGCCGATGCAATCGGCGGCAAAGAGGATCTTCTTGCCGAGCACGGCATTGACGGCCGAGACGATCAGCGACAGCGACATCTCGGCGACCGGCTCACCCTTAGGACGGCCGAAATGGGCGAGCAGGATGACTTTGGCGCCCTTGCCGGAAAGTTCCAGGATTGTCGGTGCGACGCGTTCGATCCGGGTCGCATCGGTCACCTTGCCATCGGCGACGGGCACGTTGAGGTCGACGCGCACGAGCACGCGCTTGCCTGCGATATCGGAAAGGTCGTCGAGAGTTTTAAAGGCCGGCATGAGCTGATCCATCTGCTTGGGAAAGTCGCAGCGGACCATACTATGGTTGACCGGTGACGCAAGCGGTTGATCGGCCGGACGTGCATTCCCCGTTAACCGGCGGTCGCCGCCATGGGGCGTCTAGCCCTTTTTCTCCGGCACCGGTCTGCCGCGGTATTTGCGCAGCAGATCGCGAATCCGGTGGGCGATCTCGCGCATGTTGATGAAGATCGGCAGGTTTGTGGCGGGCTCGACCGGCTCCAGCGAAATTCCGATGCTTTTGACATGCTCGTGTTCATCGAGATCGCGGACGATCAGGATGATCGAACCGAAACGGATGCGGTCGGCGTAATCCGCCCGGCCGCCGAGTCGCGAAGTGATAAGGTCGCCGACGGTCATGTTCTGCTCATTGGCGGAGAGCAGGCCCGGGCCATAGGCCGCATCGAGCTCCCTGGCCGGACGGGTCGGTGAGATCGCGAAGGCGCCGAAGAATTCCGCGTCGTCCTCGTCGACCGGCACCTGGCTTGCAAAGATGCGGTCGAGCAGTTTCGAATAGGCCGGCGAGATGAAGAGATAGACCTGGTCGTTCTCCTTCAACCGGCCGGCATATTGGTAACGCATGCTGCGGCCGTCGCGGATGACGAGCGAGGGCATGGCCCAGCGCGGGATGCGCTCGCCGCCCAGGATCGGGCTGTCCTTCATGACGCGGTAGGAGATCAGTTCGTGATGGGCGGTACCCGGCAGGTCGAGCTCGATCTTGTCGACGGCGCCGATACGCGGCGGAATGATGAGGCCGAGCTTCTGGGCGACGGGCTTGATCGTCCAGCCCTGAACCAGGAGAGACACCAGCACGATGATGAATGTGGTATTGAAGAAGATCGAGCCGTTCTCGACGCCGCTCAGGATCGGCATGATGGCGAGCAGAATGGAGACTGCGCCGCGCAGGCCGACCCAGGCGACGAAGCCGGTTTCCTGCTGGGTGAAGTCGTAGGGAAGCAGGCTGAGCCACACCGCGATCGGCCGGGCGACGAAGATCAGGAAAAAGGCAAGGCCGACCGCCGGCAGCAGGATGACCGGGAATTGCGATGGCGTGGCGAGCAGGCCGAGCACCAGGAACATGATGATCTGCGCGAGCCAGGTCAGCCCCTCGTTGAAGCGGACGATCTGCGCCTTGGCAAACATCTTCCGGTTGCCGGAATAGATGCCGGCGACATAAACCGCCAGGAAGCCGCTGCCGCCCATGGCGCCGGTGAAGGAAAAGACCAGCAGCGCCAGCGTCAGCACGAAGATCGGCGCCAGGCCGCGGTCGGAGGTGAAGCGGTTCAGCACCCAGACGATCATCATGCCGCCGAGCAGGCCGAAGAGCACACCAAGGCCCATTTCTTCGATGAACAGCAGCAGAAAATGCGCGTTCAGCCCGGAAAAGCCCTGGCCGGTCGCGACGAGTTCCGCCAGCGCCACCGTCAGGAAGATCGCCATCGGATCGTTGGTGCCGGACTCCACCTCCAGCGTCGAACGCACCTTGTCGCGGATGTTGATGCCGCCGATGCGCAGCAGGAAAAAGACGGCGGCCGCATCCGTGGAGGCGACGATCGCGCCGAGCAGCAGGCCTTCGAGCCATGTGAAGCCGAGAAGCAGGACCGCGCCGATCGAGACGATCCCGGATGTCAGCACGACGCCTGCCGAGGCGAGCGTCAAGGCCGGCGCCGCGGCGATGCGGAACGAATGAACGGGCGTCATGAAGCCGGAATCGAAGAGCACGATCGCCAGAGCAAGCGATCCCAGCATGAAGGTGAAGGAGTAGTTCTCGAACTGGATGCCGAGCCCATCGACACCGGCGGCGAGCCCGATCGCCAGGAAGACAAGCAGCAATGGCGCGCCGAACCGGAAGGCGAGGAGACTCGAAAGGGCGGCCACCAGCACCAGGACCGTGCCGACCAGCAGGATGATGTAGAACGCCTCCACCTATACGGTCCCTTCCTTTACCCCTTGCCCGTCACACGTTCCCCGCCCGCAGCCCCGGAACCGGAACTGTGCCCCGCCGCGAAGCGGCTTCTGAAGAATGAGACAGATCCCGGCTCGACGCCAGGCGAATCGATAGAACACATTGATTAGGCGGGAACAATTCCGGCAAGAGAAGGGCAGGGCGGAAAAAAGACGGATTCGTGCCTTGGTGCCGATGGCTTTTTACTTTTCTGCCCGGCGTCTTGTCCCAAAAACGGGTGCTACTTTTGGGGACGCTGGAGGATCGGAGAGCCCACACGAATGCGGAACCTCAGGTGAGTTTAGTAATGTGGCTCCGCATTCGCGTGGCCTTCGGCGTCTTGTCGAGGCTTCCGGCCTCTACAGGTGATCACCTCGCCTCGCTGCGTGGCTTTGTTCGCGATTTCCTTTCGGGAAACCTCACCACTTGCACGGCTCAACCGAACCTGGCCCGGCGGCCAGGGGGAGGCTTGATAGGGTTCGGGTTGCCCCTTGCCCATGGCTTTCACCTCTTCCACCGTCCCCGCACGTTACGGTTTTGATGAAAGCGCCGGCCCCGCCTGCCCGCGAACGTCTCGCGAAACACTCCGGTGGTGGGAGCGGGAGGATTGTAGGCATGGGTTGGAGGGGTGGGGAAATGGGAGGGTGAAAAAATCTGAGGGAGAGGTGCGGGGCGGGGCTTTGAAGCCTTCGCTACACGCGTCGAAGCCCTGAATAGGTAGTTATCCATCTGACGCCACACGTTAGATTTCACGGCTAAGCAAGCTTTCTCTCTGCGTGAAGTCGCATTATCGCGCCGATGCTCATTTTCAAATCAGTTTTTGCTATCAGCCGTTCGTCATTGACATTTAGGCCGCTAGCAACCTGATCAAAGACAATAAGCGCTGAAGCTAAAGCGATCACTGTCGGAGAGAGTTTTGGAATGGTCATTTCAGTCACGACATGGCCATGGGCAGCGATTGTCCGTAATTCTAGAATGTTTCGAACAAGAACACGCTGTTCGTTGCTGGATATGAGTGGTGATATGGTGGAGAATATCTCCTTCAATCGAGTAGGCAGAGACCTCTGGTTCAATTGCTTAATAAGGCCCGTAATACGTTCGACAGAGACGTTTAGCCCGAGTAGTTCCGCTTCTTTAAACGCAGCGAGTGTGACTTTTTCGATTGCTTCTTCCGAATAGGCGCTTATTCCCCCCTTTGAAATACTCTCAACCGCTGCGCATAAATCAACAATGTCGCTCAGATTATATCGCGTATGCATCGTGGAAATGACGCCATTGAGCAAAACCCGGAAACGGCGCCTGTCAGGCTCGCCTAGCAGCCAAGACTGCATCAAATCTGATAATTTGCTACGCTCATTCCATTCACGGAAAGGAACGTTTGCTGGTCCAAAATTCCATGGGTTTGGCCTATGTGAAACGCCGATCAAGTTGGGGAGGTACAAGCTTGCTGATACGGTACGCCTTGAGGTGCCATTGGCTCGTACCCCAACTTTAGAAGGTTCTAACTCCTCGCTAGCGATCTGGGAAAAGAATCGCTTCCAAGACCACGCAGCATCCAACGCATCGTCCAAATTTACGAGTTTGCTCCAATATATACGCGCATAAAATCGAGTCTGAAGATGCAAGCTATTGCCACCGAATCCTGACGATCCTGCACTCACTATCTCATAGCGAGCGTCATCTACGGTAAAGCTGATTATCTTTTTGGGACCGTGAGATATGTAGACCATATCAGGACTAAAAAAGTCATGCGTCCGCACGTAATCTTGGTATTGATTGATCTTATCGGCAGCCGATCTGATCTGCATAAGCTTGTTGAGGATATTTTTTGGAGCTTTATAAAGAGAATGAGATTCTATAAAGTCGTAGCGGAAGAAATCCCCAAATTTATCAATGCTGAATACGATCGGATTTACTTTATTCTGTTTCGATAAAGCCTCGGCGTCAACGCAGACAATGTTAGGAAATATAGTTTCCGTGATTTTTTCGGAATGTATTTGTGATTTCTGAAATCCCATATTTATGCAGTTATGCAAAAAGATCTTTCTTCCGTTTTCTGCTGTGGTCGAAAAAGAAAAAAAGCCCTGACTGTTACTGTATGACCGCGCAGGCTGATGCGAGGTTATCCGTACCAAAGTATCTTTACCCGAAACCGTGAGGGTTCCGGTAGCGTTTGGGTCACGATGATGACCGTGTAAAAGCGTGCCCGAGAAGTCTTTCGCGATTTCGTCAAAGGTCTGCATATTATACCCAGTTTTCAACCAGTTTGAAATTGTCACCCTCGCCAGTGCTTGCGGCAAGGTCAAACACAGCGTTCACTCGAATGTATTTCAGGCCATATTAAAATTGGTGATGCCGAAAACGGCAACGTCCGCTTGTGGCGCTATGGGTGCTTCACGTCTGCTGCGCACAGTTCCCGACGCATTTTATCGCGGCCATCGCCCTCTCCGCCACCCACAAACAAAAACCCCCTCCCTTGCGGGGAGGGGGCGATATCCTGCCGGTGCCGCCCGAAGGCGGCCACTCTAATCCTTAGATCAGCTTGGCGAATGCCACGGCCGTATCCGACATGCGGTTGGAGAAGCCCCATTCGTTGTCGTACCAGGAGAGGATGCGGACGAAATTGCCTTCGAGCACCTTGGTCTGGTCGATCGCGAAGATCGAGGAATGGCTATCGTGGTTGAAGTCGCGGCTGACGAGCGGTTCGTCGGTGTAGCCGAGGATGCCCTTGAGCTTGCCGTTCGAAGCGGCCTTGATCGCTTCGTTGATTTCGGCGGCCGAGGTCGTCTTCTTGGCGACGAACTTGAAGTCGACGACGGAGACGTTCGGGGTCGGAACGCGGATCGAGGTGCCGTCGAGCTTGCCCTTCAGATGCGGCAGGACGAGTCCGACGGCCTTGGCGGCACCCGTCGAGGTCGGGATCATCGACAGCGCGGCTGCGCGGGCGCGGTAGAGATCCTTGTGCATCGTGTCGAGCGTCGGCTGGTCGCCTGTATAGGAATGGATCGTGGTCATGAAGCCATGATCGATGCCGACGGCGTCGTCGAGGACCTTGACGACCGGAACCAGGCAGTTGGTCGTGCAGGACGCGTTGGAGATGACCAGGTGATCCTTGGTCAGCTGGTCGTGGTTGACACCGTAGACGACGGTCAGGTCGGCGCCGTCGGCAGGCGCCGAGACGATGACGCGCTTGGCGCCGGCCGTCAGGTGGGCGGCGGCCTTGTCGCGGGCGGTGAAGATGCCCGTGCATTCGAGAGCGATGTCGACGCCGAGTTCCTTGTGGGGGAGGGTGGCCGGATCCTTGACGGCGGTGACCTTGATCGGCTTGCCGCCGCCGACGATGATCGTGTCGCCTTCGACCTTCACCTCGGCCGGGAACTTGTTGTGGATCGAATCGTAACGCAGCAGGTGGGCGTTGGTCTCAACCGGGCCGAGATCGTTGATGGCCACGACTTCGATGTCGGTGCGGCCCGATTCCACGATGGCGCGCAGAACGTTGCGGCCGATGCGGCCGAACCCGTTGATGGCAACCTTGACAGTCATTTTACATACTCCCGCTTTTGGCTTGTCTTCGAATGAATGGTTTGGCTCAGGCGAGCTCTTTCTCGGCCGCAGCGACGACCGCTTCGGCGGTGATGCCGAAGTGCTTGTAGAGGTCCTTGGCCGGACCGGAAGCGCCGAAGGACTTCATGCCGATAAAGGTGCCCTTCGGGCCGATGAAATGATCCCAACCTTCGCGCACCGCCGCTTCGACCGCGATCTTGACGGGCGAATTGCCGATGATCGCCTGCTGATAGTCTTCCGACTGGTCCATGAAGAGCTCGACGCAGGGAACCGAAACGACACGGGTGGAGATGCCCTTGCCGTCCAGGATGGCCTGCGCCTTGAGGGCGATTTCCACTTCCGAACCGGACGCGAAGATCGTCACCCTGGCATCGGCCGACGAAACGAGCTCGTAAGCGCCATTGGCGCAGAGGTTCTTCTCTTCGTAGGTCTTGCGGGCCGGCGCCAGGTTCTGGCGGGTCAGCGCCAGGCCCGACGGGCGATGCTTTTCCTTGAGCGCCAGCTGCCAGCACTCGGCGGTTTCGGTCTCGTCGGCCGGGCGGAAGACGAGCAGGTTCGGGATGGCGCGCAGTGCTGCAAGATGTTCGACCGGCTGGTGGGTCGGGCCGTCTTCGCCGACGCCGATCGAGTCATGCGTCCAGACATGCACGACGCGGATGCCCATCAGGGCCGCAAGGCGAACGGAGGGGCGGCAATAATCGGAAAAGATCAGGAAGCCGCCGGAATAGGGGATGAGGCCGCCGTGAAGCGCAATGCCGTTCATCGCCGCGGCGGTCGCATGTTCGCGGATGCCCCAGTGCATGTAGCGGCCGGAGAAGTCGGCGGGCGTGATCG
Organism: Neorhizobium sp. R1-B; assembly: GCF_004368875.1. Lineage (NCBI taxonomy): Bacteria > Pseudomonadati > Pseudomonadota > Alphaproteobacteria > Hyphomicrobiales > Rhizobiaceae > Neorhizobium > Neorhizobium sp. R1-B. The sequence goes on from NZ_SOEM01000030.1 coordinate 13,841, forward strand.
CCTTCATCTGGCTCGTCTTGGTGTTGTTCGACGGCGTCAGGTCGGCGGAGCCGCCGAGCGTTTCCGGAACAAGGCCGTTGATGACTTCGAGCGCGTCTTCGGAGGCCTTGCGGGTCGCGACCGTCGGGTTGTTTTCGGCGATCTTCTTCTTGAAGGCGTCGATGGCGCTGTCGAAACTGCCCGGCAGATCGCCGGCGAAGCGGCGCACGAACTCGGCCTTCTTTTCCGACGGAGTCTGGGCAAGACGGTCTTCCCATTCCTTGCGGGTCTTGGTGGAGCGCAGGCCCGCAAGACGCCAGGCATCGAGCACGTCTGCCGGGACGACGAAGGCTTCCGCTTCCCAGTTGAGCGCCTTGCGGGTGGCGGCGATTTCTTCGGCGCCGAGCGGCGAGCCGTGAACCTTGTGGGTGCCGGCCTTGTTCGGGGCGCCGAAGCCGATGATGGTCTTGGCGGCGATGAAGGTCGGGCGGTCGGACTTCTGCGCGGCTTCGATCGCGGCTGCGATCTGGTCGGTGTCGTGGCCGTCGATCTCGATCGTGTTCCAGTGGGCCGCCTTGAAGCGCATGATCTGGTCGGTGGAGTCCGACAGGCTGACCGGGCCGTCGATGGTGATGTTGTTATTGTCCCAGAAGAGAACGAGCTTGTTGAGCTTCAGGTGGCCGGCGAGCGCAATCGCTTCCTGGCTGATGCCTTCCATCAAGCAGCCGTCGCCGCAGAGCGCGTAGGTGAAGTGGCTCTGCAGGTCGGAGCCGAATTCCAGCTCGAGCTTCTTTTCGGCGATCGCCATGCCGACGGCATTGGCGATGCCCTGGCCGAGCGGGCCGGTGGTGGTTTCGATGCCGGAGGCATGGCCGTATTCCGGATGGCCGGCTGTTTTGGAACCGAGCTGGCGGAACTGCTTGATGTCCTCGATCGTCATGTCCTCGTAGCCCGTCAGGTAGAGGAGCGCGTAGAGCAGCATGGAGCCATGGCCGGCGGAGAGGACGAAACGGTCGCGATCCGGCCACAGCGGGTTCTTCGGATCGAATTTGAGGTAGCGGGTAAAGAGCACGGTCGCGATGTCGGCAGCGCCCATCGGCAGGCCGGGATGGCCGGAATTGGCCTTCTCCACAGCATCCATGGCAAGGAATCGGATCGCATTCGCCATCCGGTTATGTTTGTCGCGAGAGATCATGGCTTATCCGCTTTTTACGGGTGTCGATCACGGTCCCGGTATGGACCGTCTGAGAGCGGGTGATCCTTAGCAGGTGCAACGCGCAAGTCAACAAAAGCGGGGCTTGAACCAAGGCGGAATGGGCAAGTTTCCCGCATACTGCCTCCGCATTGTGCAACGGCATCTTTAAAGCGGGGACATCATCGGCGATCCACAGTTAGGACATGTTCGGGGCGCTTGGATTGATTGACCGCCTCGCGGACGGTGAATAGTCTGCGGAGCTTGTTGGAGAGGTGAACTGTTTCGATTCGGTCCACCTTGCGTATCGACGGAAGGCGTTTCATGCCGGGGGAAAAAACGATCGAAATGGTGATTTCGGAACTCAGGGCTGCCATCGGCGGCCTGGAGAGCGCCGTCGATGCCCGCATCGAGCGCCAGCGGGAAGCCCAGGACGTCGAAGGCGAGGTCCGCCGTGTCCATGCGGATCGTGCGCGCCTTGCCCAGGAGCTCGACCAGTCGCAATTCCGTGCCAACCGCCTTGAAGAGGTCAATCGCGAGGTCTCCCGGCGCCTGGTGACGGCGATGGAAACCATTCGCGCCGTTCTGGATCGCTGACGCCAGAGAACAAAGGGAAGCCCATGGCCCAGGTAACGGTAACGATCGACGGCAAGGCCTATCGCATGGCCTGCGAAGAAGGACAGGAAGACCACCTGACCGATCTCGCCGAGCGTTTCGACCGCTATGTCGGGCATCTGAAGAGCCAGTTCGGCGAAATCGGCGATCTCAGGATCACGGTCATGGCCGGAATCATGATCATGGACGAATTGTCCGAGACGAACCGTCGCATCGCCGCCCTCGAAGCGGAGGTCGCGTCGCTCAAGACGAACAGCGACGGCGTTCTGGAAAATCAGCGCCAAAACGAACAGGTCGTCGTCTCGGCGCTCGGCGAACTCGCCACGCGGCTGGAAAGTCTTACCGCCAAGCTGAACGGACGGGCGCCCGCCTCGGTCAATTGAGATTCGATAAAAAGCTCCGGGACGCCACTGGCGCGGAGTGAAGTCAGGCCTTATATTGCGGCTGCGATCTGCGCCTCTCGACAGGAACCACAATCCCTGGGGCCATACTCGATCCAAAGGGAGCTGTCCCTGACCAGGCCCGTGGGCTTGGTCACACGGTGCCCACCTACGTTTGTAGGCGCCCAGGATCGTAAATCTCCATCGGTTGCCGCGGATCGCACTCTTTCCCAAGCTGTTTTCGGTTTTTCAGGCGCGATACCGAGCCTCTGTTTGAGCGTTCCGGCGGTGCCGATCCCGCTGATTTTGTTCCAGCCATTGCAAAGGGTCGAACCGGACCCTATGATTTCCCGGTGCGAGCGAAGGTGCATAGCTCCGAGAACCGGGCTCCGGTTTTCCGATCTGTGCGCGAGACTTTGCCGATGCGGCGTTCCGGCGCCATCTTCTGGCGAGGCCGTTCTCGAGACGGCTTCTTTGTTTTGCGTGCAGGAATAGTGTCCTAGCTGATGAGCTCCCTTTGTTAACCGAAATCCTCATCGTCATTGCACTCACCGTTCTGAACGGTGTCCTGGCAATGTCGGAACTCGCCGTCGTTTCCTCCCGCCCGGTGCGCCTCAGGGTGATGGCCGAGGCGGGCAATCGCGGAGCGGCGAAGGCGATCGAGCTCGCCGAAGACCCTGGCCGCTTCCTCTCCACGGTCCAGATCGGCATTACCCTTGTCGGCGTGCTGTCGGGTGCGTTTTCCGGCGCCACGCTTGGCGCGCGCTTCACCATCTGGCTGCAAAGCCAAGGATTGACCGAAAATCTTGCCGGCTGGCTCGGGGTTGGCACGGTGGTCGTCGCCATCACCTATCTCTCGCTGATCGTCGGCGAACTGGTGCCGAAGCAGATCGCCTTACGTGCACCGGAAACCGTTGCCGCACGCGTCGCGCCGGCCATGATGCTGCTTTCGAAAGTCGGCGCGCCGCTCGTCTGGTTTCTCGATGTATCCGGCCGCCTGTTGCTGAGCCTGCTCGGCCAGAGGGGCGAATCCAGCGACCGCGTCACCGACGAGGAAATCCGCACAGTGCTTGCGGAAGCCCAGAGCGCCGGCGTGATCGAGACGGAGGAATCCGCCATGATCTCCGGCGTGATGCGGCTTGCGGACCGCACCGCCCGCGGCCTCATGACCCCGCGCCGCGAGGTCGAGGTGATCGATATCGAGGATGACCTCAACGAGATCCGCGCACAGCTGCGCGCCACCCCCCGTTCACGTCTGCCCGTGCGCAACGGCAGTTCCGACGAGATTCTCGGCGTCCTCTTCGTCAAGGACCTTTATGCCTTCATGGCTGGAGACAAACAGTTCGACGTAAAGGCGATCATGCGGGACGCTCCTGTTGTCTCCGACCTCACGGGAGCGCTGGACGTCATCCAGGCGTTGCGGCGGGCGCCCGCGCATATGGTGCTCGTTTATGATGAGTATGGCCATTTCGAAGGTATCATCACCTCCGGCGACATCCTGGAGGCGATAACGGGTGTCTTCCAGGAGGACGAGAAGGAGGAGCCGGCGATCGTTGCGCGCGACGATGGCTCGTTCCTTATTGCCGGTTGGATGCCGGTCGACGAGTTCGCCGACCAGATGGGCCTGCCCATCGGAGACGATCCCGGTTACGAGACCGTTGCCGGTTTCGTGCTCGATGAACTGAAGCACCTGCCGGAACTGGGCGAGAGCTTCACCACCCATGGCTGGACATTCGAGGTGATAGACCTCGACGGCCGTCGCATCGACAAGCTGCTCGTCAGCCGGGCGCTGGAAAAGGCGTGATGTCGAGCGGCCGAGTGAAAGCGCTGCTGCGCAGCGAACGGCTGGCGGCCCGGGATGCCGTACCGCCGGAGGAACGCATCGAAAAAAGCCTTTCGATCGCCTCCCACGGAGCGGCAGCCATCTCTCCGGAGCCTGGCGCCATCGTATCGGGTTTCCTGCCGATCCGATCCGAGGTTGACCTGCGGCCCCTCATGGCGCTTTTGAGGGACAAGGGAGCCAGGCTTTGCGTGCCGGTCATCCTCGACAAACAGACGATCGTGTTCCGCGAACTCGTCAAGGGCGCGGAGCTGGTCGCTGGAACTTTCGGAACCTTCGGGCCGGGCCCGGAGGCGGAAGAACTCGATCCCGACATGATGCTGGTGCCGCTCTCGGCCTTCGATGTGGTTGGTCACCGGATCGGCTACGGCGGCGGTTATTACGATCGGGCCATTCACCGGCTGCAGCAAAAAGGCCTGGACCCGACGCTGATCGGCGTTGCCTTCGACTGCCAGGAAGTGGCATCTGTTCCCGCTGAAACTCACGATATCAGACTTCACGCGATCCTGACGGAGAGCGGCTACCGGCCTTTCGGATAGGCAGGCCAGACAGAGATTGGACAAGAATGCGCCTTTTGTTTCTCGGTGACATGGTGGGCAAGACCGGACGTACGGCGGTCTGGGAAAAGCTACCCGGCCTCGTCTCCGACCTGAAGCTCGACTTCGTCATCGTCAACGGCGAGAATGCCGCCGGCGGCTTCGGCATCACCGAAGATATCTTCCTCGAGACGATCAATGCCGGCGCTGATGTGGTGACGACCGGCAACCATGTCTGGGACCAGAAGGACGCGGTCGGTTTTGCGGGCCGTCACGACCAATTCCTCAGGCCCGCCAACTATCCGGCCGGCACGCCGGGCAGGGGTTCCGGCCTTTATTACGGCCGGAACGGCGCTCGGGTGCTCGTCGCCAACATCATGGGTCGGGTGTTCATGCATCCGGAACTCGACGATCCGTTCAAAAGTGCCGAAGCTATTCTTGCCGCCTGTCCCCTCAAGGAACAGGCGGACGCGATCGTCTTCGATTTCCATGCGGAAGCGACCAGCGAAAAACAGTGTTTCGGCCATTTCGTCGATGGCCGCGCCAGCCTTGTCGTGGGTACGCATACGCATGTCCCGACGGCCGACTGCCAGATCCTGAACGGCGGCACGGGCTACATGTCGGATGCCGGCATGTGCGGGGACTACGACTCCTCGCTTGGCATGGACAAGGAGGAACCGCTCAACCGCTTCATCTCGAAGATGCCGAAAGGCCGGTTCGAGGCGGCAACCGGGCCGGCCACGATCTGCGGCCTCGGCATCGACATCTCCGATTCCACCGGTCTTGCCGAAAGGATCGCGCCCTTGCGGATCGGCCCGCGGCTGGCCGAGACGGTTCCGTCTTTCTGGAATTAAAGGGCTGTAATTGAGGGATGGTCTAAGGCCCAGCCCCCGACCTGAATGTGGGAATGCTTTCAAAATCTCTGTCGCGAAACTTTGACTTTCGCGACAGGATTTTCCGAAAGGATCAGCCACCCCGTTTTTGTCGGAGAAGTTAGGAGTTGCGCAACCTGACGGCCATAGGCTGGCCGTGTGGGAAGCTGACAACCTGCTCTGGTAAAGGCCAATCCGCGATGGCTTCCGGCTCGTCCTCCCCATCAACAGTGGCGGTCTCGAGCCGTGAAGCGAGATGATCTAGCATCGTCCTTGCCTGATGCGACAATTCGGTTGAAACGGGGGAGAGGTCCTTTGATAGACCCCAGTAATCCCACGGTTTCAGTTCCAGTTTACGCAGGGCTGCGATTTCTCGAAGCAGGCTTCCCACGACGAACCATCCTCCGCCAAGGCCGAGGCTCGACACGCCAAATCGCGAGGCGATCTCCGGCTCGTCTTTGACCCGAAACCATGCCTCGCTTGCCGTCAGAAACCGCTCGCGTGGCACATCCAGAGGATCGAAAGAAACTCCTCCTATAGCTGCAAACTCCACATCAAGCCTTTTCCAACGCTCGCCGTCATGCCACTCGCAAAGCCAATGATCCTCCCAATGGTCTTGAACCAGATAATCCGCGAACCCGACACGGAGGCGAGCTGGAGTGCCGCACTCACGAAATCTGCTGACAGCCAGAAGAGCAAAATCCCGACATACACCGCCAACCTTGAGCCGGGAATCGCTTTCGAGGACGTCGCGTTCTACAGCAACAGACAGAATCTCTGCCACGGAACGAAGCTCCAGATCGGCGGCCTGTTCAGGTGTGAAGCCTCGTTCTTCGGATTCGGCCCCGCGAGGATGCTGCATGAATGAGCCAATCCAACGGGCAATTAAATCCGGTTCACTACCACCGCGCATCAACGTTTCGCGATAGGGCCCGGGTTCGGAATAGATGCTATGGGAAGCATAGAAGGTTTTGCGCATTGTCGTCCCTTTCCAGTTGAGGATTGAGACACGACAAGGAGGGCAAATTTTCAAAAATTGTCAATCAGGCGCTGGTCGCAAATCCCGCCTAAAGCGACTGTTTCGCGATTGGGTTCTGCGGCGTCGCTAGGATGGATATCCCGTGACAGTGAGCGGAATGTGTCACGAAGATAATTCGGAAGATGCCCCACCTGAGACAGCCGCGCCGCAAGCGGACTCGGTATCGACATCCGCTTGAATTCCATATTTCTGTGAGGGGCGGTCCGAGCCGCCGCCTCTTTTCCTTTCGTGACTTCGGAAAGCGCCCTTAACTTTCGTCCCCGGTCTCCAGCGGCGCACCTGGAAGATAGAGCATAATCGGGCGTATTTCATATACGGCTGTCGGATTGGCGCGTCGCAGTTCGCGGGCGGCGGCGACGGCGTCGTCCAGCGTGGGGAAGTCAACGACATAAAGGCCAAGCAACTGCTCCTTGGTTTCGGCGAAAGGACCGTCGATGACCAGGCCGTCGCCCGGCCCTCTTAAAGTCACGGCGCCCTGCGTGGGGCCGAGTCTTGCGGCGGGTCCGAGATGCTTCTCGCGAACGAGGCGATCGTTGATCCGCAGCAGCTCCGTCATCAGCGCGTCGTCCTCCTCCTTGCTCCAGGATGAGACCACGCCTTCTTCGTGATAGGCGAGAATGGCATAATACATGGAATTCTTCCTCCCTCGTGTCCCGTCGGTCCGGCAATCTGTTTGAGATTTATAGCGCTTCCTCAAGCAGCGTCAGCAGGCGCCTGAAATGCCGTTCGGAGCCGGCTCTGTCATAAACATTGTGGTCGGGGACGGTCCAGCCATGCGCCATCCCCGCATAGTTTTCGATCGCGTAGTCAACGCCGCCGATGCGTAGCGCCTCGGCAAGGCGGGCGGACTGTTCGGGCGGGAAGCTGTTGTCGACACCCGCCATGCCTACATAGACGCGTGCCTTGATCTTCTCGGCCAGCCGGTGCGGACTGTCTTCCGCGTCGCTGGCAAGATTGCCGCCATGGAAGCTGGCTGCCGCCTTGATGCGGTCGGGATATAGGGCCGCGGCGGTCAGAGCGCGGGCGCCGCCCATGCAATAGCCGACGACGCCGATCGGGCCTGTGACGCCTTCTGCTTCGAGCGCCTCGATGAAGGCCGCGCCGTCACGGGCGGTGAGTTCCTGGCTGGTCGCCTGCATCATGGAGCGGATCTTCGTTTTGGACCCCTCCTCGCTGAACGCAGTCTTTGCGTCGAACGGTTCGTAGGGGCCCGATCGATAATAGAGATCGGGTACGAGCACGATGTAGCCCGCATCGGCGATCCTCTGGCCCATATCGTAAAGGGCCTGGCGCGGACCGAAGGCGTCCATGTAGATGATGATGCCCTTGTCCGTCCGGCTGCTGCCGTGGGCCCTGATGACCGTGGCCTTGGCAACGCCATCGGCAGTCCTGATCTCAATGTCATGCTTCATCAGAGGCTCCACTCAAGACGTGATGGTTCAAGCGCCGGGCGAGCTACATCCGGCGTGGTTCGGCTTGTCAATAGTCAATTCCAGGTGCCGCACCAATGACAGAATTGTGAGACGTTGCGGGATACTTCGGTCTGGACCGGCCTTCAGCATTGCCGCATCTTTCGCGCGGGAATGAACAGGAACGCAGTCCTTGGGAGTGGCATGATGCTACGGGCTCTCGCATTCGGCCTAGCCGGTTTTTTCCTTTGGGCCTTCGCCGCGCCGGCGCAGGACGGCGGACTGCCCGTCAGCCAGTGCCAGGCGATAGCTCAAAAGCTTCCCGGCGTCATGTTTGCGAGTTTCAAGCCCACTAACATGCAACTCGCCCAAGTACAGAAGAACCTTGCCCTTTCGGAAAGGGAGGAGGTTGAGATCACCTTCGTCGGCCATTCCACCTATTTCATCGAAACGCCTGAAGGCATAGGCATCGCCACGGACTACAGCGGCGTCTACCAGCCGACGCGGCTGCCGGACGTGGTAACAATGAACAAGGCCCATTCCACTCATTATTCCCTCCAGCCGGACCCGCAGATCCCGCATGTCCTGCATGGCTGGAGCGACGTTCCGGGTGAGAAGGCCGAGCATCGGCTGATGGTGGGAGATGCCTATATCCGCAATGTCGTTTCCGACATCCGCTCCTGGGGAGGCGGCGTCGAGGAAAACGCCAATTCGATCTTCATCTTCGAAATCGCCGGTCTTTGCATCGGTCATCTCGGCCATCTGCATTTCGAACTGACCGAGGCCCAATATACCGAGATCGGCAGACTGGATATCCTGATGGTGCCGGTCGATGGCGGCTTGACCATGGGGGCGGACAGCATGAGCCGTGTCGTGCAGCGGCTGCGCTCGTCGCTGATCCTGCCGATGCATCGCTGGGGGCCGCCGCTCGACAATTTCCTCGCCATGTTCGACGGTCGGTTCGATATCGCCTATGCGAGAGAAAAAACCCTCAAGGTCTCGATGCGCAGTCTGCCGAAGAAGCCGACGATCATGGTGCCGCAGGGGCTTTGAGCCCCTGCAGGCGTATTCGGCAGCTCAGTGGAACTGCGGGAAGGCGAGGTGCTGCTTGACGCCGACCTCGGGCATCTTCTCGTCCTGGAGGTTGGCCTTGGCGATCTCCCAGCCGAATTTCAGCGAACTGTCGGTCGATGCCCAGATTTCCGCATCCTCGACCCGCAGGGCGAGCATGGTCAACATCGGATCGTCCTTGCCGTTCTCGTACCAGGCCGCTGTGACGGCGCTCCAGTATTCATCGATCTTGGCGGGGTCCTTTCGGATTTCGAGGGTGCCCATGAGGCAGGCGTGGTAGTCGTGATCCTTGCCGACGACGCAGAAATGCGCCTTGGAGCCTGCGCGGACCGCTCGGGCCAGATGCGTGTCGGTCTTGGTGAAGAACCAGATCGTGTTGGTCTTGCGGTCGACATTCGGCGCCATCGGCTGGAAATGCATATGCGAACCTTCGATGCCGAGCATGCCGGCATGGATATTGCTGATCTCGTCCCAGAGCTGACGTTCCGGCGCTTCGCGGGCTTCGGTAAGGCTGGCCATCGAGTGTCTCCTTGTTGTCTGCCAAGGTGACAAAACGACGAGCTTTTGGCTTTGTTCCGGCATCCAGCAGCGCGAAAAGCCTTCTGATCCGCCGCAAAATGCCTTGAACGGCCAAGGCTTCGAAATTATAAGGCGCCATTCCAAACAAGCTAAAGTGTCAGGGGTGCCATGGCTGGCCATTCACAGTTCAAAAACATCATGCACCGCAAGGGCAAGCAGGACTCGATCCGCTCGAAGATGTTCTCCAAGCTCGCCCGCGAAATCACGGTTGCGGCGAAGGCAGGTCTGCCCGACCCGGCGATGAATGCTGCGCTGCGTCTGGCGATCCAGAACGCCAAGGCGCAGTCGATGCCGAAGGACAATATCGACCGCGCCATCAAGAAGGCATCCGGTGCGGACGCGGAAAACTACGATTCCGTCCGCTACGAGGGTTACGGTCCGGGCGGTACGGCCGTCATCGTCGAGGCGCTGACCGACAACCGCAATCGCACCGCCTCCAACGTCCGCTCGATCTTTACCAAGGCCGGCGGTGCACTTGGCGAAACCGGTTCGGTTTCGTTCTCCTTCGACCATGTGGGCGAGATCACCTACAAGGCGAGCGTCGGTGACGCCGACAAGGTGATGGAAGCGGCGATCGAAGCAGGCGCCGACGACGTAACCTCTGACGAGGAGGGCCACACGATCATCTGCGCTTTCGAAAGCCTCGGCGAAGTGTCGAAGGCACTCGAAGCGACACTCGGCCAAGCCGAGACGGTCAAGGTGATCTGGCGGCCGCAGAACACGATCGAGGTGGACGAGGAGAAGGCGCAGTCGCTGCTGAAGCTGATCGACAACCTGGAAGACGATGACGACGTACAGAGCGTCTATTCGAATTTCGAGGTTTCCGACGAGGTCATGGCCAAACTGTCTGCTTGATCCACCGATGAATTCAGGGCCGGCTTTGACCGGCCCTTTTTCGTTCAGGCCCCGACTTTTTCCATCATCGGCAGGCTCGCGAACAGTTCAACCGAGCGGAGCCGGGCCTCGACGTCGTGGATCGGCATGGAGATGATCAGTTCGTCGGCTTGCGTCTCTTCGAGGAAACCCTTCAGCTTCGCCGTAATCGTCGGCACGGAACCGACTGCGGCATAACGAAGCGTATGCTCGACGCTCATCTTCTCCATCGGCGTCCAGATGCCCTCCATGCTGTCGACGGGCTTGGGGAAACGGGTGCGAACATTCTTGCGCAGGTTTACGAACTGCTGTTGTGACGATGTAAAGAGCCGTTCGGCCTCCTCGTCCGTCTCCGCCGCGACGCCCATGACGCCGACCATGACATAGGGCTTGTCGAGTTGGGCCGAGGGCTGGAAGCGCTCACGATAGATGGCAATTGCATCCAAGAGCATGTCCGGCGCGAAATGCGAGGCGAACGCATAGGGCAGGCCGAGAGCGGCGGCGAGATGCGCGCTGTAAAGACTGGAGCCCAGCAACCAGATCGGCACATGCGCATCCATGCCTGGAACGGCAAGCAACGCCTGGTCATCTTCAGGCGCGCCGAGCAACCGCTGCAGTTCGAGGATGTCGTGCGGGAAGTTTTCCGCGCCTGCGTCGAGATTGCGGCGAAGGGCGCTTGCCGTGCGCATATCGGTACCTGGGGCGCGACCAAGACCCAAGTCGACACGGCCGGGCAGCAGGGCCTCCAGCGTTCCGAACTGTTCGGCGATGACGAGCGGCGAGTGGTTGGGCAGCATGATGCCGCCTGAACCGACACGGATGGTTTTCGTCGCCGCGCCGACATGCGAAATCACCAGAGAGGTGGCAGCACTTGCAATGCCCGGCATGCCGTGGTGCTCGGCAAGCCAGACCCGCTTGTAGCCTTGTTCCTCCGCTTTGATCGCCAGGCGGCGGGACTGCTCAAGCGCGTCACGCACGGAATAACCTTCACCAATCGGTGAAAGATCTAGAATGGAAAAGGGAATCATCGGCACGTCCTGGGAGGCGGGATAAGTGACAATAGGCTCGACTTATCTAGGCAGCCCGATGCGGGAATACGACCCCGCCGATCGAAAATGGAAGCAAGAAAAAAGGGCCGCGTCAGCGGCCCCTCGGGATTACGATTTGACGAGCCTCAGATGAAGGCCCCGCGGACCTGAACCGTGCGGGCCGGAACCATGCGGATCGGGATCGTGCGGCGGCTGGACAATGACCGTGACGCGGGCAAAACGGCTGGCCTTCTGATCGATCTCGGCGATTTGCCGGTCAACTCGGTCAAGTGTCAGCGTCGCCATGTCGGCCTTCAGGCCCACGCTGCGTCGCGATTTTGCGGTCTCGTTCAGGTCATCGTAGATGGAGGAGGCGGCATCAGCCTGGCCTTGTGCCGTCTCCGACAGCGTACCGAGATGGTCGGTCAGGGCGTCCAGGTAGAGGCAAAGGGCGTCCAGTTCCCGGCCGATCTGTTGTGTTGCCGAAGACAGCGCTTCCCTGCTTTCGACGGACATAGGACCGGCTTGATTTTCATCCATTTCCGCGATGAGCTTCAGTGCGGTTTCCACCGCTTCCTTAGGTCTGCGGATGTCGACTTGGGCGTTCTGGGCGATCGCTGCTGCGTGTTGCGCGCGAATCTTCTGTTCACGAAGACGCTGAGTGAGGCTGCCGACGTCGGCGAGCGTCCTGGACAGTTGGCGGGTATGCTCCGCGTCGGTTTCGGCGGCCTGCTTAACCCCTTTTCGCAGCGAATCGGATTCCTCACGGAGAAGGCGGGCATTGCCGACGACCGAGTCCATCGTGCCGTTCAAGGTATTCAGACCGCGATTGAAGTCCCGGCGCATTCCCTCCCATTGAGCGGGAAAAAGAGTATCCAGCGTTGTGCCCAGGTCGCCGGCGGCAAAGCGTCTCAGGCCGCCGTCCAGCGCGTTGACGACGACGCGCATCTGCTGCAGTTCCAGTTCATTCCGATCTCGATCCCGTATCATTCGGGCGGCTCCTTATGCTTCGGCCCCCCTTTCTGACCAAGCAACGCGGTGAAAGAAAGTCGGTTGCCCAATTTGGAGCGGTTCTGCCCAAAAGCTTTTCGATATGGTTAACGACGACAGGGCATCAACGGAGGGCATCGCCGGACCATCTGGGGTCGACATGGCGCCTTCTGCGGCAAGGCGGTAGTGTAGCCGGATGACACAAACGATTCGCATCATCGGCATCGATCCGGGACTTCGCCGAACCGGTTGGGGCATTATCGAAACGCTGGGAAACAGCCTGCGCTTCGTCGCTTCAGGCACGGTCACGTCTGACGGAGACATGGATCTCGCATCCCGCCTCTGCCAGCTGCATGACGGGCTGGCCGAAGTGGTGCATGCCTACAAGCCAGATGAGGCGGCGGTCGAGCAGACTTTTGTCAACAAGGATGCGGTGGCGACCCTGAAACTGGGGCAGGCGAGGGGTGTCGTGATGCTGGTGCCGGCGCGGGCCGGCCTGCCGGTCGCCGAATATGCGCCAAATGCCGTCAAGAAGTCCGTCATCGGGGTTGGCCACGGCGAAAAGCAGCAGATCCACATGATGTTGAAGATCCTGATGCCCAAGGCCGAATTCAAGGGCAATGACGCCGCCGACGCCTTGGCGATCGCCATCTGCCATGCCCACAACCGCGGCGGCCACCGCATGCGCGCCGCGCTTGCCGGGTAAGTTTGTTCTTGACTTGTTCTTGTTTCGCGGATAAGTAATACCGCAGAGGTATTACCATGCGCGTCACTGAAAAAGGCCAGGTTACGATCCCGAAGAATGTCCGCTCCAACCTGGGGATCGAGGCGGGCAGCGAGGTGGAGTTTGTTCTTCGCGAGGGGGAGGCCGTACTTCGGCGCGTCGAGCCGTCAAGGGAGGAAGTCGAGCGCGATATACGCGAGCTTGTTGCTCATCTGAGGCGGCATCAGGGTTCCATGTCTCTTGGCGATATGAGCGGCGAGGAATTCTATCGGCTGCTGAGAGACTGACCCCATGGCAACTCTTGTCGATACGAACATCCTCATCGACGTGTTCCATACCCGGACTGCCTTTACCGAATGGTCGACCGAACAGTTGGCGGCGGCCCGGGCCAAGGGGCTCTTGCTGATAAATCCTTTGATTTATGCGGAAATGGCCGCCGGCTACGCGACGAGCGAGGAACTGGAAGCGGCGCTTGCGCCCAGTCTCTTCCGGCGGGAGGATCTTCCTTGGGAAGCGGCGTATGCAGCCGGCCACGCCTTTCTGCAATATCGCCGCGCTGGCGGGGACAAACGTTCGCCACTTCCCGATTTCTATATCGGTGCCCACGCAGTGGTCAGAGGCTATCGGCTGCTCAGCCGGGATGTTGCCAAATACCGGACCTATTTCCCACTGATCTCCATCATCTCTCCCGAAACTCATCCCTTGTAACCTTAATCGTTGGCGGACTTCTTCCATGATCGGCAAGCTTAAAGGCACCATCGACGAAATCGGCGACGACTACGTGCTCGTCGACGTGCATGGCGTCTGCTACGAGGTCTTCTGTTCGTCGCGGGTGCTGTCGAAGATGGGTTCGGTCGGCGAGGCGGTGGTGCTGTTCATCGAGACCTATGTGCGCGAGGACCAGTTCAAGCTCTTCGGTTTCCTGACGGCGCTGGAGCGGGAATGGTTCAACCTGCTGCAGAGCGTGCAGGGTGTCGGCGCCAAGGTGGCGCTTGCCGTACTTTCCGTTTTGACGCCATCCGAACTCGCCAACGCGATCGCGCTGCAGGACAGGACAACCGTTTCGCGCGCTCCGGGGGTCGGCCCGAAGGTGGCAATGCGCATCGTGACCGAATTGAAGAACAAGGCTCCGGCTTTTGCCGGCGAGGCTTCCGGCAATATCGGCCTCAAGCAGGAGATCGGCGAGGGCGTGGCTTCTGCTCCCGTGGCTGACGCAGTTTCGGCCCTGACCAATCTCGGTTATTCCCGCGACCAGGCTGCGAACGCGGTGGCGGCGGCTCTCAAGAACGGCGGCGAAGGGGCAGACAGCGCCAAACTCATTAGATTGGGGCTGAAGGAATTGGCACGGTAGTGTTGGATGAGCAATTTCTTACTGATATAGTTTGGTAAGAAATGGCAAGAAAGGTAAGAAAAATGGGCGCGCTTACGACCATGACATCCAAGGGACAATTGACCATTCCGAAGGATGTGCGCGAGCAGTTGAAGCTCACGCCCGGTACCCGCTTCTATGTCACTGTCCGCAATGGTGAGGTCGTAGCAATCCCGAAGAACAAAAAGCTTGCGGATCTGGCCGGCATTTTGGGAAATCCCCCTAATGGCAAGGGTTTCACGATCGAGGAGATCGATGAGGCCATCATGGCAGCCGTAGCCGAAGATGACGAACGCATCCGTCGCGAGTGGCAAGAAGGTCAGAAATGATCGGAATTGACACGAATGTCCTGTTGCGATTTCTCGTTCACGATGATCCGGAGCAGGGTGAAAAAGCACGTCAATTCATGACGGAACGCACAGCGGAAGATCCTGCTTATGTCAGCGCGGTGGTGCTGGCTGAAGTCATCTGGTTTCTGCGGCAACGGCTGAATTATTCAAAAGCCCAGATCGTCGATATGCTTCGCCTCCTCATCGCGTCTTCGGAGATAGTCATCGAGCACACGGAAGAACTGGAACTGCTTCTTGCCGGTTCAACATTTCCCGCTGGGGACGTCGCCGACTATCTTGTGGCTTGGAGCGCCGGCAGGGTCGGTTGCCGCAAAGTCATCACCTTTGACCGTAAGGCTGCTCAGGCCGTACCCGGAATGGAACTTCTCGCATGACCGAACCTGCCCGCCTGATAACGCCGGAAAAGCGGGGCGAAGACCTGGATACGACACTGCGTCCGCAGTCGCTGGACGAGTTTACCGGCCAGGCGGAGGCGCGCGCCAACCTCAAAGTCTTCATCGAAGCGGCCAGGAATCGCGGCGAGGCGCTCGACCACGTTCTCTTCGTCGGTCCGCCGGGCCTCGGCAAAACAACGCTCGCCCAGATCATGGCGAAAGAACTTGGTGTGAACTTCCGCTCCACATCCGGCCCCGTCATCGCCAAGGCGGGAGATCTTGCAGCACTGCTGACCAATCTCGAAGAGCGCGACGTGCTGTTCATCGACGAAATTCACCGGCTCAATCCGGCGGTCGAGGAAATCCTCTATCCCGCTATGGAGGATTTCCAGCTCGACCTCATCATCGGCGAAGGACCGGCCGCCCGCTCAGTAAAGATCGACCTGTCGAAATTTACGCTGGTCGCAGCCACCACCCGTCTCGGTCTTCTGACGACACCGCTCCGCGACCGCTTCGGCATTCCGGTACGGCTGGCGTTCTACACGGTCGAGGAACTGGAACTGATCGTCAGGCGCGGCGCGCGGCTGATGAACCTGCCGATGACCGATGACGGTGCGCGCGAAATCGCCCGCCGTGCCCGTGGTACGCCCCGCATCGCCGGCCGGCTGTTGCGGCGGGTGCGCGATTTTGCTGAAGTGGCGAAGGCCGAAGCCGTGACCCGCGAGATTGCCGACGAGGCGCTGACGCGGCTTCTGGTCGACAATATGGGCCTCGACCAGCTCGACAAGCGTTACCTCAACATGATCGCGGTGAATTTCGGCGGCGGGCCTGTCGGCATTGAGACGATTGCGGCTGGGCTTTCCGAGCCCCGAGACGCGATTGAGGATATCATCGAGCCCTATATGATCCAGCAGGGTTTTATCCAGCGCACCCCGCGCGGCCGTGTTTTGACCGCAACGGCGTGGAAACATCTGGGACTTCAGCCGCCCAAGGATCTCGAAGCGGCGCAGTTCAGGATGAATCTCGAGGATGACTGAGTGATTACTCGCCGCGGCTTCTTCAAGACGCTGGGCGCCAGCTTCGCGGCGATGGTGGCGTTTGGTGGTTATGCCGTGGCGGAGCCGCTGGTCCGCCTGCGGGCCACCTATTATGCGCTAACGCCGCCTGAATGGACGCCCGGCCTGAAACTGCGCGTGGTGGCCCTGGCGGATTTCCATGCGTGCCAGCCCTGGATGACTGCCGAGCGGATCGCCGCCATCTGCCGGCAGGCGAATGCGCTTCAGCCGGACGTGATCCTGTTGCTCGGCGACTATGTCTCCGGCATGCGCCTCGTGCTGGACCGAGTGAGCCCCGACCTCTGGGCCAAGGCGCTATCGATCCTGCAGGCGCCGCTCGGCGTGCATGCGGTGCTTGGCAACCACGACTGGTGGGAAGATCCGGAAGTCCAGGCGAATGGCGGCGGCATTCCCTTCGCCCGCCGAGCCTTGGAGGGGGTGGGCATTCCCGTTTACAGCAATCGTTCGGTTCGGCTCGAAAAGGACGGCAGAGCTTTCTGGCTGGCAGGCCTCGAGGATCAGATCGGTCTTCTGCCGGACCGAAAGATCGGCCGCTGGGGGCAGGGCAAACATGATCTTGCCGGCACGCTCGCCCAGGTGAGTGACGACGCGCCGATCATCCTCATGGCGCACGAGCCGGATATCTTCCCGATGGTGCCGGAACGCGTCGCTCTCACCCTTTCCGGCCACACCCATGGTGGCCAGGTGCGGTTGTTCGGCTATGCGCCGGTCGTGCCGTCGCGTTTTGGCGATCGGTATGTTTACGGCCATGTGCAGGAGGGGCGCCGCAATATCATCATCTCCGGTGGGCTTGGCTGTTCCGGCCTGCCGATCCGCGTCGGCGCCCCGCCGGAAATCGTCGTCATTGAGCTCGGGTGATAGCGTGAAGGACAGGATCCTCATTCGCATCGAAACGGATGCTCGTCGTGTTTTCCAGATGCGCGTTGCCGGACTTTGCTTTCGCGATGGCCATGTCCTGGTGCATCGCGCTGTCCATGAAACCTTCTGGACCTTACCCGGCGGACGCGCCGAAATCGGAGAGACTTCGGAAGAGACCCTCAAACGGGAAATGATCGAGGAACTCGGGGTTACTGTCACGGTTGGACGCCTTCTCTGGGCGGTCGAGAATTTCTTTCACTACGAAATCAGGGACTGCCACGAATTAGGGCTTTATTACCTGATGGAGCTACCGCCCTCGTTTCCATTCCATCCGCGCGACATCGTCCATCGGGTCATTGACGGGCACGAGTTGGAGTTCAAGTGGGTGCCGGCGACCACGGCAGCGTTGAGAGCACTCGACATCCTGCCCTATTTCGTCGCGGAAGAGATAGAGCGACTGCCGGAGAGCCCTCGCCATCTGGTCTGGCGCGATAGTGATCTCGATCTTAAGCCGTAATCTCTGGAACATCTGAGCACGGCAGCCCGTTCTTCTGCGCAAGAAGGAGAAGGCCATGCAAGACATCAGCGTCGGACATGAAGTGAAATGGAAATGGGGCCGCGGTGAAGCCGAAGGCAAAGTAACCGAGAAGTTTACCGAGGACGTCGAGCGGAAGATCAAAGGCAAGACGGTCAAGAGAAAAGGGGACAAAAAGGAGCCTGTCTTTCTAATCGAGCGGAAAAGCGGTGATCGTGTGCTGAAAAGCCAGTCCGAGCTGGGGAAGAGCCATGGCTGAGGAACGTCCCGATCGTATCCCCCCGGTGGAGGTCGCGGCTGCCGCCGAGAAGGGCCTGAAATTGCGGGCGCAGTATCGGCGCGGCGGAACGACTGCCGGTATCGCACGTGCCAAGGATCTGAAAAACCGGAAACCGGTTTCGGAGCAGACCATCCGCAAAATGGTCAGCTATTTTTCCCGGCATCGGACCGAAAAACGAGCCGACAATTTCGGCGACGAGGAAAACGCCTCGACTGGCTACATAGCCTGGCTGCTCTGGGGCGGTGACGCCGGAGCGAAATGGGCGGAGCAGCACAAGAAGGCGCTGGATAAAGCCAAAGAGGAGGCGAAGATGCGGCGCTTCAGGCCGCGGCACCAGGAGAATTCGCCAAATCCCTGACGGTCTCCCGCAGAAGTGCCAGCCCGCCCGGCTCCCAGCCCAGTGCATTGATCCTGGCAGTGGACATCACGTTGACCGCCGCGCGATCGCCAGGCGGCGGGAGTGGATGAGGACGGTGCGGCAGGCAGCCGAGGATTTCACGAGTATCGGTGAGGATGTCGGAAACGTTGAAGACCTGCCCGTCGATCACGCCCGCTTCGGTTTCCAGCATCAGGCGCACCGCCGCGGCCACATCGCGGCCGTGAACCTCCGTTCCAGCGCGGGACGGGACGGGTCGACCAGCGAGATAGTCCGCAATCAGCGGGTCCCATTTGTTCGGTTGCCGATTGCCGTAAACGCCGGTCAGCCTCAGGCTTGCGGTCGTAAAGCCCGGTTGGGAAAGAGCCGACAGCGCCCGTTCGCCGTCAAGCTTTATTTCACCGTAAAGACTGTCCGGCTGCAGCAGGAGGTTTTCGGTGAGTTCCGTGCCGGAGGGCAGGCCGTCATAGACGGCGCGGCTGGAGAGAAAGACGGCGCGCCGCGTACCGGCCCGGCGTGCCGTTTCGAAGAGCTTGACGCTGCCGTCGAGGTTCAGCCGGCGGAATTGGACGGGATCGCCTCCTTCGCCGCCGCGGTATTTTCCCGGGACATGATCAAACGCCGCGTGAACGAAAAAATAGGCGTCATCGAAGGCTTCGGTCTGGTCGAGGTCCGGTTCAAGGAAAAGCGGCACGAAGCCGACCGGTTTCGAAAAGGCTTCCGGATCGGGCGGTACGCGGCCACCGACGATCACCTTATATCCGGCGCCAAGCAATCCCTCGACGACATGGCGACCAACCAGGCCTGTTCCTCCCGAGACCAAGACCTTCATGCCGCCCCTCCCGGTTTCGGCAGCGAGCCGAGATCTGGCAAGTCGCGGTCTTCGTAAAAGGCATGCCAGAGGTCGATCAGGGGGCCCAGCCGGTCGGCTTTCGGATGGTGCTTTTCCCAGGGCTTTTCATATTGGTAGTGGAGGACGGCAATGCTCTGCCAATCCCAGAGGGCCGGCATGTTAAACCACACATATTGCAGCATGTTCATGAAGACCGGCAGGCCGTGCCAGTCGGGAAAGAACGTTTCCAAAAAGGTCTGGTCGGTGCGCCGCCAGAAGGCGTCCGGCTGGTCGAGTGCCGCCAGCATTTCGGCAAATGTGTCCGCCGAAGGTTTTGCGACGAAGACGCCGGAATTCAGCCGGTGAAAGTCGGCGAGGCTTTCGTAGACATTCGGAGCGGCGGAAAATTCCGGGTAGGCGAACAGTTTGTCGATGGGTTTCAGCACCAGCGCGTCGGCGTCGATGAAGACCACCTTGTCATACTCGACGAGCTGCCAGAGCCGGAGCTTGCAGAAATTGTCGAGCGGCGTGTGGAAGTCCGGCTTGCGCCCCTTGGTGAAGGGGGCTGATCCGTGCAGCCTGTCTTTGCCGTGGCGTTCGTTGAAGGCGTCCGAGAGCGGCAGGTGGTCGGTTTCGACAAGGCGGCAGCCCAGAGCTTCGAGCGGGGAGAGAGAGGGGCGCTCGACGCCGCCGGTATGGAGGATGACGATATCGGCGCCCGTGCCGGTGCGGCGGATGGAGCGGGCCAGCGCAGTGGCGCCCATGGCATAGTCGGCATTGGTGACGAGGGTGACGAAAGCGTTGGTCATGAAGGGTAGTGCCCCGTTGCGATCCCTCTCCTTCGTCATGCTCGGGACAAGCCCGAGGAATGACGAAAGCTGATGTGATAGATGAGGAGACCTATCGGCGCTCCCTGGTCGAATTTTACGAAACCGATTTCAGCCGCTTGCCTTCGGGATCGTGCTCGACCTTGGTCGCGATATCCCTGGTCCAGGCGGAAACGGCCGGAACGCGAGTCCTGTCAACACGATAGGCGTATTTCTTCGCAACATCGACGATCTCGCCCAATAGTCCTTCGCCAAGCGTGGTGGGCTCGAGGCCGAGGCCCAGAAACTTTTCGTTCTTGACGATCAACTCGTTTTCCGGCGCTTCCTTGCGTGGGTTCGGCAGCCAGGCGATCTTCGAACCGGTCATTTTCGCGATCATTTCGGCCAGGTCGCGGACCCGGTGGGTCTCCGTCATCTGGTTGAAGATCTCGACGCGGCTGCCGCGGGCAGGCGGGTTCTTCAGCGCAATCTCGATGCAGCGGACCGAATCCTGAATGTGGATGAAGGCGCGCGTCTGACCGCCGGTGCCGTGGACGGTGAGGGGATAACCGATCGCCGCCTGGATGAGAAAACGATTCAAGACCGTCCCGTAATCCCCGTCATAATCGAATCTATTGATCAATTGCGTATGGCGTCGGGTCTGTTCGGTGTGGGTGCCCCAGACGATGCCCTGGTGCAAATCGGTGATCCTGAGACCGTCGTTCTTTGCGTAGAACTGGAAGAGCAACTGATCCAGGCATTTGGTCATGTGGTAGATCGAGCCGGGATTGGCGGGGTAGAGGATTTCCTGGGAGACTTCACGTCCGTCCGCCGTCTCGATGCCGACCGGCAGATAGCCTTCCGGGATTGCCGCACCGACCGTCGAATAGCCGTAGACGCCCATGGTTCCGAGATGGACCAGATGCGCATCGAGGTCGAGTTCGACCAGCGCATTCAGAAGATTATGGGTGGCGTTGACGTTGTTGTTGACCGTGTAGTTCTTGTGGCGGTCGCTTTTCATGGAATAGGGCGCCGCACGTTGCTCGGCGAAATGGACGATTGCATCCGGACGATGTTTAGCGAGCCAGCCCTTGAGGAGCTCGTAGTCCCTGGCAAGGTCGATCAGATGGAAGTGGATGCGCCGGCCGGTCTCGGCATGCCAGATCCGGGTGCGCTCCTGGATGGAGTCCATCGGGGTCAGCGACTGGACACCGAGCTCGGTATCGATCCAGCGGCGCGAGAGGTTGTCGAGGATATGGACCTCGTGGCCGCACTCGGACAGGTGGAGCGATGTCGGCCAGCCGACAAAACCGTCGCCGCCCAGGACTGCTATCTTCATGATGGAGTCTCCGCTGGTTTTTGGAACATTTCCTGATAGGGAGGAAGTATGACAGGACTTAGTTCGGTCCACAGAAACTGGAACAGTGCTTGACGTTCATCCAGTGGGTGAACAGGAATTTTTCAAGGCAAGCTTATGCAGGAACACAATTTTTTGCTATCGGGCGAATTGATTGAAGGCGGCCATCGGCTTCTCCAGCGCGTCTATTACGAAGACACCGATTTTTCCGGCCTCGTCTATCATGCCCGTTATCTGCACTTCCTGGAACGCGGCCGCACCGACTATCTGCGCTGCCTCGGCTGCGAGCAGAGCGCGCTTCTTTCCGCCGATGAAGAGGGCCTCGTCTTCGTCGTCCACCGGATGGAGATCGACTTCAAGCAGCCTGCCCGCATGGATGATATCCTGACGATCCAGACGGTGACGGAAAAGGCAGGCGGCGCCAAGATGGTGCTCAACCAGGAAATCAGACGCGGCGAAACGCTGCTGATTGCCGCCAAGGTCGTGATCGCCGTCATCAACAAGCACGGTCGTCCGCGCCGTTTGCCGGAAGCGATCGCGGAGAAGTTTCTGGGGCATCCGGTTTAGCCTGTGAAAGTATAGCAGACCTCCCGCCTGTAACGCATTCTTAACGATAATGATGTCTTACTGGCTTGTGAGGAATTTGTGCAACGCACGCCTTCCTTTGACCAAAATTGAAAGCGAGAAGCCAAGCTGGAAACTCAGGGTATCTTGGGGTTAAGGCGGGCGCACCCGGCGATCAACGACATTCTCGCGAGAGCGCGCTTTTGAACCCGCCCGGTCCTTAAAAGCCGGGCGTTTGGATTCGGGGATAGTAGATGGAACACGAAGTTTTGGCGGCAGCGGCGAGCGACGTCAGCCTCTGGTCGCTGTTCATGCAGGCCGGGCTGGTCGTCAAGCTGGTCATGATCGGTCTGATCGGCGCGTCGGTATGGACCTGGGCGATCGTCATCGACAAGTATGTGAGCTTCGGCAAGGCCAAGCGCCAGTTCGACCAGTTCGAGCAGGTGTTCTGGTCCGGCCAGTCGCTCGAGGAGCTCTACCGCACGCTATCGGAGCGGACGAACAACGGGCTTGCCGCCATCTTCGTCGCCGCCATGCGCGAGTGGAAAAAGAGCTTCGAACGCGGCGCGCGCTCGCCGATCGGCCTTCAGATGCGTATCGACCGGGCAATGGACGTCACCATGGCTCGCGAGGCGGAAACCTATGAAGCCCGCCTCGGTTCGCTTGCAACGATCGGCTCGGCCGGTCCGTTCATCGGACTCTTCGGTACCGTCGTCGGCATCATGACCTCGTTCCAGGCGATCGCCGGTTCGAAATCCACCAATCTTGCGGTCGTGGCGCCCGGTATCGCCGAAGCGCTGCTCGCCACCGCGATCGGCCTCGTCGCCGCTATCCCCGCGGTCATCGCCTACAACAAATTCACTGCCGATGCCGGCAAGCTTTCTGCCCGCATGGAAGGTTTCGCCGACGAATTCTCGGCCATACTGTCGCGTCAGATCGACGAGAAGCTGCAGCCGCGACAGGCGGCGCAATAACGGTTCGGGCCAAGGAGTAATCTCTCATGGGTATGTCGGCCGGAGGAGCAAAGGCATCGGGTGGCGGGCGTCGCAGGCGCGGCGGCCGTCGCGGCGGAGCAATCAGCGAAATCAACGTGACGCCGCTTGTCGACGTCATGCTCGTGCTGCTTATCATCTTCATGGTGGCGGCGCCGATGATGACGGTCGGGGTGCCGATCGACCTGCCTGAAACGCAGGCAAAGGCCATGAATGCGGATACGCAGCCGATCACCGTATCGGTCAATCCGCAGGGCGAAATCTATCTGCAGGAAACGCCGATCGCCATCGACGAGATCGTGCCGAAGCTGCAGGCAATCGCCACCACCGGCTATAACGAGCGCATCTATGTGCGCGGCGATACCACAGCCGCCTACGGCGTCGTCATGAAGGTGATGGCCCGCATTTCTGCAGCAGGTTACAAGAACCTCGGTCTTGTAACTCTGCAGGAACAGGAGAAGTGATCGCGGCGCCATGAAAGGTAGTCTCGGCACATCGCTGATCCTGCATACGCTGGTGCTCGGTGCTGCACTGGTGTCGCTGAGCGCGCCCGCTTCTTTCGAGGTGGCCGATGTCGAAGCCTTGCCGGTCGATATCATACCGGTCGAATCCATTACCCAGATGCAGCAGGGCGACAAGAAGGCGCCCATGTCTGAAAAACCTTCTCCCAAGGAGACCAAGAATCAGAAGGTCGTGGAAAACGCCGAGAATGCCGGCGAGAACGATCTCGATCTGAAGACACCACCGACGCCGGCCAAAAAGCCGACGCCGACGGAGGCTGCCGCGGCGCCGAAGCCCGTCGAACGGCCGATGCCGACGCCGACGCCCGAACAGAACGATGTGAAGGACATCGTTCCGGAAGAGACTGCGCCGAAGCCGACCGAGATGGCCGCGCTGCCGCAGCCGAAGCCGGAGATCGCGCCGACACCTCCAAAGCCCGAGCCGACTCCGCCGCCGAAACCCGAGCCGACGCCTGCGCCCGCCGAAGCGAAGTCCGAAGACATCCCGCTTCCGGATGCGGTGCCGCTGCCGGCCGCCAAGCCGAAGCCGGAACCGCCGAAGGAAGAGGCGAAGCCCGTCGAGAAGCCGGCTGAAAAGCCCGCCGAGAAAAAACCGGAAACGGCAAAGCCGACGGAAACCGCCAAGGCTGCCGAGAAGCCGACGGACAAGAAGGAAGGCAAGAAGCAGGAGACCGCCAAGTCCTCGTCTTCGAAAGCGAGCGACTTCAACGCCGACGAGATTGCCTCGCTGCTCAACAAGCAGGAAGCGTCCGGGGGCGGGGCCAAGCGCTCGTCGTCGCCGGCGTCAACGGGCAGCACCAAGCCCTCGACCGGTGCCAAGCTCAGCCAGAGCGAGATGGACGCGCTGCGCGGCCAGATCCAGAAGAACTGGTCGGTGATTGCCGGCATCGAGGGTGCTGACGGCGTGCTGATCCGCGTGACGATGAGGCTCGATCAGACTGGTGAAATCGTCGGTGAGCCGGAAGTGGAAGCCTCTGGTGGCTCAGACAACGCCCGCCGTACGCTCGAGGCGAGCGCTCTCCGCGCGGTTCGCAGGTCCGCGCCGTTCAAGAACCTGCCTGCCGACAAATACGACGCCTGGAGTGAAGTTGTCGTCAACTTCGATCCGAGCGAATTGCTTTGAAAGGCTTTAGTAACATGATGAAACGTTCTTTCATCCGCCTCGTGCTTGCGCTTGCCGGCATGGCCGTGATGTTTGCCGCGCCCGCACAGGCTCGCGTAGAAATCAACATCAACAAAGGCAATGTCGAGCCGCTGCCGATCGCGGTGACGGACTTCCTGTCGAACAACGAGCTGGGGCCGCAGATCTCCCACGTCATTGCTGCGGACCTTCAGCGTTCCGGCCTTTTTGCGCCGATCAACAAGAGCGCCTTTATCGAGAAGATCTCCGACCCGAACCGGGCGCCGCGTTTCGAGGACTGGAAAGTCATCAACGCGCAGGCGCTGGTGACCGGCCGCATCACCCGTGAAGGCGATGGGCGGCTTCGGGCGGAATTTCGTCTCTGGGACACGTTTTCTGGCCAGCAGATGACCGGCCAGCAGTTCTTCACCCAGCCGGAAAACTGGCGCCGGGTGGCCCACATCATCGCCGACGCGATCTACAAGCAGATCACCGGCGAAAATGGTTATTTCGACACCCGCGTCGTCTTCGTTTCCGAAAGCGGGCCGAAGAATGCCCGCCAGCGCCAGCTTGCGATCATGGACCAGGACGGCTTCAACGTCCGCATGCTCACCAATTCGAAGGACATCGTGCTGACTCCGCGCTTCTCGCCGAGCCGTCAGGAAATCACCTACATGTCCTTCGAAGGCAACCAGCCGCGCGTCTATCTGCTGCAACTGGAGACCGGGCAGCGCGAGGTCGTGGGCAATTTCCCCGGCATGACCTTCTCGCCGCGCTTCTCGCCGGATGGCCAGAAGGTGATCATGAGCCTTCAGCAGGAAGGCAATTCCAACATCTATACGATGGACCTGCGCTCCCGCACCACGACGCGGCTGACCTCCACCCAGGCGATCGACACGTCGCCTTCCTATGCGCCTGATGGTGCGCGGATCGCCTTCGAGAGCGACCGCGGCGGAAGGCCACAGATCTATGTCATGAATGCCGACGGTTCCGGCCAGACCCGCATTTCCTTCGGTGACGGTTCCTATTCGACGCCGGTTTGGTCGCCGCGCGGGGACCTGATCGCCTTTACGAAGCAGTCGGGCGGCAAGTTCTCGATCGGCGTGATGAAGCCGGACGGTTCGGGCGAGCGTATCCTGACGAGCGGCTTCCACAACGAGGGTCCGACATGGGCACCGAACGGTCGCGTGCTGATGTTCTTCCGTCAGAATGCCGGCGCCGGTGGGCCGCAGCTCTATTCGATCGACCTGACCGGTTACAACGAGCAACAGGTCAAGACCCCGTCCTACGCATCCGACCCCGCCTGGTCGCCGCTTCTGGAATAGCGGCAGTTAACGGGAAAGAGGCGGCTTTCCGCCTCTTTCCGGCCTTATTCTGTTGAGAAAGGGCCAATAAAGGGACATCGGAATAATTCGTTAACCATAAGTGTTTGATCGTGGTTAACCGAGCCCGGTTAGAGTCTGGCAACTCTGATAATTAGTGATCAAGGAGAGACCGGCCATGAGCCGCATTGAAATTTCGGCGATGAGCCGCATGCAGACCCTCGCTCGCAACCCCGCCGTCATCGCTCTGACGCTCGCGCTTGCGCTCGCGGGCTGCGCCAACAAGAAGAACCTGCCGAACAGTGCCGGGGAACTCGGCCTTGGCGGGGCTGGTGCCGCGACGCCCGGCTCGAGCCAGGACTTCACCGTCAATGTCGGCGACCGCATCTTCTTCGATACCGACTCGACCTCGATCCGCGCCGACGCCCAGCAGACGCTCGACCGCCAGGCCCAGTGGCTGCAGCGCTATCCGAACTACGCGATCACCGTCGAAGGCCATGCCGACGAACGCGGCACGCGCGAATATAACCTTGCCCTCGGCGCACGTCGTGCTGCTGCCACCAAGGAATATCTCGCTTCCCGCGGCGTACCGGCGAATCGCATGAAGACGATCTCCTACGGCAAGGAACGCCCGGTCGCCGTGTGCGACGACATTTCCTGCTGGTCGCAGAACCGTCGTGCAGTGACGGTTCTCGGCGGCGCCGGCATGTAATGCGGGCCACTCGCCCCAACAAAAGGCGGTCTTCGAGCCGCCTTTTTCTTTTTTCCATAGTTTAGCCCTGTTTTCGGGGATTTTTCATTGGTGACTTGGTTGCTTTTTGGCGGCAGTTGGAAAAATCTCCCCTCGCGCCAAATCGGTGCACACTAGAGAGCAGGACGAACACTCATGAAGAAACTTGTCTTGGCAGTGATGCTGGGGCTCATGGCAACGGGCGGCCCGGCTGGAGCCTTCTCGCTGCCGAAACTTTTTCAGGGCGGCAGTCAGTCTGCTGTAGAACAGCCGCGGGCCGATAATCCGCCGGTTGTTCTCGCACAGGCCAACGAGGCAGTCCGTGTCCAGCAACTCCAGGAAGAGATCCGGCAGTTGAATGGCCGCATCGAGGAAATGAGTTTTCAGCTGCTGCAGATGCAGGAGCAACTGCGCAAGACGCAGGAAGACAACGAGTTCCGTTTCCAGGACCTGGAAAAAAAGAAGAGAAGCGAAGCTGACACCACGGCCGGGGGACCGGCCGTGGCGTCCAACCGCGCTCCGCCTGCGCAAGCTGCTCCTCCGGCTCAATCCTCGGATGACGTTGCCCGCATCATCGGATCGCCTGCCGACAGCGATATCGGCCAGCAGCAGGGGGGCGACAGCCGGACGGCGCCGCCGCCCACGACGCTCGGCTCCATCGATTTTGACCAGAACGGTAATCCCCGCGCCGCCACCCGTAACGACCGCAGCAATTCGGCGGCGCTTCCGGGCGTCGATACCGGCCCCGCACTGCCCGGCAAAACTGCCACCCCAGGCCGGACCGATCCGCAGCAGACCGCATCGCTGGGCAACGAGAACGACGCCTATCAGATTGCCTACAATCACGTGCTGTCCGGCGACTATACGCTCGCGGAAAAGGAATTTTTGGCCTACATCCAGGCTTATCCGAAGGGTGGACGCATTGCCGACGCGAATTTCTGGCTCGGCGAGGCGCAGTATTCGCAGGAAAAATACAACGAAGCGGCAAAGACGTTTCTGAACGCCCACCAGAACTACGGCAAGTCGGCCAAGGCGCCTGAAATGCTGCTGAAGCTCGGCATGTCGCTGGCAGCCCTCGACAACACCGAAACCGCCTGTGCGACGCTCCGCGAAGTGCCGAAGCGCTATCCGAGCGCATCCAAGGCGGTGCTCGCCAAGGTCGGCAGCGAACAGAAGCGGCTGCGCTGCAGCTGACGGCGCCCTCCGTGGCTGCCGCAGCCTTCATCCTGTCGCCGGACGAGGCGATCCAACGCCTTTGTCGCGATCTTGTCAGACCGGCCCGTCTTCTCGTCGCCGTTTCCGGCGGCAGCGATTCGACCGGCCTCCTCGTCAGCCTTTCGAAAGCGGCTCGGGAAGATGCCGGCATTACCCTTTTTGCCGCGACTGTGGACCATGCCCTCCGACCGGAGTCGGCCGATGAGGCAAAGGCGGTGTTGGCCCTTTGTGTGGATCTTGGCATTCCCCATGTGACGCGGCGCTGGGAGGGTGCCAAACCCGCCACCGGAGTTTCCGCCGCCGCGCGTGAGGCGCGTTACCGCCTCCTGTTGGAGGTCGCGGACGAGGTAGACGCCACTGCCATCCTTACCGGTCACACGCTTGACGACCAAGCCGAAACGGTGACGATGCGGGCTGCCCGCAGCGAGGCAGAGGACGGGCGGGGCCTCGCGGGCATGGCGGAAGCGGTGCTTCTCGATCGACGGCGCTGGCTCGTTCGTCCCTTCCTCAGGACCCGCCGCGCCGACATTCGTGCATGGCTGGCGTCGCAGGGTCAGGGGTGGATCGAAGATCCCAGCAATCTCGATTCCCATTACGAGCGGGTGAGGGTGCGCGGAAAGCTGACGGGGCAGGGATCGTTTGATCCGGGCCAGTGGTTGCGGGCGGTGGAGCGGCGAACCAGCTTGTCGGATGCCGCCGCCATGTTCTTGCGCGATCATGTGACGATCCGGCATGGGGTGCTGGCCCGGCTCTCACCGGAAGGGTTGAAGACGGAAGCGGCTTTGCGCCGACACGCGCTCTCCCTGCTCGCCGCGGTTTTAGGAGGCAGAACACACGCACTCGGCGCCGACAGCTTGGAGCGGGTCATGGCCTTTGTCGAGAGCGGGCAGTCGGGGCGCGTGACGGCCGGGCGGGTGATCTTCGATCTTCGTCGGGACGGCCTTTATTTCGTTCGCGAAAACCGCGGCATGCTGCCGCTTCATATTCGGCCGAGTGAGGCCGATATATGGGACGGCCGCTACCGGATCGACAACGGATGCCCTCAAGAGATCGTTGTCGGCCCGACGGCGCCGGATCGGGAGGAGGCATCCACCTTGTTTCCCGATGTACCGCCTGCCATCGCCATGCGGGCCGCCTCGGCCATGCCGCATATCGAAGCGGCCCTGTCATTTCCGCCCGACGAAAGAAACGGGGAGATCGCAGCCAGTTTGTCCGAAAAGACATCTGCAGCCGGCATAGATGTCGAGCCGGTGCTGGCGCCGTTCGACCGTTTTTTGCCGCAGTTTGATCTTAGGCTCGGCAGCGAAATTGCGGTTTTGCTCGGATGCGACGTTTTTCCCCCGCTGCCAATTAAGGATTCTGCGCGGAAAAGCTAGGTGGCGGCTCCGGTTCGCCTTGGCAAGGACTTCCCGCAACCCTATGTTATGCGGCAAGCAAGGCGGCCGCCTTTAGAGTTGGTCGTCACAGTCCGGGGAGTTCAATGAACCCAAACATTCGCAATATCGCCCTCTGGGTCATCATAGCCCTCTTGCTGGTCGCATTGTTCAGCATGTTCCAGACGGCACCGACACAGTCCAACTCGCGTGAGGTTCCTTATTCGCAGTTTCTGCGCGATGTGGATTCGGGGCGGGTGCGGGATGTCGTCGTTACCGGAAACCGGGTGATGGGCACCTACACGGAAAGCGGCTCTGGGTTTCAGACCTATTCGCCCGTCATCGATGATTCGCTGATGGAGAAGCTGCAGGCCAAGAACGTCACCATCGTGGCCCGCCCGGAAACGGACGGGTCTTCCGGTTTCCTGAGCTATATCGGCACGCTTCTGCCGATGCTTCTGATCCTCGGCGTCTGGCTCTTCTTCATGCGGCAGATGCAAGGCGGCTCGCGCGGGGCGATGGGCTTCGGCAAGTCCAAGGCCAAGCTTCTGACCGAGGCGCATGGCCGCGTGACTTTCGAGGACGTCGCAGGCGTCGACGAAGCCAAGCAGGATCTCGAGGAAATCGTCGAATTCCTGCGCGACCCGCAGAAGTTCCAGCGGCTTGGCGGACGAATCCCGCGCGGCGTGCTGCTGGTCGGCCCGCCCGGCACCGGCAAAACGCTGCTCGCCCGCGCCATTGCCGGCGAGGCGAACGTGCCCTTCTTCACCATTTCCGGTTCGGATTTCGTCGAAATGTTCGTCG
Source organism: Neorhizobium sp. R1-B (assembly GCF_004368875.1). NCBI lineage: Bacteria > Pseudomonadati > Pseudomonadota > Alphaproteobacteria > Hyphomicrobiales > Rhizobiaceae > Neorhizobium > Neorhizobium sp. R1-B. The sequence continues at coordinate 43,822 of NZ_SOEM01000030.1, forward strand.
GCGTCGGTGCAAGCCGTGTCCGCGACATGTTCGAACAGGCCAAGAAGAATGCGCCCTGCATCATCTTCATCGACGAAATCGACGCGGTCGGTCGTCATCGCGGCGCCGGCCTCGGCGGGGGCAATGACGAACGCGAGCAGACGCTCAACCAGTTGCTCGTCGAAATGGACGGCTTCGAAGCCAATGAAGGCATTATCCTGATCGCTGCGACCAACCGTCCGGACGTTCTCGACCCGGCACTGCTGCGTCCCGGCCGCTTCGACCGTCAGGTCGTCGTGCCGAACCCGGACATCATCGGCCGCGAGCGCATTCTCAAGGTGCATGCCCGCAACGTGCCGCTGGCGCCGAATGTCGACCTCAAGGTTCTTGCCCGCGGTACGCCCGGTTTCTCCGGCGCCGACCTCATGAACCTCGTCAACGAAGCAGCCCTGATGGCAGCGCGCCGCAACAAGCGCCTCGTCACCATGAGCGAGTTCGAAGACGCCAAGGACAAGATCATGATGGGCGCCGAGCGCCGCTCTTCGGCCATGACCGAGGCGGAGAAGAAGCTCACCGCCTATCACGAGGCCGGCCACGCGATAACCGCACTCAACGTGCCGGTCGCGGATCCGCTGCACAAGGCGACGATCATTCCGCGCGGCCGTGCGCTTGGCATGGTCATGCAGCTTCCGGAAGGCGACCGCTATTCGATGAGCTACAAGTGGATGGTGTCGCGCCTGGTCATCATGATGGGTGGCCGCGTTGCCGAGGAGCTGACCTTCGGCAAGGAGAACATCACTTCCGGCGCGTCCTCCGACATCGAGCAGGCCACCAAGCTCGCCCGTGCGATGGTCACGCAGTGGGGCTTTTCCGATGTGCTGGGCCAGGTCGCCTATGGCGAAAACCAGCAGGAAGTCTTCCTCGGCCATTCCGTCTCGCAGACGAGAAACGTATCCGAATCGACTGCCCAGAAGATCGATACGGAAGTTCGCCGCCTGATCGACGAGGCCTATACCGAGGCCCGGCGCATCCTGACGGAGAAACACGACGAGTTCGTAACGCTGGCAGAAGGCCTTCTCGAATACGAAACCATGTCCGGCGAGGAGATCAAGGCGCTGCTCAAGGGACACAAACCGTCGCGTGATCTTGGCGACGATGCGCCGCCTGCTCGTGGCTCGGCAGTTCCTGCTACCGGCTCCAAGAAGGATGAGCCGAAGGGCGGGGAGCCGGAAAGCGGGCTTGAGCCTCAGCCCCATTGAAGGCAAGGACAGGGATAGAAGAAGCCGCTGCGGGTAGCTCCGCGGCGGCTTTTGTTGTGCGCCCAGCATGGGCGCATTCTTGTGGGTGGAAGTCCCACCGTAAGCTGGTCATGGCGAGCGAAGTGAAGCGCAACTGCGGAAGGG
>NZ_SOEM01000031.1:0-45170 GCF_004368875.1 Neorhizobium sp. R1-B
CTGACGACCTCAACTGCTCCAACCGCCCGGTGCGGACCCCCATGCCGGGTGGTGTGGGAGGGGCGGAGCCAATAGGCTCCCCCCTATCCCGATTGGCGATTTCCGTCGGCAATGGTGCCGCAACAGCCGGGTTTTCAGTCGCGGTTGATCGGTTTGCGCAGCCGGCCGGCGAGGTCCTGGATATATTGCCATGCGACTCGTCCGGAGCGTCCCCCGCGCGTCGTTGCCCATTCGAGCGCTTGCGCGTGTAATATCTCCCGCTCGAGGCCGAGGTCGAAATGATCCGCATAGCCGTCGATCATCGTCAGATAGTCGTCCTGGCTGCATTTATGGAAGCCGAGCCACAGGCCGAAACGATCGGAGAGCGATACCTTTTCCTCGACCGCCTCGGAAGGATTGATGGCTGTCGACTGTTCGTTCTCTATCATGTTGCGCGGCAGCAGGTGGCGGCGGTTTGAGGTCGCGTAGAAGAGCACGTTGTCGGGACGCCCCTCGATTCCGCCATCCAACGCGGCCTTCAGAGACTTGTAGGCCGTGTCGTCGTGGTCGAAGGAAAGATCGTCGCAGAAGATGATGACCCGATGGCCGGAGATTTTGAGAATGTCGAGAAGGTCGGGCAATGATGAAACATCCTCCCGATGCACCTCGACGAGCTTCAGGGGGATGCCCGCCGCCGAGCGAACGTCCTCATGAACAGCCTTAACCAGGGAGGATTTTCCCATCCCGCGTGCGCCCCAGAGAAGCACGTTGTTGGCCGGAAAACCCTCGGCAAAACGTTGGGTGTTTTCATGCAGGATGTCGCGGACATGATCGACGCCGCGGATCAGCTTCAAGGCAACGCGGTTGGGACGCGCCACCGGCGAAAGGCGCCGGTTGGTCGGCACCCAGACGAAGCAGTCGGCGGCATTCCAGTCGTTGATGGCCGGAGCCGGTCCGGCGAGACGCTCCAGGGCATCCGCGAGCCTGCGAACTTCAGCCAGGATAAGGGTGTTGATGTCATCGCTCATCGTGTTCCTCCGGTCGTTCAGACGGCTTCGATGCTCCGGTTGCTGCGGTACCATGGCCATTGATGCGTCAAAAGGCTGCGAGTAGTGGATTCAGTACTGTTCACAACCTGTTTCTGTTGCATTCCCGCCCATCACAACTATATTCCGGCGGCTTGTAACGGGGGCTTGGGTCTCCGGTAATCTTAGGAGTTCTCGATGTTCATTACCGAAGCATTCGCCCAGGCCGAAGGCGCCGCACCCGGAGCCTCCGCATTTGGCTCCGGCCTCGAAATGCTGTTCCTTTTCGCCCCTTTGATGGTGGTCTGGTATTTCTTTCTGATCCGCCCGCAGCGGACAGCTCAGAAGAAGCGCCAGGAGACGCTGTCGGCGATCCGCCGCGGTGATCAGGTCGTTCTCGGCGGCGGCATCACTGGCAAGGTGAGCAAGGTCATCGACGATTCCGAAGTGGAAGTTGAAATTGCCGAAGGCGTGAAGATACGCGCCATGCGGGCCTATATCGCTGAAGTCCGGGTCAAGGGCGAGCCGGTGAAGACAGAAGCCTGATTGAGGCGGGCACGCATCAAACGAGCTTGTAGAAATTGCGCGGGCCGGATCGTCCGGCCCGAAACTTTTTAAGGTATGTGCGCACTATGGCGAAAGGCATCGAAATCCGCGAAGCCCATTTTCCGGGCCGCGCTCCGATCGATGCCTATGGCAACGGCGGCTTCCGTTTTGCCGACATGTCGCATCGCGGCTCCTTGCTCTGCCTTCCGTCCGGAATCCACGGCTGGGATATGCAGGAAGGCGATCCGCTGACGGTCGAGGCCTTCGCCAGGGTGCTCGCCGAGGCGGAAGGCATCGAAGTGGTGCTGGTCGGTACGGGTGCGAACTTGAAGCCGCTTCCCGCCAGCTTGAAGGCAGCACTCAAAGCGAAGGGCATCGCCTCCGATCCGATGAGCACGGGCGCGGCGGTTCGGACCTTCAATATCATGCTGGCCGAATCGCGGGCCGTTGCGGCCGCCCTGATTGCTGTCTGATATGAGCGATTCCCCAAAAGAAACCCGCGATCTGTGTCTATCGATGCTGAGGGAAACGGACCGTGACCGTTACCTTGCCTGCCTTCTCTCGCCAGGGGACAAGCGCGGTGCGCTTGCCGCGCTCTATGCCTTCAATGCCGAGATTGCCCGCGTGCGCGACGTAGTGCGCGAACCGCTGCCCGGCGAAATCCGCCTGCAATGGTGGCGTGATCTCTTGGAAGGCAATGCGCATGGCGACAGCGGCGGTAATCCCATCGCCGCCGGCCTGATCACGGCCATAGAGACGTATCGCCTGCCCCGGCAGACGCTCATAGACATGGTCGAGGCGCGGATATTCGACCTATATGACGATCCGATCGCCGACCGGAACGCGCTGGAAGGCTATGCGGGAGAGACAGCCTCTGCGCTGATCCAGCTTGCGAGTCTGATCCTCTCGGCCGACGATGCCAGCCAATCTGCCGATGCGGCCGGTCATGCCGGCGTAGCGCAGGCGATCGCAGGCTTCCTGTTGCTCTTGCCGGTGCACCGACATCGCCATCAGCTCTATCTGCCGGTCGACATTTTGGCTGCCACCGGGCTCGACCGAGATACATTCCTGAGCGGTGAGGACAAGACACGCATATCCGCCGCCATCGATGCCTTCGCCGGCCTTGGCCTCGAGCATCTCGCCAAGGCACGAAAAGCCGGGCCGATTCCCGCCTCCGTCTTCCCGGCCTTCCTGCCGGTAGCGCTAGCTGAATCGGTCCTGCGCCGCGCGGCTCGGGCGGGCGTCGCTGCGCTCGATATTTCCCTGCAATCGCCGCAATGGCGGCGTCAACTCAGGCTGCTGAAGGCGGGCATCACCCGCCGGTTTTGATCGGACGCTAAATTCGCACAAGGCTCGTCGTTTAAAGCGACCAGGGCATAGGCCGGCGCATCAAAGGAGAAGCGGCGTGAGTCCCGTCATTGTCTGGTTGATCATCTTTGCGCTTCTGATGGCGCTCGCCTATTACGTGACCCGATTGATCGGCAAGGACCAGGAGGGAAGCCGTCACGATACCGGTCTCGCCATCCTGGAATTCGGTCGCGCCTTCCCCAATGAAGCAATCCGCAGCCTGCATGTCACCGCGGACGCGGGCGCAATCTTTGTCCGGCTCTACGGTAGCAAAGCTGGTTTCATGCGCAGTCGCGGCAACCACTACGCCTGCCACCTGATCGCTCCGGGCCGCGTGCGGATCTTCCCTCTGCCGAACGCGAAAGGATTCAGCGCCGAATTCCTCGATGCGCCGACCCAGAACGGCACCTTCGTCTTCTCGACGGAAAAGGAAGCCGCTGAAGTCTCGCTCTGGCTGCTCGACAACTATGTCAACATCCCTGGCCTTGGGGCCGGGGAAACGGTGGAAGCGCCAGCCGATCCGGACGCGTCCGGAGACGGCATCAGTCCCGACCGAGCCAAATAGAGCAGTCCTGCAGCGCCCGCGCCGCCAGCAACTGCCGTTTCATGACCGTCTTGTCCTTGCCGCGAAAACGCTTGACGCCTTCCGGCTTGACGATCGAGCCAGGCTCCAACTCCGGAAACAGCCCGAAATTGACGTTCATCGGCTGGAAGGAGCGTTTTCCCGGCTCGTCTTCCGAAACGAGATGGCCGCCGGTGATATGACCGAGCAGCGAACCGAAGGCGGTCGTTGCCGGCGGGGCGACCAGCGGTTCGCCCTTTCGTTCGGCGGCGGCGAAACGGCCGGCCAGAAGGCCGATCGCGGCGCTTTCCACATATCCTTCGCAGCCGGTGATCTGACCTGCGAAACGCAGGCCGGGCCGGCTTTTCAGCGTCAGCGTCCTGTCCAGGAGGACCGGCGAGTGGATATAGGTATTGCGGTGCAGACCTCCGAGGCGGGCAAATTCCGCATTCTGCAGCCCCGGGATCATCCGGAAGATCTCCGCCTGCGCGCCGTATTTGAGCTTCGTCTGGAAGCCCACCATGTTGTAGAGCGTGCCGAGTGCATTGTCCTGCCGAAGCTGCACGACCGCATAGGCCTTGACAGTCGGATTGTGGGCATTGGTTAGCCCCATCGGCTTCATCGGTCCGTGGCGCAACGTTTCACGGCCGCGCTCCGCCATCACCTCGATCGGCAGGCAGCCGTCGAAATAGGGCGTACCTTCCCATTCCTTGAAACCGACCGTATCGCCGGCGATGAGGGCGTCGACGAAGGCGTTGTACTGCGCTTCATCCAACGGGCAATTGATATAGTCCTTGCCGGTACCGCCAGGGCCGACCTTGTCGTAACGCGACTGATACCAGCAGATGTCCATGTCGATCGAATCGCGATGCACGATCGGGGCGATGGCGTCGAAAAAGGCGAGCGAATCTTCACCCGTCTCCGCCTGAATGGCCGCGGCGAGCGCCGGCGAGGTGAGAGGGCCGGTGGCGATGATCGCCAGATCCCATTCCTTGGGCGGCAGACCCTGGATTTCCTCGCGCACCACGGTAATCAGCGGATGCTTTTCGATCGCCTCGGTAACCGCTTCGGAAAAGCCGTCGCGGTCGACGGCGAGCGCGCCGCCGGCAGGTACCTGGTTCCTGTCAGCCGAGGCGATGATCAGGGAATTGGCAAGCCGCATTTCCGCGTGGATGACGCCGACCGCGTTGGCCGTCGCATCGTCGGAGCGGAAGGAATTCGAGCATACCAGTTCGGCCAGACCATCGGTCTTATGGGCGTCGGTGCCGCGCACGCCGCGCATTTCATGGAGAATCACCGGCACCCCGGCCTGGGCGATCTGCCAGGAGGCTTCCGATCCGGCCAGACCGCCGCCGATGACATGGATGGGGGAGAGGGAGCTATTCGTCATGACCGGCTCATTATCACGCCGTTTGCCCAACCCAAATCAAAAATGGGCCGGAATCAAAAAGGCACCCGATCAGGTGCCTTTGATACGTCCTTGGATGTGCCTGCCTGGCCTGCTATTGGCTTGTCGCCGCTGCGGCGTCGCGCGGCGCAATCCACCAGCGGGCGGATTAGCGGAAGGAGCGCGATGCGATGTTACGGATATCGTAACGGGTCAGACCGATGTCGTTGAGCGCCTGGTTGGAAAGATTGCCAAGCTCGTTCATCGTGCGGCGGTAGCTGATCCAGTTCTTAGCGATGCGGATCGGGTTCATGGTCGTTTCCTCAAGATTTGTCCTGATGCTCTGTCGTCATCAGCGATGTCAGTCTTATACAACCGCATAATAAAAAAGTGCAGTGCAAAAAATATGCGACTGCCATGCAAATGTGCAGGAGGTTGGTGAATTTTAGGGCTGAGCCTGAAAAACCGGCACGGATGCAAAGGGAAGGCACAAAAAGAAAAGCGCCTCCCAGAGGGAAGCGCTTTTGAAAGTCATCAATACCGTCGTGATCGGCTTAGAAGCCGACTGCGGTCCGTGCAACGCGGCGGATGTCTGCGCGGCCGATGCCGAGGTCGTTGAGTTCGCGGTCGCTCATGCGGCCGAGTTCGTTGACGGTTTCGCGATACTTGCGCCAGCTGCTGAGTTTCTGTGCGATGTTCATGGTCGTGTCCCTTTCAAGGCCCTTGCCAGCAGCCCCTTCGGCGCTGACTTCAATCTCATGACCGCTAATATATGTTGCGTCGCAAAAAGTAACAGCGCCTATTCGGTATGCCACCTATGCAATTGACGCATTACGAAACGATTAACCATGATGATGACTGGGTATACAATGGGCATTTTTGCATGCCCATCGGGGAAATCCTCCTTTTGCGGCGCAAAAAAATAACGCCCACCGGGGGAGGAGGTCCGGTGGGCGTCATTTGTAACGACCGGCGATTTGGGAGGAGGAGGATCGCCAGTCCCATCGGGCTTACGCTGGGAGGAGGAGTGCGTCGCCCGAATTTTCATCGCGGGATCAAATCCCGAGGGCACTTCATTTCTGAACGGGTGCCAGACCGTTCGAACCGGAGAGATCAGGAAAATGTTCCAATCAATCGCCGTATCTCCATATTACGAAGCCACACGCTTATTGTGCAGTGCAATATGGGAATGGATGACATGCAATTCATGCATGCCTTCTTCCTAGTTGGTTCCAATATACACATTAGAATTTAATAAAAAGTTAAGCATCCTTGGCGGCAGGATTGCAGGGCCCGGCAGGCGGGTTTTTCGGGCTTTTGCGGAAGTGCCAAAAAACCGTCATTTTCCCTTTGCGTGTGCTGAAACGGGTGATATAGAGACGCGCGCTCCGGAAGGCCTCAGGCCACGAGGATTTTCGACGCGGTTGGGGCGCGGGTATGGTGAAATTGGTAGACACGCCAGATTTAGGTTCTGGTGCCGCAAGGCGTGGGAGTTCAAGTCTCTCTACCCGCACCAGCACCGCCAGGAGTGCGGTCGGGTCAGGAATGGCCGAAGACAAGCGCTCCACGAAGCTGCGGCTGGTCTCTTTGAAGTTCCGGCGATGTGCTCACTGAAACAATGGCTGTCTGGGCACCGCCGCCACGATATGAAGGTTTAAAAATGCAGGTTACCGAAACGCTCGCTGAAGGGCTGAAGCGCGAAATCAAGGTCGTTATCCCGAAGAAGGATATGGAGGCCGAACTGAACGTTCGCCTCGCCGACGCCAAGGACAAGGTCCGCATCAACGGTTTCCGTCCGGGCAAGGTGCCCGTTGCACATCTCAAGAAGATGTACGGCAAGTCGATCATGGCCGACCTCGTCAACGAGATTGTCCGTGAACGCCCGACCAAGATCCTGTCCGAGCGCGGCGAAAAGTCGGCGACGCAGCCGTCGGTCGCCATGACCGAGGACGAAGCTGAAGCCGAAAAGATCCTGAATGCTCAGGCCGATTTCGAATTCACGCTCTCCTATGAAGTCATTCCGCCGATCGAGCTGAAGCCGACCAGCGGCCTGTCCGTCGTTCGCGAAGTGGTGGAAGTCACCGAAGAGGAAGTCACCGAGCAGATCGAAAAGATCGCCGAGAGCGCGCGCACGTTTGAGACGAAGAAGGGCAAGGCCGCCAATGGCGACCGCGTCACCATGAACTATCTCGGCAAGGTCGACGGCGAAGCCTTTGATGGCGGCGCTGCCGAGGACGCTGAACTGGTTCTCGGTTCGGGCCGTTTCATTCCCGGCTTCGAAGACCAGCTGATCGGTGTCAAGGCCGGCGACGAAAAGCAGATCTCCGTGACCTTCCCGGCTGACTATCCGGCCGCCAATCTGGCCGGCAAGGAAGCCACCTTCGATATCACCGTGAAGGAAGTCGCCGCTCCGGCCGCGATCGAAATCAACGATGAGCTTGCCTCCAAGCTCGGCATCGAATCCGTCGACCGTCTCAAGGAGATCGTCCGCGGCCAGATCGAAAGCCAGTACGGCAGCGTTACCCGCCAAAAGGTGAAGCGCCAGATTCTCGACCAGCTCGATGAACTCTATAAGTTCGACACCCCGCAGGGCCTCGTCGACGCCGAATTCGAAAACATCTGGCGTCAGATCAACACCGATCTTCAGCAGTCGGGCAAGACCTTCGAGGATGAAGACACCACCGAGGAAGATGCGCGCGTCGAATACCGCAAGCTCGCAGAGCGTCGCGTTCGCCTCGGTCTCGTTCTTTCCGAAATCGGCGAAAAGGCCGGCGTCGAAGTAACCGAAGAAGAGATGCAGCGTGCCCTTTACGCTCAGCTTCAGCAGTTCCCGGGCCAGCAGAAGGAAATCCTCGATTTCTTCCGCAACACCCCCGGCGCTTCCGCTTCGCTCCGCGCTCCTATCTTCGAAGAGAAGGTCGTGGACAAGCTGCTTTCTGAAATCAAGGTCACCGACAAGACCGTGACGAAGGAAGAGCTGATGGCCGAAGACGAGGCCGAATCTGCTGAAAAGCCGGCCAAGAAGAAGGCCGCTCCGAAGAAGGCTGCCGCCAAGGCCGAGGCTGCTGATGCTGCCGAAGGCGAAGAAGCTGCCGCTCCGAAGAAGAAGGCTGCTCCGAAGAAGAAGGCCGCTGAGGACAGCGCCGAATAAGCTTCGCATTGAATCTGTAGAAAAGCCGGGTCGGCAACGATCCGGCTTTTTTGTTGTGACAACCTCCAAAGTTCTTCGCCATGATCCGCATCGAAAACATCAGCAAGTCGAATAGTCACCGCATTCTCTTTATCGAAGCGTCGGCGGCGTTGAACCGCGGCGAAAAGATCGGACTCGTCGGCCCGAACGGCGCCGGCAAGACCACGCTCTTCCGGATGATCACCGGCCAGGAGATCCCGGACGAGGGGCAGGTCACGGTCGAAAAACACGTCACCATCGGCTATTTCAGCCAGGATGTCGGCGAAATGTCCGGACGCAGCGCTGTGACCGAGGTGATGGACGGGGCAGGGCCTGTGAGCGAGGTCGCTGCCGAGCTGCGCGAACTCGAAACGGCGATGGTCGATCCGGACCGGATGGACGAGATGGATCAGATTATCGAGCGTTATGGCGAGGTTCAGGCGCGCTACGAGGAACTCGATGGTTACGGGCTCGAGGGGCGCGCCCGCGAGGTGCTGGCCGGCTTGAGCTTTACGCAGGAGATGATGGACGGCGATGTCGGCAAGCTTTCGGGGGGTTGGAAGATGCGCGTGGCGCTTGCCCGCATCCTGCTGATGCGCCCGGATGTCATGCTGCTCGACGAACCGAGCAACCATCTTGATCTCGAGAGCCTGATCTGGCTCGAATCCTTCCTCAAGGGCTATGATGGCGCGTTGCTGATGACCTCGCACGACAGGGAGTTTATGAACCGCATCGTTACCAAGATCATCGAGATCGATGCCGGATCGCTGACCACCTATTCCGGCGACTATGCCTTTTATGAGCAGCAGCGGGCGCAAAACGAAAAGCAGCAGCAGGCCCAGTTCGAACGCCAGCAGGCCATGCTGGCCAAGGAAATCAAATTCATCGAGCGCTTCAAAGCGCGCGCCTCGCACGCGGCACAGGTGCAGAGCCGGGTCAAGAAGCTCGACAAGATCGAGCGGGTCGAGCCGCCAAAGCGCCGCCAGGCGGTGGCGTTCGAATTCCAACCGGCGCCACGTTCCGGCGAGGATGTGGTCAATCTCAAGAACGTGCATAAGAGATACGGCAGCCGGTCGATCTACGAGGGGCTGGATTTCATGGTGCGCCGCAAGGAACGCTGGTGCATCATGGGCATCAACGGCGCAGGCAAGTCGACCCTTCTGAAGCTTGTGGCCGGTTCGGCGGAGCCTGACGAGGGCAACGTCACCGTCGGCGCCAGCGTCAAGATGGGTTATTTCGCCCAGCATGCGATGGATGTGCTCGACGGAGACCTGACGGTCTTCGAATGGCTGGAGGCGGAATTTCCGCGGGCCGGGCAGGGGGCGCTGCGGACGCTCGCCGGTTGCTTCGGGTTTTCCGGCGACGACGTGGAAAAGAAGTGCCGGGTGCTTTCGGGCGGTGAAAAGGCGCGGCTGGTGATGGCGGCCATGCTTTTCGATCCGCCGAACTTCCTGGTCCTCGACGAGCCGACCAACCATCTCGACCTCGATACCAAGGAAATGCTGATCAAGGCGCTTTCGGATTACGAAGGCACGATGCTTTTCGTTTCCCACGACCGGCATTTCCTCGCCGAGCTTTCAAACCGTGTTCTCGAACTCACGCCCGAGGGCATCCACCGTTATGACGGCGGATATACGGAGTATGTCGAACGGACCGGTTACGAGGCGCCGGGCCTGAGAAGCTGAGGTGAGCAATATGCAAGACGTGCGGCGCGGGGGCTTGCGGGCCAGTTAACCGCGACTGCCGTTCGGCCTTAGCGCCGGGCTGACTTCCAGCTGTTGCCGGGGTTGATTTTGCGCCGTCTCGCTATCCTGGCTGCTGATCTTCAGCAGGGCACCGAATCCCACGATCGTCGCCAGGATGAGGGAGCCGATGATTTCATAACGAGGCATTCCGAACCGATTGGCCATGGTCGCAACTCCTAATGAAGTTACTTACGCGCACCATGGAAAAATGTTCCCGATCCCGCTCCATGGGTTGCAGCCATACGAGATGCCCCAACCTTCCTGACGATCTTTCTTGATAACCGGCCCCGGTACCTACATGCTGTGCGGAGGCGGCTCAGTGTGGAGGAGCGGTGCAACTGTTGATGCGCCCGGCCGCTGGTCACCGCCCCTTGGGAGGACAGGATGGCGACCTCTACCGTTGAATTGCGCAATGTAGCCGGGACGGAAGCAGCATTGGGATGGGCAGGCGGGCATACGGTGGTCGTCGATCGGCCCGATGGAAAGGCTGGTGGCAAGGGGCTGGGCTTTAATGGCGCCCAGCTTCTCGGCCTGGCGATCGGCGGCTGTTACTGCAACGACCTCCGGTATGCGGCACACGAAATGGATGTCGAACTGGGTGAGATCGAAGTGACGGTAACCGTCGCCCTGGATGGCTCGCCACTGTTGGCAACAGGTGCCGAGGTCGCCGTCCGTTGCGAAACCAGGGATGGATCGGACGTTCGCCTTGTCATCGACAGGGCGTGGCAGGTCTGTACCGTCGCCAATTCCCTTCGGCTCGGCATCCCGGTCAGCATTATCTCCTCGCTATAACTCTGGACGGCGCCCGCCGCGACACCAGAACCGACATCGGCGCCACTCCCTTGCTCCCGAAGGGCACTCCCCGCTTGATCCTTGCCACGCCTCCGTAATCGCGTCGCCCAAAAGGTGTAGGACGGTCTGACGGCAAGCGACGGAACTTCTTGCCTTGCAATCCAGTTATTGCGCCAGGGCATGCAGGAGGCCAGAAGATGCCGCTGCTGATCAGCTATATCATTATTCGCGTGTCGATCGGTTTTGCCCTGGGCGCTGCCACGGCATTGGCGATCCTTCTCCAGTGGTTTGTAACTGGCCCCACGACTCTTGCTGCGCTTGAGATGTGGCTGGTGATCTACGGGTTCGGCTCCGTTTTCGGGCTCGGCTATCTCGCGACATCTCTGGCGTTGGATGCCGACGACGACGGAGCCTGAGCGGCTACCCCGCCATCCGGCCGGATCCAGCACTAACCGGCCTGCTGCAGTTCAGCGGCCGCGGCATTGTCCTTTTCCGATGCGCGCTGATAGGCCTGCCGCGTCGCAAGTCTTTCAAAATATTGCTCGAACGCCGGTCGTTTTTCAATCGAACCGAACTGCAGCCCCCAACCGATCTGCGCGCCGACATAGACATCGGCAGCCGTAAAGGTCTCGCCGGCGATATAGGTATGGGCGCCGACAGCCGTTTCGAGCGTGTCCATCACATCCCGGAAGCTGCCGTAGCCGACCATTCGCTCTCGGCCCGGCGGCACTTCAAAGCCAAGCACCCTATTGCTGACGGCGGCTTCCAGCGGGCCGGCTGCGAAGAACATCCAGCGGTAATAATCGCCGCGGGCGGCCGGCGAGGGCGCCAAGCCTGCCTGTGGGAAGGCATCGGCAAGATAAGCGCAAATCGCGGCGCATTCCGTCACGACGGTTTTTCCGTGCACGACCGCCGGCACCTTGCCCATGGGATTGACCGCCTTGTAGGCCTCCCCCTTCATCGTCGTGCCGAAGTGAAGGATTTCGGCCCGATAGGGTACGCCCACTTCTTCCAGCATCCAGCGGGCAATGCGCCCCCGAGACATCGGGTTGGTATAGAGTACCAGTTCTTCCGTCATGACGTCCTCCTCTTGGTTTCCGCCAGTGCTACGGCGACTGTTTTGCGGAATCAAGTCACAGCGGTTTGCGGTACTGGATGAAGCCGGAAGCCTGGGCTATCCGATCATAGAGCCGCCGGGCGGTCGCATTGCTCTCGTGGGTCAGCCAATAAAGACGTCCGGCCTTTTTCTGCCGTGCCAGCTCGGCCACGGCCTCGATCAGCGCTTCGCCGGTGCCCCGGCCGCGCCCGCTCATCGCGACGTAGAGATCCTGAAGATAACAGGTCCAGTCCGGAAGCCAGCAGGACCGGTGGAGGATCGCATGTGCGATGCCGACCATCTTGCCGGTTTCGTCGAAGGCGCCGAAGCCATGCATTGGCTCGCCCGGGTCGAGAAGGCGAGTCCAAGTGAGCTCGTACTGGTCCTTCGACAGCACGGTTTCATAGAAACGGAGGTAGGCTTCCCAGAGCGGCTCCCATTGGACCCGGTCGGAAGGTTCGAGCGGACGGACGGTGGTTGTCATGGCTGGCTCCCCAAAAAAAACGGCAGAACTTGCGTCCTGCCGTCTGATTTCTAGCCGATCTCGCCGACTTACGCAGCCATGGCCTTCTTGAGATTCTCGTCGATCTTGTCGAGGAAGGCGGTGGTGGAGAGCCACGGCTGATCCGGACCGATCAGCAGCGCGAGGTCCTTGGTCATGAAGCCGGATTCGACGGTATCGACGCAGACCTTCTCGAGCGTCGAGGCGAATTTGGCGAGTTCGGCATTGTCGTCCAGCTTGGCGCGGTGCGCGAGGCCGCGGGTCCAGGCGAAGATCGATGCGATCGAGTTCGTCGAGGTTTCCTGGCCCTTCTGATGCTGGCGGTAATGGCGGGTGACCGTGCCGTGCGCGGCTTCGGCTTCCACCGTCTTGCCATCCGGAGTGAGCAGCACCGAGGTCATCAGGCCAAGCGAGCCGAAGCCCTGGGCAACCGTGTCGGACTGGACGTCGCCGTCATAGTTCTTGCAGGCCCAGACATAGCCGCCAGACCATTTCAGAGCGGACGCAACCATGTCGTCGATCAGGCGGTGCTCATAGGTGATGCCGATTTCGTCGAACTGCGCCTTGAATTCGTTCTGGTAGACTTCTTCGAATATATCCTTGAAGCGACCGTCATACGCCTTGAGAATGGTGTTCTTGGTCGACAGGTAGACCGGCCACTTGCGCATCAGGCCGTACATCATCGACGCGCGGGCGAATTCCCGGATCGACTCGTCCAGATTGTACATGGCCATCGCCACGCCGGCGCCCGGTGCATCGAAAACTTCCTTTTCGATGACCTGCCCGTCTTCGCCGACGAACTTGATCGTCAGTTTGCCCTTGCCGGGGAACTTGAAGTCGGTGGCGCGGTACTGGTCGCCGAAGGCGTGGCGCCCGACGACGATCGGCTGGGTCCAGCCGGGAACGAGGCGCGGGACGTTCTTGCAGATGATCGGCTCACGGAAGATGACGCCGCCCAGAATGTTGCGGATCGTGCCGTTCGGGCTCTTCCACATCTGCTTGAGGCCGAATTCCTTCACGCGCGCTTCGTCCGGCGTGATGGTGGCGCACTTGATGCCGACGCCGTGCTTCTTGATGGCGTTTGCGGCGTCAACGGTGACCTGGTCATTCGTCGCGTCGCGGTTTTCGACCGAGAGGTCATAATATTCGATGTCGAGATCGAGATAGGGAAGGATCAGCTTGTCCTTGATGAGCTGCCAGATGATGCGGGTCATCTCGTCGCCGTCGAGATCGACGACCGGGTTTGCTACCTTGATCTTTTGCATGGAATTCCTCTCGGACGTAGGAGGGATATTTCATCCCCAAAGGTGGACACCAGTGGTGTGCGCTATAGCACCGCCCGACTGGAACGCAAAGGCATTCAGCCAGTGTCATGTGGCTTTTCGCGCCAGAAATCGTCCCGCACTCCGGCTGGTGCAGGATTGTTCTTGCCAAACCACAAACCGCGTTTAATGTCCGGAAAAATCCCACTCGAACAACCGGATTCCTCCCATGCGGATCTTGCCGCTCGCTATCGCTTTTTCGCTGACCTCCATTTTGGCCATGGCGGCTGACGCCACCGATCCGGTCAAGGAGGTCATGAAAGTCACGGAGGACAATTGGAATACGGTCGACAGCGAGTGGAAGTATATTTTCGACGCAGATTCGCTGAAGCGCCTATTCAGCAAGAAGTTCCAGACAGCTTATGCGGAGGCGGCGAAGCATCCGGCCTACGAGACGGAAAACAACCAGCCGGGCGACCCTTTTGGTTATGACGTTGTGACCGCCTCGCAGGATGGCTGTCCGCTACAGGATATCAACATGACGGCGGCGCCGGGCGCCAACGGCGTTACCGATGTGACGGTGACGTTCAAGCAATGGACCTGTGTCGATGACGCCCAGATCAAGGACAGCATCAGCGAAGTCCACTTCGACGTAATCGGCGAGGATGGTAGGTCGGTCATCGATGACATCCACCGGGTGGCGGACGGCGAAAAGGATTCCGTCGTCGAGGAAATGCAGTCGATCGCCAAGGGCGAATAGTCTCGCAACCGAAGAACCGGACGCAACTGATTTGTTTCAGAGCCTGCTGTGAAGCTGCGTGTCCTGCACCGGTGGTCGCTGCTCGATGCCGCAGGCGCAGCCATAACGCCCTTGCCGATTGCATTTCAGCTGGTTATTTCCCGCCAACGATCATCGGAAGGGCATCATGTCAGGTACCAATAGCGAGCGCAAACTGATTGCCGAAGGACCGGCAATCGTGCTGGTGGAACCCCAACTCGGCGAGAACATCGGCATGGTTGCCCGCGCCATGGCGAATTTTGGCCTCGCGGAACTGCGCATCGTTAATCCGCGCGACGGCTGGCCGAGCGACAAGGCACGCTCCGCAGCCGCCAAGGCCGATCACGTGATCGACGGAACCAAGGTTTACGAGACTCTGGAGGAGGCGATCAAGGATCTCAATTTCGTCTATGCCACGACGGCCCGGGAGCGATACGGTTTCAAGCCCGTACGTTCTCCTGTCGTGGCGGCTGAGACATTGCGCACCAGGTTCAGGGCAGGGGAAAAGACCGGCATCCTCTTCGGCCGCGAGCGCTGGGGCTTGACCAATGAGGAAGTCGCGTTGGCCGATGAGATTGTCACCTTTCCCGTCAATCCGGCTTTTGCCTCTCTTAATATCGCCCAGGCGGTGCTGCTAATGTCGTATGAATGGATGAAATCCGGGCTGAACGATCTGAGCGAGACGATCTTTCAACCGGTCGAGCAGCGGCCTTCAACCAAGGAACAGGTCTTCGGTCTGTTCGAGCATCTGGAGGAGGCCCTCGATGCCCGCGGATATTTTCATCCGCCCGCGAAAAAGCCCAAAATGATCGACAATCTGCGCGCCGTCATCTCGCGGCGGGGGTTTACGGAACAGGAGATCAGTGTGTTCCGGGGCGTCATCAACTCGCTCGACCGTTTTCCGCGCCGATGGTCGAAACAAAATCGGGCAGGCGAGCCGGGAGCGGCCCTGGGGGAGGCGGCAGGGAATGACGCAGACGAATGAGTTGAAGCCTGTGCTGATGTTCGATTCGGGCATTGGTGGACTGACGGTGCTGCGCGAGGCGCGCGTGCTGATGCCGGAGCGCGGCTTTATCTATGTGGCCGATGATGCCGGGTTTCCCTACGGCGATTGGGGGGAGGCTGCGCTGAAGGAGCGGGTTATCGCGCTCTTTGCCAAGCTTCTTAAGGAATACGATCCTGAAGTTTGCGTGATCTCCTGCAACACCGCCTTTACCCTGGTTGGTGCGGATCTCCGCTCGACCTTTCCGAAGATGACCTTTGTCGGCACCGTGCCGGCGATCAAGCCTGCGGCGGAACGCACGCGCTCCGGTCTGGTCTCGGTTCTCGCGACCCCCGGCACGGTCAAGCGCGCCTATACCCGCGATCTCATCCAGTCGTTTGCCACGCAATGCCATGTGCGTCTGGTAGGTTCCCAGAATCTGGCGCGCATGGCGGAAGCCTATATCAGGGGCGAGAACATTTCCGACGAGGCGGTTATGGCGGAGATCGCTCCATGCTTCGTCGAGAAGGACAACAGCAAGACCGATATCGTCGTTCTCGCCTGTACCCATTACCCTTTCATGGCCAATGTCTTCCGGCGGCTGGCGCCCTGGCCGGTCGATTGGCTCGATCCCGCTGAAGCGATTGCAAGACAGGCTCGCCGGAAAGTGCCCCTGGTCGATGGCGCCGAACATCCCGACAGCTATGATTTCGCGGTCTTCACGTCAGGCAATCCCGATTTCGCCACCAGGCGGCTGATGCAGGGATTTGGCCTGAAGGCCTGAGCGCCATCGAGCAATGTGGCTTTTTTGTCACGAATTTTTCCTTATGATTGCAATTCGCGATTGTGTGCTTGATTGCCGGCCGATCTCGTGTATGATCTATTCATTCCGCAAAGCGAACACAGGAGGCGTGAGATGACATCCATTACCATGTTTATGCGCCTTTCTGGCGGAACGGCTATCGTGGCCTCGGTGTATTATACATCGACGCCGGCCGGCATGTGCCATCAGGCCGTATAGGCCTGTATCTCCGCCGTTTTTGGCATTTTTCCCATTGATCTGACGTGACTGATTGACGGAGCGATTTATCGCGTTTCCGTGTCCGCATCCGCACGTCTTCTTTCATCGAAGAGGACCTGGTCGCGTCATGCGCCGGGACGAAAAATCATGCGTGAATCACAATTTTTAGTTGCTGATACCCTTTCGGCTGCGGTTCATGATCTGTGCCGGGAACACGGCGTCTGGAAGACTGCCCGTGCACTGCTTCTGGCAGCCTGGAGCCGTCGCCAGACGGAAAACCAGATCTCCGATCTTTCCAATCGGATGCGCCGCGATATTGGTTTCCCGGAACTGGAGGACGAACGCGGGAATGTCCGGTTCATCCTTTGGGATATCCGGCTGTGAAAGGGCTGACACAGATCTCCGGCGGCTTTCCGCCGGAGATCTCGAGCATCTCTTACGGAGATGCCAGGCTGGGGGCTGAAATGACAATCGTCTTCCGCAAACTTGACCATGACGATATGGCGGCTGCCGCGAGCCTCCACCGTGTTTCCTTCGACGAGCGGCTGCCCTGGCTGGCCGGCCTTCATACTTTGGAGGAGGATCGTGGATACTGGCGCGGGCATCTTTTCGCGACCTGCGACATTTGGGGCGCCGAAAGGGGGAGCGCCTTGCTCGGCGTTATCGCCTTCCGCAAGGACTGGGTCGACCAGCTCTACATCCTGCCGAGTGCGCAGGGGCAGGGGATGGGTTCCCGGCTGCTGGACATCGCCAAAGAAGCCCATCCGCAACTTTTCCTCTGGACCTTCCAGCGCAATGCTACGGCCCGCCGCTTTTACGAAGCGCGCGGCTTTGTGGCGGTCGAACAGACCGATGGCACGGCCAATGAGGAAAAGGAGCCGGACATTCTCTATCATTGGCGTCGCGAAACTCGATAAACACCGCTTGCAAAGCGAAAAAATCGGTGGCTTGCTCGCCCTGTTCCATGGAGGAGTTTCGCATGTCGCTTGAACACTGGCTCGCTTTCGTTGCCGCTTCGTCCATTCTGCTTGCTATTCCCGGGCCGACGATCCTGCTTGTCATCTCCTATGCGCTGAGCCACGGCCGCAAAGTTGCGAGCGCGACGGTCGCAGGTGTCGCGCTTGGTGATTTCACCGCCATGACCGCTTCCATGCTGGGTCTCGGCGCCGTGCTTGCGACCTCTGCAACGCTCTTCACCGTACTGAAGTGGGTGGGCGCCGCCTATCTCATCTATCTCGGCATCAAGCTCTGGCGCGCGCCGGTTTCCGAACGTGCGGCGGAGGTCGATGAGACGGATGCGGCATCCGCAAAGCCGATCAGGATTTTCCTTCATACCTATGTCGTGACGGCGTTGAACCCGAAGAGCATCGTCTTCTTCGTCGCTTTCCTGCCGCAGTTCCTTGACCTCAACCGGCCGCTCTTCTTCCAGATGGCGGTCTTCGAGGTGACCTTCCTGGTTCTCGCAACGCTCAACGCCGCGCTCTACGGCCTGCTCGCTGCCATGGCCCGGAACACGATCCGCAAGCCCAAGGTCCAGCGTATCGTCAATCGCACCGGCGGCTCACTGATGATCGGCGCCGGTCTGCTTTCGGCCAGCTTCAAGCGCGCGGCGTGAGGATATTTTAAGGGAGGATAACGCATGCTGACCGGACGTTGCCATTGCGGCGAGACCGTCTTCGAGATCAACGGAGAATTGCCTCAGGCGCTGACGCGCTGCACCTGCACTTTCTGCTCCCGTCGCGGCACGCTCTATGCCTATTACGAGCCGAAGCAGGTGCGCGTCACGGCCGATTCCGAGAGCGACAGAATCTATCGCTGGAACTCGAAGCTGGTGGCGCATCATTTTTGCGGCACCTGCGGCTGCGGAACCTATAGCGACAGCCCCGATTTCCAACTCGACGGCACCTGGGACGGCAAGACGCGCCGCATTGGCGTGAATGCCAGGCTGTTCGATGATTTCGACGCCGAGGAATGGCCTCACACCGTGATCGACGGCAGGAATCTCTGGTAGGAGAGCGACATGAGCGAGATGACCATTCTAGCCTTTGCGATCGTCGCCTTCATAGGCATTGCGACGCCGGGGCCGACAGTGCTTCTGGCGCTGACCAACGGCTCCCGTTATGGATTGCGCCGGGCTTTGCCGGGCATGGCGGGCGCCATGCTTTCCGACTTCGTTCTGATCGGCGCCGTAGCATTGGGCCTGGGCGCGCTGCTTGCAGCCTCCGAATTCTGGTTTACGGTGGTCAAGTGGCTGGGTGCGTGTTATCTGGCTTTTCTGGGCATCATGCTTCTCCGCTCCAAGGGATCTCTTGACGTTACGGAAGCTGCTGCGGCGTCAGGCTCCGGCTCCTCCGCCTCCATTTTCCTCAAGAGCTTTCTCGTCGCAGTGACGAACCCCAAGGGCTACCTGTTCTTTTCGGCCTTCCTGCCGCAATTCATCGTCTCCGATGCGCCGCAGGTGCCGCAATATGCCTTGCTCGCCGTCGTCTTCGCGTTGATCGATTTCGCCGTAATGTTTGTCTACGCACTGCTCGGTTCGAAAGCGGTGCATCTTCTCAAGAAGAAGGGCGCTCTCTGGCTCGACCGGGCTTGCGGCGGCGCGCTTTTAGCGCTCGCGGGATCGCTCGCGCTCTATCGGAGGGCCGCCTCTTAAACCCTGTGCATTTTTGCACTTGTCCGGCGAAACGAATCCCGATCTCTGTTAAGGCTGGGGAGTCGCGGGCCGCTGGGTCACCGCACAGAGACGGCATACGGGGTGAGTGCATTGCAGGTTGGCATCGATATGGGAATTGTGGCCGGCGGCGCTCCGGCCAAGCTCGATATCGAGGAGCTTCTGGCCACCCGCTTGCTTGTGCAGGGTAATTCCGGCTCCGGCAAATCGCATCTTCTGCGGCGGTTGCTGGAGCAATCCGCCCCCTGGGTGCAGCAGGTGGTGATCGATCCGGAAGGTGATTTCGTCACGCTCTCGGATAAGTTTGGCCATGTGGTGGTCGACGGCGAGCGCACCGAAGCGGAACTCGCCGGCATTGCCAACCGCATTCGCCAGCACCGGGTGTCTTGTGTACTGACGCTTGAGGGCCTTGATCTGGAAGAGCAGATGCGGGCCGCCGCAGCCTTCCTCAACGGCATGTTCGATGCTGACCGCGAGTACTGGTATCCGGTCTTGGTCGTCGTCGACGAGGCCCAGATGTTTGCGCCTTCGGTCGGCGGCGACGTCTCCGAAGATGCCCGAAAGCTGTCCCTCGGTGCGATGACCAACCTGATGTGCCGCGGTCGCAAGCGCGGTCTGGCGGGCGTCATCGCTACCCAGCGCCTCGCAAAACTCGCCAAGAATGTTGCCGCGGAAGCCTCGAACTTCCTGATGGGACGAACCTTTCTAGACATCGACATGGCGCGCGCCGCCGATTTGCTCGGCATGGATCGGCGCCAGGCGGAAATGTTCCGCGACCTCCAACGCGGTAATTTTGTCGCCCTTGGTCCGGCCTTGTCCCGCCGACCGCTGCCGATCGTCATCGGCACCGTAGAGACGTCTGCCCGGTCTTCGAGCCCGAAACTGATGCCGCTGCCGGATGCGCCGCAGGATGTCGAGGATCTGATCTTCACGCCGGATCCGGAGGAATTCGTCCGCCCCGTCGTTCGAAGGGCGCCGCCGGCGCCGCGCCCGACGACGGACATATTGGCGGAGCTCTCTCGTTCGATGCCGGCTGCCTCGCCAGCGCCCCAGGAGCTACGCGCCGCCCAGCCGGATTTGTCGCCCGAAGAGCGCGAGGAGCGTCTTGCGGCGGTGCTTTCCGAGATTCTCGACGATCCGCAATCGGGCTATCGGACGGACGCGGTTCTCTATCAGGAATTTCTGGTGCGCGCCCGCATGCGGCGCCTGCCCGGACCGCCACTGTCGCTCTCCGAATTCCGCCGCCGCGTGGCCGTTGCGCGTTCGGGCGTCGACGCCGAAACGGCGGCAGGCGAGGCCTGGCGGACGGCCTTGTCGCTATCCGGCGGGGTCTCGGATGATCTTCAGGGGGTTTTCCTGATGATGGCGAAAGCAGCGATAGCGGGCGAACCGTGTCCATCGGATGCCCGTATCGCCCGCGCCTATGGCACCCATTCCGCCCGCCGCGCCCGGCGTCTGCTCGGCTATTTCGAGGAGCAGGGCCTGATCGTGACTCACACGGATTTTTCCGGAAAGCGCGTCGTTGCCTTTCCGGACCTGCAATCGGAGACCGCTCCCGGTAGCGCCGACGCGCCGGACGAGGGCGAGGCGAGGGTGGCGGCCGAATAATCCGCTAATGGATGTGGAAATGCGCTTCCACGGCGGCGGCAATGAAGGCTTGCCGCGCTTCCGTCGGTTCCGATCTTCCGTCAAGGGCATCACCGCAGACCTGTTCGGCGCGGCTGTACTGGCTGCCGTGATAAGACGGCCAAAAACAGTCGAGCACCGTCTTTGCCTGACGCACCGTTTTCACTGTTCGAGTAACGCCGGTTTCTGGGTCTTCTAGTCTGATCGGGTTGTTCCAGGCCTTCGGGCTCATGACACGATACCTCCTCTCTATATGAGATGGACCGAATATACCGGGATTCAATTGGAGTTTGGAAACAGCCTTACCGAAAGGTTACGACACTGACGCTGTTGACATTTCCAAGACATACGCCTAAAGACCCCGCCAACGCCGGGTTCAACGCCCGGTGTTTTTGTTGACATGTCCCGTGGTCTCTCCGATCGCTGTCGTGAGAAACCTGTCAGAGCTCTTAAATCAGGGCTCAGAGGAGGGCGTGTTTCCTTGATCCGGTTTGGCAACAGACCGGACTAACCGTTTGAGAAGGAAATGCGATGAGCAAGCGCGCTGCATCCAAATACAAAATCGACCGCCGCATGGGCGAAAACATCTGGGGTCGTCCGAAGTCCCCGGTCAACCGTCGTGAATACGGCCCGGGCCAGCACGGCCAGCGCCGCAAGGGCAAACTTTCCGACTTCGGCGTGCAGCTGCGCGCCAAGCAGAAGCTGAAGGGTTACTACGGCGACCTGCGCGAAAAGCAGTTCCGCGCCACCTACGACGAAGCCAACCGTCGCAAGGGCGATACCTCGGAGAACCTGATCGGTCTCCTGGAATCGCGCCTCGACGCGATCGTCTACCGCGCCAAGTTCGTTCCGACGGTCTTTGCTGCCCGTCAGTTCGTCAACCACGGCCACGTGACCGTGAACGGCGTGCGCGTCAACATCGGTTCCTACCGCTGCAAGGCCGGCGACGTCATCGAAGTTCGCCAGAAGTCGAAGCAGCTCGTTTCGGTTCTGGAATCGGTTCAGCTCGCTGAGCGCGACGTTCCGGACTACATCGAAGCCGACCATAACAAGATGGTTGCGACCTTCGTTCGCGTTCCGACGCTCTCCGACGTACCTTACGCCGTGGTCATGGAACCCCAGCTGGTCGTCGAATTTTATTCGCGTTGATCACTTGCGAAAATGGCCCCGGAAGGGGCCATTTTCATATTCAGCTGCAGAAAGCCGTCTCATTTCGAGGCGGCTTTTTTTCTTTCCGGTGTCGCGGTGTCCGCGGTCGTGGTCGCGGTGGTATCGAGCGGCTGGGCGGTTGCCACGGGAGCTTCCTTCGGCAGCTCTCCCATGCGATTCCAGGCGTCCAGACCGGCGATCTTGTAGGCTTCCGCCAGCGTCGGATAGTTGAACGTATTCTCCACGAAATATTCGACCGTGCCCTTGAGATTGAGCACGGCCTGGCCGATGTGGACGAGCTCTGTCGCACCTTCGCCAACGATATGAACGCCCAGGAGGCGGCGCGTCTTCAGCGAGAAGATCAGTTTCAATAAGCCGGTATCGAGTCCCATGATGTGGCCGCGCGAGGTCTCGCGGAAGCGAGCGATGCCGCATTCATAGGGAATGCCCCGTTCCTTCATCTCCTCTTCGGTCAGGCCGCAGGTGGAAATCTCCGGCACGGCATAGATGCCGTACGGGAAGTATTTCTGCGGTTCCTTGGCAATCGCGCCGACGGCGACGCGGGCGGCGACGCGCCCCTGTTCCATCGAGGTCGAGGCGAGGCTCGGAAAACCGACGACGTCGCCGGCCGCGTAGATACCGGGAACCTCTGTCTCGAAGGTCTCCGGGTTCACCTTCAGGCGACCGCGGCTATCGGCTTCGAGGCCGGCGGCAGCCAGCTTCAGCGTGTCGGTAGCCCCGGTGCGCCCGGCGGCATAAAGGACCATGTCGGTGGTGATCTTGCGGCCCGAATCGACCGTCACCAGCACCTTGCCGTCGTCTAGACGTTCAACCTTGTCGACCTTCTGGCCGAGGAGCAGCTTCATGTTGCGGTCGCGGAGCTGATAGGTGAAATCCTCGACGATCTCCTTGTCGATGAAGTCAAGGATGGTGGATTTCGGGTCGATGACAGTGACGGCCGTATCGAGTGCGCTGAAGATTGTTGCATATTCGATGCCGATGACACCCGCACCGATGACGACCATGGAGCGAGGCAGATCCCCGATTTCCAGAAGTTCGTCGCTGTCGAGGACCGTCTTGCCGTCGAAGGGGATGCTGTCCGGGCGAAACGGCCTGGTTCCGACGGCAAGCAGGATGCTTTTGCCCTTCACGTGGACCGTCTCGTTGTCGTCCTTGAGCACCTCCAACGTATCCGGCGCGGCGAAGCTCGCCTTGCCGCGAATGTGCTGTACCCGGTTGCGGGCAAACTGGTGTTCGAGCACTTCCACCTCGTGGTCGAGGGTGATGAGGAGGCGGCGGCGCAGGTCTTCCGCGCTGATCTCCTGTTTCACGCGATAGGCGCGCCCATAAAATCCGCGCTCGCGCCAGCCGGAGAGGTTAAGTGCGGTTTCCCGCAGGGTCTTTGAAGGAATTGTGCCGGTGTGGACCGAAACACCCCCGACACGTCGACCCTGTTCGATGACAAGGACTTTCTTGTCGAGTTTGGCGGCCTGAATGGCGGCGCGGCGCCCCGCCGGTCCGCTGCCGACGACGATGAGGTCGTATTGGTTCATGGGTGCTCCGTCTTAGAATCTCTGGAGCTGCCGCGATGCAGCAGCGATCACGAATCCTTTTGTAGCCACTTATTCTAAAGGTTTGATTGCGAGGCGTCCAAGCCTGGATTCCGGCGGTAATGCCTATAGTTTGTGCAATGCAAAAATTGCCGAAAAAATGTCTTGACGTTGCGGGCCAAATGCCGTCCTCTTGAACCAATCGTGAATTGGTACGGTAATGGTCCAAAAAAAATCAGAAGTGGCTCACGACACCTCGAGTTACGCGCTCGATCGGTTGCGGGAGCATTTTGCCACCGGAGAATTCGGCTCGGAGGGGCGCCTGCCCACTGAGCGGGCGCTGGCCGAAATGCTCGGCATCAGCCGCCGCGCGGTCCGTCGGGCACTGGAAGTGCTGGAGGGGGAGGGGCTGATTTGGCGCCGCCAGGGCTCTGGTACCTTTATCGGCGAGCGGCCCGACCGGTGGAGCGATCATGTCGGCGAGATCGTCGCCGGTACGGACTTCATGGAGATCATGGAGGTCCGGCTGAGGATCGAGCCGCAGCTTGCCCAGCTTGCCGCAATGCGCGCCAAGCCTGGCGAGATTGACCGGATGCGCAGTCTCGCCCGAAAAATTACCGAGAGCCACGATGCCGACGCAAGCGAACTGTGGGACGGCGCCTTGCACCGGCAGATCGCCCAGAGCGCCGGCAACAGACTTTTCCTGTCGATCTTCGACGTCATCAACCAGGTTCGCCAGGACGAGGCGTGGCAGGCAATCCGCGAACGCGCCCGTTCGAGCGGCAACGCGGTCAATATCTCCTTCGCCCAGCACGACGGCATCATCGACGCGATAGCGGCGCGTGACCCGGTCCGCGCAGGCGAAGCGATGCGCCAGCACCTCCTGATGCTTCAGGAGCGGCTCGTCCGGGCGACCTCGATGGAGGGGCACCCTCTTGGAGAGGCAAGTTGAATTTCAGGTCGGCGCGAGACGGCCAGCAACGAGAAACCGGCAGAAAAGCCGGGCGACTGCAAACAGGAACAGAGAAAAAGAGAGGAATAATCGCAATGAAACGACTGACAAACCTAACGGCAGCGCTGCTGGCTGGGGCGCTTTTCGCCTTTCCCGCACTGTCGCCGAACTGCGCATCGGCCTGCAGGACGATGCCGACGTCCTCGATCCGGCCCAGTCCCGCACCTTCGTCGGCCGCATCGTCTACACGGCCATGTGCGACAAGCTGGTCGACGTATCGCCGGATCTGAAGATCGTTCCGCAGCTGGCGACCGAGTGGAAATGGTCCGCCGACGGCAAGGAGCTGACGATGAAGCTCCGCGATGGGGTGAAGTTCCATGACGGTACCGCGATGGACGCCGCCGCCGTTGTTGCCACGATCGAGCGCAACATGACCTTGCCGGAATCGCGCCGCAAGAGCGAGCTTAGCTCCGTCGCCAAGGTCGAAGCCGCTGGTCCGCTGGAGGTCAAGTTTACGCTGAAGGCGCCCGACGTTACGTTGCTCGCCCAGCTCTCCGACCGCGCAGGTATGATCGTCTCCCCGAAGACAGCCAAGGAGCTTGGCGCGAATTTCGGCTCGAAACCCGTCTGCGCCGGCCCATTCAAGTTCGTGGAGCGCGTCCAGCAGGACCGTATTGTCCTCGAAAAATTCGCCGATTACTGGGACAAGGACAAGGTTTTCGTCGACAAGGTCACCTACCTGCCGATCCCGGATACGACCGTGCGCCTTGCAAACCTTCAGTCGGGCGACCTCGACATGATCGAGCGGCTGGCGCCGACCGATGTCGCTGCCGTCAAGGGCGCCTCTGGCTTCAAGGTCGATTCCGTGGTCAACATTGGCTACATGACGCTCTACGCGAACATCGCCAACGGCCCGCGCGCCGACAACCCGTTCGGCAAGGACAAGCGCCTGCGCCAGGCCTTCTCGCTGGCGATCGACCGCGATGCGCTGAACCAGATCGTTTATGAGGGCACCGCCGTCGGCGGCAACCAGCCGTTTCCGCCGAACAGCCCGTGGTATAACAAAGCATTGCCGGTTCCTGCCCGCGATGTGGAGAAGGCCAAGGCTTTGATCAAGGAAGCCGGTTTCGAGCGGGTACCGATCGAGATGCAGATCCCGAACAATCCGGTGGCCGCGCAGATGATGCAGATCGTCCAGTCGATGGTGGCGGAGGCCGGTTTCGACGTCAGCTTGAAATCGACGGAATTTGCGACGCTGCTGGATGAACAGACCCGCGGTAACTATCAGCTCAGCCGTTCCGACTGGTCCGGCCGCGTCGATCCCGATGGGAATATCCACCAGTTCATCACCTGCAAGGGCGGCATCAACGATACCAAATACTGCAATGCCGAAGTCGACAAGCTGCTCAACGAAGCCCGCGCGTCGACGGACGACGCGGTCCGCAAGCAGAAATACGACGCCGCGGCCAAGATCCTGAACGACGAACTGCCGGTCATCTACCTCGGCCATCAATCATGGATCTGGGCCTACAAGAACAGCGTCACCGGTTTCGTCGCGAGCCCGGACGGCATGATCCGTCTTGTGGGCGTGAAGAAGAGCTGATCCGCTTGTGCCGCGCGGAAGCTCTGCGCGGCACTTTTTCAACGCACCTTTGGAAACATGAGGGGCGGCACCATGCCTGTCTATATCGGAAAGCGTCTCCTCGTCGCGATCCCAACCCTGCTGATCATCTCCATCTTCGTCTTTTCGCTGCAGAAGCTTCTTCCCGGCGACCCGATCCTGACCATGGCAGGCGAGGAACGCGATCCGGCCGTGATCGAATTCCTGCGCGAGAAATATCGGCTGAACGATCCCGTGATCGTGCAATATTTCTATTGGCTCGGGGGCATTCTAAGTGGCGATTTCGGCATCTCGCTGCGCACCAATCAGCCGGTTCTCGAACTCATCCTGCAGAAGCTGCCGGTGACGATCCAGCTTGCGACCATGGCAATGTTTTTCGCCTTCCTGATCGGCATTCCGATCGGAATCCTCGCGGCCGTCAAGAAAAACACGACCATCGACTACATCGCCAACATCGTCGCGCTCTCGGGTTTGTCGATCCCGAATTTCTGGCTTGGTATCATGCTGATCCTGCTGATTTCAGTCCAGCTCGGCTGGCTTCCCGCCTCCGGATACGAATCGATCTTCGCTGATCCGGTGCGGTCGCTGCAGACGATGGTCATGCCGGCCTTCGTGCTCGGCAGCGCGCTGGCCGCGACGCTGATGCGGCATACGCGTTCGGCGATGGTGGGTGTGATGAGCGCCGATTATATCCGCACCGCGCGGGCAAAGGGCCTGTCGCCGCGGGAGGTGGTGCTGAGCCACAGCTTCCGCAACGCGCTTCTGCCCGTCGTCACGCTGTCGGCGCTGCTTTTTGGCGAACTGCTGGCGGGTGCCGTTCTGACCGAACAGATTTTCACCATTCCCG
The DNA here is from genome assembly GCF_004368875.1 of Neorhizobium sp. R1-B. Lineage (NCBI taxonomy): Bacteria > Pseudomonadati > Pseudomonadota > Alphaproteobacteria > Hyphomicrobiales > Rhizobiaceae > Neorhizobium > Neorhizobium sp. R1-B. Next base: position 26,610 of record NZ_SOEM01000031.1, read on the forward strand.
GCTTCGGCAAGCTGATCGTCGATGCCGTCTTCAACAGGGACTATGCGGTGGTGCAGGGCGTGGTGCTGTGTACGGCAGTCGGCTTCATCCTGATGAATCTCATTGCCGATGTGCTTTATGTCCTGCTCAATCCGCGCTTGAGGGCAACGCTATGACGACGATCGATCAAGCCCCGCCCGTCCTGGTGGCCAAGCGTGAACACAGCCGCGCCTGGCGGAAGATGAAGAAAAACAAGAGCGCGCTCGTCGGCGCGGTGATCATTCTCTTCTTCACCGCCCTTGCCGTGACCGCCCCGATCCTGCCGATCATCGATCCACTGGCGACGAGTTGGTCGGCGATCCGCAAGGCACCGTCTGCCATGTACTGGCTCGGCACCGACGACCTTGGCCGCGATATCCTCTCCCGCATGATCTGGGGCGCCCAGGCTTCCCTGATGGCGGGCGTCTTTTCGGTCGCGATTTCGGTCTGTATCGGCGTACCGTTCGGACTGGTCGCGGGATATTTCGGCGGCTGGGTGGATATGGTGATCTCACGCGTCACCGAGGCGCTGCTCGCCATGCCCTTCCTGATCATGGCGATCGCGCTGGCCGCCTTCCTCGGCCCGAGCTTGATGAATGCCATGATCGCGATCGGGCTTTCCGCCATGCCGATTTTCGTCCGGTTGACGCGCGGGCAGGTACTGGCGGTGAAGACCGAGGACTACGTTGAAGGCGCCCGTGCGGTCGGTTTGAACCATCTGGAAATCATGCTTCGTTACATCCTGCCGAACGTCATGGCCCCCATCATCGTGCAGGCGACGTTGACGATCGCTACGGCGATTATCGCCGAGGCGAGCCTTTCTTTCCTTGGCCTCGGTCAGCAGCCACCGGCTCCTTCGTGGGGCTCGATGCTGAACGTTGCCAAGAATTTCCTGAACCAGGCTCCCTGGATGGCCATGTGGCCGGGTGCCGCGATCTTCCTCGTCGTCATCGGCTTCAACCTGCTGGGCGATGGCCTGCGTGACGCGCTCGACCCGCGCGAAGCCTAATCTAGAAGGAATTCCGAGAATGACCGAATTCACCACCAGGCCCGAAATCCTTGGCACGTTCGGTGTCGTCACCTCCACCCATTGGATAGCGTCGGCCGTCGGCATGGCGATCCTCGAAAAGGGCGGCAACGCCTTCGATGCGGCGGTTGCAACCGGTTTCGTGCTGCAGATCGTCGAACCGCATCTCTGCGGGCCGGGCGGCGATATGCCAGCCGTCTTCTACTCGAAGAAGAAGGACAAGGTCGAAGTCATCTGTGCGCAAGGAACTGCGCCTGCCGGCGCGACGATCGAGCATTATACGTCCGAGGGACTGAAGCTCATTCCCGGCGATGGTCTGCTGGCAACCGTCATCCCCGGTGCCTTCGACGGCTGGATGCTGATGTTGCGCGACTATGGCACGATGAGCATCCGAGAGGTCCTGGAACCGGCGATCTATTATGCCGAGCAGGGCCATCCGGTGCTTGCCCGCGTATCCGCCACCATCAAGGGACTTGCGGGCTTCTTCGAGAAGGAATGGCCGACATCCTATGCCACCTGGCTGCCGGGCGGCGCAGCGCCGGAACCGCAGAGCAATTTCAGGAACCCGGTGCTTGCCGATACCTGGAAGCGCGTCGTCGCGGAGGCCGAAGCGAAAACCGGGCGCGAGAACCAGATCGAGGCGGCGCGAGATGCCTTCTACCGCGGCTTTGTGGCGGAGGCGATCGACGCTTACGTCCGCACAGCCGAGGTGATGGATGCGAGCGGCGCGCGGCACAAAGGCGTGCTGACCGCGGACGACATGGCGAATTGGCGCGCTACTGTCGAGGCACCGCAGACCTACGACTACCACGACTGGACCGTCGCCAAAACGCCCGCCTGGGGGCAGGGGCCGGTGCTTCTGCAGTCCTTGGCGCTGTTGAAGGGCTTCGATCTTTCGGCGATGGATCCGGCCGGTCCTGATTTTGTGCATGTGGTCGTCGAAGCGATGAAGCTCGCCTATGCCGATCGTGAAGTCTATTACGGCGACCCGGAATTCGCGCAGATTCCGACGGAATACCTGCTCTCGGAAAGCTATAATGCCGAGCGTCGCAAGCTGATCGGCGGGCAGGCTTCGCTTGAACTGCGGCCGGGCCGTGTGCCGGGTTACGACAACCAGTTCGACCTTACCATGGCGATGCTGGCGGACGTGAGCGGCAAGGGTGCGGTCTATGAACCCACCATGTCGCACCTGACCGAGAAGCGCGGCGACACGGTGCATATCGACGTCATCGACCGCTGGGGCAACATGGTCTCGACCACGCCGTCCGGCGGCTGGCTGCAATCGTCGCCGATCGTGCCGGGTCTCGGTTTTGCCCTGAACTCGCGCGCCCAGATGTTCTGGCTCAAGGAAGGGCTGCCAACGTCGCTGGCACCGGGCAAGCGTCCTCGCACCACGCTCACCCCGTCTCTGGCGCTGCATCAGGGCCGACCGACGCTGGTCTTCGGCACGCCGGGCGGTGATCAGCAGGACCAGTGGCAGCTGCCGTTCTTCCTGCGTTATGTCCACCACAAGCCGAACCTGCAGGCGGCGATCGACATGCCGCTTTTCCACACCACGCATTTTCCGGGATCGTTCTATCCGCGTACCAGCGAGCCGGGCAACATCATGGTGGAAAGCAATATCGGTGCCGAGGTTCTCGAGGAGTTGCGCCGCCGCGGCCATCAGGTCGCCGTTGCCGATCCGTGGAGCGTCGGTCGCCTGACGGCGGCGCGCCGCGATGCGGGCGGCCTCATGCGGGCGGCGGCAACACCGCGCCTCATGCAGGCTTATGCGGTGGGGAGATAGGTCTATGACATGGTCGATCGTCGCGCGTGACACGCAAACCGGTCATCTGGGAATAGCCGTCGCCAGCCGCTTCTTTGCTGTCGGCTGCGCGGTGCCGCATATCAAGGGCAGAGTGGGTGCCGTCGCAACCCAGGCCTTCGTCAGCCCGCTCTACGGCACGGATGGCTTGAAACTTCTGGAAGAGGGCAGAAGCCCGCAGGAAATCATCGAGACGCTGACTGCCCGAGATGATGGTCGCCGTCAGCGCCAGTTCCACCTGATCGACGCCGCCGGTCGTAACGCGGCCTATACCGGCGAGTTCTGCATCGACTGGGCCGGCCACCTGGTGGAGGACAACGTCTCCGTTGCCGGCAACATGCTGACCGGGCCAGAGGTAATCGCCGAGACGTTGCGCGTCTACAAGGAAAAGTCGGCCGAGAGCGCGCCGCTTACCGAACGTCTGCTCGCGGCCATGGATGCCGGAGAGGCCGCCGGCGGCGACAAGCGCGGCAGGCAGTCCGCCGCCATGGTGATCTACCGCGACCAGGATTATCCCTGGCTGCGCATCAACGCCGATGACCATTCCGATCCGCTCAAAGAATTGCGCCGGCTTTATGCCGTCGCGCAGGAGCGGTTCCTGCATGTCGCCGAAACGATGCCGACCCGCGAAAACCCGCATGGCATGATCGACCGGCGTGTCATCGATCAGAAGATAGCCGCGCTGGAAGCCGCCCGTGAGGCGGAAGGCCGTCCATCCGCCTCCTTTGCAACACCCTGGAAACCCCAATGAGGGAGGCGGTCATGAGCGAAGCACCAGTCCTTTCAGTCAAGAATCTCAACACGTCCTTCCTGGTCGATGGCGAATGGAAGAACGTCGTGCGCGACGTCTCCTTCGACGTATATCCCGGCGAGACGGTCGCAATTGTCGGCGAGAGCGGCTCCGGCAAGAGCGTCACATCGCTGTCGATCATGCGTCTGTTGGCTGCCAACACCAGCCATATCGAAGGCAGGATCATGCTCTCCGGCAGAAACCTCCTGTCGATATCGGAAAAGGAGATGCGCGGTATACGCGGTAACGATGCATCGATGATCTTTCAGGAGCCAATGACCTCGCTCAACCCGATCTTCACAATCGGAAGGCAAATCTCCGAGGTGCTGACCCGCCACAAGGGATTGTCGAAAGCGCAAGCGCGTGCTGAAACCGTGCGGCTGCTTGAAAAAGTCCGCATCCCGAATGCCGGCGCCCGGTTCGACGACTATCCGCACCAGTTCTCCGGGGGCATGCGCCAGCGCGTCATGATCGCCATGGCGCTGGCGTCGAAGCCGAAGCTGCTGATCGCCGACGAACCGACCACCGCGCTCGATGTCACCATCCAGGGACAGATCCTGGATCTGATCAAGCTGTTGCAGGAGGAGGAGGGCATGTCGGTGCTCTTCGTGACCCATGACATGGGTGTGGTCGCCGAGATCGCCGATCGCACCATCGTCATGTATCGCGGGGAGGCGGTCGAGAGCGGCCCGACGGAAGAGATCTTCCATCGCGGCAATCATCCCTATACGCGAGCGCTTCTCTCCGCCGTGCCCCGGCTCGGTTCCATGCAGAACCGCAGGTGGCCGACACGGTTTCCGGTTGTGGATGTGAAGACAGGCGAGGTGGCAGAGCCTTCAGAAATTGCCGGCACGGTCGCCAAGGGCAGGACGCCGGTTCTTGCGGTGAAGAATCTCGTCACACGCTTCCCCGTCCGTTCAGGACTGTTCGCCCGCCAGACTGGCGCGGTGCATGCGGTCGAGAACATTTCTTTCGATCTGTTTCAGGGTGAGACCTTGTCACTGGTCGGTGAATCCGGCTGCGGTAAGTCGACGACCGGCCGTTCGATCATGCGGTTGATCGAGCCGACCGGCGGCGACGTGGCACTCGACGGTTATGACGTCCTGCGCCTCGATCAGACCGGCCTGCGCAATATGCGCAAGACCATCCAGATGATCTTCCAGGATCCGTTCTCGTCGCTCAACCCGCGCATGACGGTCGGCGCCGCAATTTCCGAGCCCTTCGTCAAGCACAAGCTCGGCAATGCAAAGGAGGCCAAGGAAAAGACCGCCGACCTGTTGCGGAAGGTCGGCCTGTCGCCCGATATGGCAGGCCGCTACCCGCATGAGTTCTCCGGTGGCCAGCGGCAACGTATTGCCATCGCTCGTGCTCTGTCGCTCGACCCGAAGGTGATCGTCGCCGACGAGAGCGTTTCGGCGCTCGACGTGTCGATCAAGGCGCAGGTCTGCAACCTGCTCCTCGACCTGCAGCAGAGCCTGAACCTGGCTTTCCTCTTCATCAGCCACGACATGGCGGTGGTCGAGCGTGTAAGCCACCGGGTGGCGGTCATGTATCTTGGCGAGATCGTCGAGATCGGCCCGCGTGCTGCTGTCTTCGACAACCCGCAGCATCCCTATACGAAAAAGCTGATGGCGGCGGTGCCGGTGCCCGATCCTTCACGCCGTGGCATCCGGCGCGGAATTTCAAACGACGAGCTGAAAAGCCCCGTCAGGTCGATCGGTTATCAACCACCGAAAAGGCAGTATCGCGAGGTTTCCGATGGGCATCTCGTGCAGGTTGCGTGACGGCTGCAGAGCTAGATCAGCCTGAGGCCCTTGAGGCTGACATGCCCGTCCTTGCCGACGATGATGTGGTCATGCACCGTGATGCCGAGTGGTTTTGCGGTATCGATGATCGTTTTCGTCATGTCGATATCGGCGCGCGACGGCGTCGGGTCGCCGCTCGGATGGTTGTGGACGAGGATGATTGCGGTGGCGGAAAGCTCCAGCGCACGCCGCACCACCTCACGTGGATAGACCGGCGTATGGTCGACCGTCCCCTGGCCCTGCACCTCGTCTGCAATCAGCGCATTGCGCTTGTCGAGGAACAGGATGCGGAACTGCTCGCGGGACTCGTAGGCCATCGCGGCGTGGCAATAGTCGATGACCGATGACCAGGAGGAAAGCACCTGCTTTCCGCGCAACTCGCTTTTCAGCATGCGCTGGCCGACGGTCGCGACGAGCTTGAGGTCGAGCGCCACCGCTTCGCCGACGCCTTTGACCTCCTGCAGCAGCGCCGCCGGAGCGCCGAAGACGCCTGCGAGGGTGCCGAAGCGGTCGAGCAGAGCCTTGGCGATCGGCTTGGTGTCGCGCCGGGGGATCAGCCGGAAGAGCAGCAGTTCAAGGATTTCGTAGTCGGCCAGCGCCGTGTCGCCATGGTCCCGGTATTTTGTTCGGAGCCGCTCGCGATGGCCATGGTAATGGGCAGCCGGCTCGTCCTTCAGGGCGGGTGAGGATTTCTTAAGCGCCTTTGGTTTGGAAAGCTGCTCGGCAAAAAAACCACGCTCGTCTTCAAGAAGGGACTGCTGATCGTCCGGAGGAGCCGAGCGGTTTGCCATGACTACCTCGATAGTGGTGGCAGGCCCGGTCGGTCCAGCCCGCCGGGCGAGAGGGTGAATATCTCGCATCCCGTCGCCGTCACGCCGACGGCGTGTTCGTATTGCGCTGACAGCGACCGGTCCCGCGTGACCGCCGTCCAGCCGTCGGAAAGCACCTTCACATGCGGCTTCCCGAGGTTGATCATCGGTTCGATGGTGAAGATCATCCCTTCCTTCATCTCCGGACCTTCATCGGCCCGTCCATAATGAAGGATATTCGGCGAGTCATGGAAAAGCCGGCCGACACCATGGCCGCAGAAATCGCGCACCACCGAGCAGCGCTCCGCTTCCGCATAGGTCTGGATCGCTTCGCCGATGGCGCCGGTGCGGGCGCCGGGGCGGACGGCCGCGATGCCGCGCAACAGGCATTCGTAGGTGACTTCCAAGAGCCGTTCCGCAGCGCGTTTGATCTGGCCCACCGGATACATGCGGCTCGAATCCCCGTGCCAGCCGTCAAGGATATAGGTGACGTCGATATTGACGATGTCGCCTTCCCGCAGCGGCTTGTCGTCCGGCATGCCGTGGCAGACGACATGGTTGATCGAGGTACAGACGGAATATTTATAGCCGCGATAATTCAGGGTCGCCGGAAGCGCGCCGTGATCCATGCCGAACTCGAAGACGAAGCGGTCGATCGCCTGGGTGGTGACGCCGGGTTGGACAATCGCCGCAAGCTCGTCCAGGCAGCGCGCCGTGAGCAGGCAGGCTTTGCGCATGCCGGCAAAGTCTTCCGGTGAGTAGAGCCGGATCGCGCCCGTATTCTTCAAAGGGGCGGAAACCGCCTCGATGTAGTTGACCATTGTTCTTCTCTCGCAATTTCTCCGTTCATAAAGCAGCCGCACCCGGTTCGTCTATCGGAACCAGCCCAACAGGCACGATTTCTTCGGGCGAAACGCTGCATCGGAGGGCATAGGCCTCGACACCCCGGGCTTTGGCGCGTTCGAAGGCAAGCGCATAAAGCGGGTCGAGATCTGAGCAGATGCGAAAACGCAGGCAGTCGTTTCGCTGGATAAGGTAGATCATCACCGCCCGGTGACCGGCTTCCGCCATGTCGCCGAGCTCTTCGAGATGCTTGGCGCCGCGTTGCGTGACGGTATCCGGAAACTCGGCCAGTCCGGCCACGCGACTGAAATGAACGTTCTTTACCTCGACGTAGGCATTCGGAAGGCCAGAGCCGGAAAGCAGGAAATCGATGCGCGAGTTTCGCCCGTAGCGCTGTTCGCGCTGGATCGTCTCGTAAGGCAAAAGGCTTGGCACCAGGCCGCCGCGGATCGCTTCCTCGGCGAGCCGGTTCGGCAGTCCGGTATTGATGCCGACCATTTCGCCTTCCACCTCGATCATCTCGAACATGTGGCGGTATTTGCGCGTCGGGCTGTCGTGCAAAGAGACCCAGATCGTCGAGCCGGGCGCCGTCAGTCCCCTCATTGAGCCCGTATTCGGGCAGGAGCCGGTGAAGGGGATGCCGTCCTCGGAAATGGCGTCGAAGAGGAAGCGTTTGTAGCGCTGCGACAGCGTCGCGGGAACAAGCGGGGGATCAAAACGCATCGCCAGGATTGTTCAGACGCGGGCGAGCACGTAGGTGCCGGGAGCATCGGCGATCGCATTCAGGGCAGAGCCGCCGGGCTTGCGTGCCGGAACCCGTTTGTCGTCCTTGGCCTCGATCCATGCGTGCCAGTGCGGCCACCAGGAGCCCTTGGTCTCTTTGGCCTCGGCGGCCCAGTCCTCGTAATTTCCCTTCGCCTTGCCGCCCGTCCAATACTGATACTTCTGTTTGTCCGGCGGGTTCACGACACCGGCGATATGACCGGAACCGCTCAACACGAAATCAACAGGCCCGCCGAACAGCGATGAGCCCAGGAAAACGGATTTCGGCGGTGCGATATGATCCTCGCGGGTAGCCAGATTATAGACCGGAACCTTGACATCCTTCAGCGAGATCACCTTGCCGCCAAGCGTCATTTCGCCTTTGCTGAGAGTGTTGTTCAGGTAGCAGTTTCGCAGATAATAGGCGTGATTGGCCGCCGCCATGCGGGTGGAGTCGGAGTTCCAGTAGAGCAGGTCGAAAGGCGCCGGTTCCTGGCCCTTGAGGTAATTGTTGACGACATAGGGCCAGATGAGTTCCGAAGCGCGCAGCATGTTGAAGGCGCTCGCCATCCTCGACCCTTCGAGGTAGCCGTCGGCCTTCATCTGCTTTTCGATCGCCGCAAGCTGCTCTTCGTCCACGAATACTTTGAGGTCGCCCGCATGGGTGAAGTCGACCTGGGTGGTGAGGAAGGTCGCCGAGGCAATCCGGCGGTTCTTTTCCTTGGCGTGGTAGGCGAGGGTCGCCGCAAGCAGGGTGCCGCCGACGCAATAGCCGATCGCGTTGACCTGGCGTTCGCCCGTCGCTTTCTCGACCGTTTCAAGCGCGAAATCGATCCCTTCGCGCATATAGGACTCCCAGTCCTTCGTGGCGTGCCGCTCGTCCGGGTTGACCCAGGAGATCACGAAGACGGTGTGCCCTTGCTCGACGCACCACTTGATGAAGCTCTTCTGCGGATTGAGGTCGAGGATGTAGAACTTGTTGATCCACGGCGGGCAGATGAGCAGCGGCCGCTTTAACACCGTGTCTGTGGTCGGCTCGTACTGAATGATCTCACAGACCTCGCTCTGGGCGATCACCTTGCCGGGTGTGAGCGCAAGATTGCGACCGATCGCAAACTGGGTGGCGTCGGTGTGGCGTAGCCGCAGTTCGCCACGCCCGGCGGCGATATCTTCGGCAAGCATCTTCATGCCGGCGACCAGATTGGCGCCGCTGGTTGCCACGGTCTCCCGGTAGACTTCCGGATTGGTGAGAGCGAAATTGACGGGCGAAAGCGCAGCCGTGATCTGCTTCACATAAAAGGCAGCCTTGTGTCTGGTGAAGTCGTCCAGCCCATCCGCCTCATCGACCAGTTTTTCCGCCCAGGACGCAGTGAGGAGATAGACCTGCCGAAGGAAAGCGAAAAAGGGGTTTTTCACCCAGTCCGGGTCGGAGAAGCGCTTGTCTTTCGGCAGCGTCTCCGGTTCCATCGGCTGGCCTGAAAACTGGCTCAGGGTGCGCATCCATATGCCCATGTAACTGGAGAAAAGAAGCGTCTGGGCCTCCAGCGTCCGCTTCGGGTCTGAGATCCAGTACTCGATCACCTTGGAGAGCGTCTTCACGAGGTCGGTCATCGGATCGGCGACCGAATCGACGATTTCTCCCCGTTCGCGGGGAGCGAGCCATTCGGAAGCCGCCTTGCCGAGATTTTCCAACGCGCGGGCAACATTCATTGCGAGCGCCTGCGGATCCTTGACCATGTAGGCCTCGACCGATTTGGGATCGAAACCCGGGAAATCGCGGCTGGGCTCGGCCTTGTCCTCGATCTTCTCCCCCACGTGCGGCCTCCCACTGGTTGTCGTTTGTTTTCGTTTGTACATTGTGCCTGAAAGCGAATACAAGTGCCAGCGATCGCTGCTATCGGGCAGATGTTGCCGGCGCGGAAACTGGGTTAGGGAAATGGAAAAACTGAGGCATCGGGTTATAGGCTTACCGCTTTTTCTGGGTCTTGGCGCGTTGCCTTTCGTGCTTGCCGGCTGCAACAGCAACACCTTTGCTCTTGACGACGGCATTCCGAATACTCCGCCGCCAGCCGTCATAGCGCAATCAAAGACGTCGCCGCCGCCCGGTCCCTTGACCAAGAGGAATACCGGCACCTATCCGACCTTCGACCCGACGCTGACGGCCGCGGCCGAGCAGATCGAAGATGAGGACTATCAGAAGGCGGAGCCCCGTCTGGCCGCCCTTGCCCGCGCCCGCAAGGCAGGCGCGATTTCCGAGGCCGAGTATCAGCGGCGTGTTGCCGAATACCGCAAGCTGGCTGCCGAGCACGGCAAGGACGCGCTGGCAAATATCGCCAATTAGCGCTTGCGTTTCGGGCCGTTTGGCCGCAAAGCACAAATCGCCTAAGATGCGCCATGAAGCGGGATAAAGACGCCTGTTTCGCATCTACCTTGGGGAGACACATGGAAGAGTTTCATAAAGTCCGGCGCCTGCCGCCATACGTTTTCGAACAGGTCAACCGTTTGAAGGCGAGCGCGCGAGCGGGCGGGGCGGACATTATCGATCTCGGCATGGGCAACCCCGACCTCCCGACGCCGAAGGCGATCGTCGACAAGCTCTGCGAAGTGGTCCAGGACCCTCGCACCCATCGGTATTCGTCGTCCAAGGGTATTCCCGGTCTGCGCCGCGCACAGGCCGCCTATTATGCGCGCCGTTTCGGGGTCAAGCTGAACCCGGATACGCAGGTCGTGGCGACGCTCGGCTCGAAGGAAGGCTTTGCCAACATGGCGCAGGCGATCACCGCGCCCGGCGACGTGATTCTCTGCCCGAACCCGACTTATCCGATCCACGCCTTCGGCTTCCTGATGGCCGGCGGCGTGATCCGCTCGATGTCGGTGGAACCGGACGAGACATTTTTTCCGCCGCTCGAACGTGCAGTACGGCATTCGATCCCGAAGCCGCTGGCGCTGATCCTCAATTATCCGTCCAATCCGACGGCTCATGTCGCTTCCCTGGATTTCTACAAGGATGTGATCAGCTTTGCGAAGAAGCACGATATCATCGTGCTTTCCGATCTTGCCTATTCGGAAATCTATTTCGAAGGTGAACCGCCGCCGTCCGTGCTGCAGGTGCCAGGTGCAATCGATATCGCCGTCGAATTCACGTCGATGTCGAAGACGTTCTCGATGCCGGGCTGGCGCATGGGCTTCGCCGTCGGCAACGAGCGCCTGATCGCTGCGCTGACCCGCGTGAAGTCCTATCTCGACTACGGTGCCTTCACGCCGATCCAGGTGGCCGCGACCCATGCGCTGAATGGCGACGGCTCGGATATCGCAGAGGTCCGCAATATCTACAAGCGGCGCCGCGACGTCATGGTCGACAGCTTCGGCAAGGCCGGTTTCGAAGTGCCGCCGCCTGCGGCGACCATGTTTGCCTGGGCGAAGATCCCGGAGAAGTTCCGCCATCTCGGTTCGCTGGAGTTTTCGAAGCTTCTCGTCGAAAAGGCGGACGTGGCCGTAGCGCCGGGAATTGGTTTCGGCGAGCAGGGCGATGATTACGTCCGCCTGGCGCTCGTCGAAAACGAGCACCGCATTCGACAGGCGGCGCGTAGCATCAAGAAATTCCTTTCGACGGCCGACGACACGATGCATAACGTGATTTCGCTCAACACGCGCCGCTGATCCAATTGAATTTCCAGTGGCCCAGGCGGGCCACTTATTCCCAAGCAGTCAGGAAGAAAAGCCATGGCAGATGCCCTTAAAGTCGGCATTGCGGGCCTCGGCACCGTGGGTGCCTCGCTCGTCCGGATCATCCAGAACCGTGCGAACGAACTCGCCGTCACGTGCGGCCGTGCAATTGAGATCACAGCGGTAACGGCTCGCGACAGGTCGCGGGATCGCGGCATCGACATCTCGGGCATCGCCTGGTTCGATACGCCGGAAATGCTGGCCGCCGAAGCGGATATCGACGTCTTTGTAGAACTGATAGGTGGGGCGCAAGGTGCAGCCGCAAATTCGGTTCGCACGGCGCTGGAGCGGGGTCTCCATGTGGTGACGGCCAACAAGGCGCTTTTGGCGGCCTCCGGTGTCGAGCTCGCGGCGATTGCGGAGGAAAAGAGCGTTCTCCTGAATTTCGAGGCGGCTGTCGCCGGCGGCATCCCGGTTATCAAGGCGCTTCGCGAGTCCTTGACGGGCAACACCGTCTCGCGCGTCTACGGCATCATGAACGGCACCTGCAACTACATCCTCACCCGGATGGAGAAGGAGGGGCTTTCTTTTGCCGATTGCCTGAAGGAGGCGCAGCGGCTGGGATATGCGGAGGCCGATCCTTCCTTCGACATTGAAGGCAACGATACCGCTCACAAGCTGGCGATCCTGACGACGCTCGCCTTCGGGACGAAGATCGCAGCCGATGAGATCTATCTGGAGGGTATCACCAATATCTCGACCGAGGACATTCACGCTGCGGCCGATCTTGGATACCGGATCAAGCTTCTCGGCGTCGCCCAGAAAACCGATAGCGGCATTGAGCAGCGGGTGCATCCCACCATGGTGCCGTATGATACCGTGATTGCCCAGGTGGACGGCGTAACCAACGCGGTGGCGATCGAGTCCGACATTCTCGGCGAATTGCTGATGGTCGGCCCCGGCGCTGGCGGCAACGCAACGGCCTCTTCAGTCCTTGGCGATATTGCCGATATCGCCAAAAGCCAGCCGGGCGCCCAGCGGGTTCCCGTCCTTGGCACGCCGGCGGCCGCATTGGCGCCCTACCGTCGCGCCCAGATGCGCAGCCACGAAGGCGGCTATTTCATCCGCCTAACCGTTGCGGATCGTACTGGAGTCTTTGCAAGCATCGCAGCACGCATGGCGGAGAACAACATTTCGCTCGAATCGATCATGCAGCGCGCCAAGCCGGATGCGTCCGACGACACGTCCAAGACCATTATCCTCGTCACGCATGCGACCACGGAGGATTCTGTCCGGAAGGCCGTCGATGCGATCAAGGCCGAGAGTTATCTGGCCGGGGAACCGCAGGTGATTCGGATCGAACGGCCGAAAGCGTTCTGAGATGGATGCACGACGGGAGCAAAGCGTCGCGTAGCCTGATCGGGCGCATGCCAGGGATCACGACAGCGGCGGCGCTCTTGTCCCGGTTCTGAAGGACCGGGACGCCCGCACGAACAGCAATCCGTTCACGCTCCTCGCAAATCGATTCCGATTTCGGTTGGAATGCGGTAGAAGCGGTCAATGACCAGATTTATCTCCGCGCTTTCCTCGGCGGCGGAAACGGTTGATCCCGTGCCGCGCGCATTCCTTGGCGTCGAACGCTCCGCAAGCGACCAGCGCTGGATGTCGCGTCTCGACCAGGCAGCGCAAAACCGCGCCCTCGCCATCGCACAGATCCACGGCATTCCCGACCTCGTCGCTCGCGTACTGGCGGGACGCGGCGTTTCCCTCGACGATGCACCGGCGTTCCTGGACCCGACGATCCGCTCGCTGATGCCCGAGCCCTACACGCTGACTGATTGCGAAAAGGCGGTTGGCCGTATTGCCGAGGCGATCGCGAAGCGCCAGAAGGTCGCGATCTTCGGAGACTACGACGTCGACGGTGCGGCGTCCTCCGCGCTGCTTTACCGCTTTCTGCGGCATTTCGGCGTCGAGGCCGAGATCTATATTCCTGATCGTATTTTCGAGGGCTACGGACCGAATCCGGCAGCGATCCGCCAACTGATCGCCAATGGCGCGGGACTGATCGTCACGGTCGATTGCGGATCCACCAGTTTCGACGCACTGGCCGCGGCGCGCGAAGAGGGCTGCGACGTGGTCGTCATCGACCACCATCAACTCGGCCATGAGTTGCCGCCCTGTCTGGCGCTCGTTAATCCCAATCGCGAGGATGACCTGTCGGGCCAAGGGCATCTCTGCGCCGCGGGCGTCGTCTTCATGGTGCTTGTCGCGGCGGCTCGGCATTTGCGGCAACTGGGTGATTCTCGTGCCAAATCGCTTGATCTGCTCGGCTGGCTGGACATCGTGGCACTTGCCACTGTCTGCGATGTGGTGCCGCTGAAGGGACTCAATCGCGCCTATGTGGTCAAGGGCCTGATTGCAGCGCGCCACATGGACAATGCAGGGCTTGCCGCACTTTTTCGCAAGGCGGGGCTCGGCGGGCCGGTGACGCCCTATCATTTTGGCTTCCTGATCGGCCCGCGCATCAATGCCGGCGGACGCATCGGCGATGCAGCGCTTGGAAGCCGGCTTCTGACGCTCGACGATGCGATCGAGGCAGAAGAGATCGCCGGTAGGCTGGACGACCTGAACCGCGAGCGGCAAGCCATGGAAGCGGCCATGCTGGCCGAAGCGGAAGCGGAGGTACTAGCGGAATACGGGACAGGCGAGGGCGCCTGCGTCATCGTCACCGCGCGTGAGAACTGGCATCCCGGTATCGTCGGCCTGATCGCCGCGCGGCTGAAGGAAAAGTTCAAGCGGCCAGCCTTCGCGATTGCCTTTGATCCCTCCGGCAAGGGTACGGGTTCCGGCCGCTCGATCAACGGTTTCGACATGGGCCGGATGGTGCGGGCCGCAGTCGAAGCCGGGCTCTTGATGAAGGGCGGCGGTCACGCCATGGCCGCAGGCCTGACGGTCGAGCGGGTCAATCTCGGCCGCCTGCGGGCGTTCTTCGAGGAGACGGCCGGTGAAGCCGTGCCTTCGTTGGTTGCCAATCATGTGCTGAAGATCGACGGGGCCTTGTCGGCCTCAGGGGCGACATTGGAGCTCTTCGATCTTCTCGAACAGGCAGGCCCCTATGGATCAGGCCATCCCCAGCCGATCTTCGCAATCCCGGCGCATAGACTGAAGGACGCGCGTCTCGTTGGTACGGCGCATATCAAGGTGACGCTGGAAGCGGCGGATGGGACGCGTCTGGAGGGTATCGCCTTCCGCGCGGCCGAAACGCCGCTTGGCAATATGCTCCTCAATTCCCGCGGATCGCAGATACACGCCGCCGGTTGCCTTAGCGCGGATCACTGGCAGGGCAATCGTCGAATCCAGCTCCGTCTTCTCGATGCAGTGAAGGCTGCTTGAGAGGCACTCTTCCGGATTGTGGAGAGAAGGAAGTGGCACGCCCTAGGGGAGTCGAACCCCTCTTCCCAGAATGAAAATCTGGTGTCCTAACCGATAGACGAAGGGCGCCTGCGCTTCGTGGTGGCGCCCTTATAGAGAGGTGTTTTCTTTCCCGCAAGCGCAAATTTCATGTTTTTGCACATCGCAAACGCGAAAAACCATGGTGTGCAAAATGCACCCGCGAGATGGGTCAGAATACATAAAGAACAATGACTTAGGGAAAAAGAAATGGCGCGCCCTAGGGGAGTCGAACCCCTCTTCCCAGAATGAAAATCTGGTGTCCTAACCGATAGACGAAGGGCGCCTGCGCTTCGTGGTGGCGCCCTTATAGAGAGGGGATTTCTTTCCCGCAAGCGCCAAAATCATCTTTTTTGCAAAAAAATGACAGCTGCTTGTGGATTCGGTCCTTCTCCGAAAAACCGTAAGAATCAGCAGCTTACCGAATTTCCTTGTTCGTCGGCGCTGCAAGCTGCCGCCGGTGCCGTCTGCTGCAGGCTGTAGACGCTGGAAGCCACGGCGTTGAAGTTGCGCCTTGGCAGTTCTGCTGGGACGGGACCGCTTGCAGATGGTTCGGTCGAGGGTGCCGGCGGATTGGTGGAAAAGATCGTGCCGCTGCCGGCGCGTACCCCGGTCGGCTGCGTGACGAGGCCTGCTATGGAGGTTGGTTGACTGGGCGCCGGCGGAAAGGCGCCCTCGGCCCCGGGGAGGACCGTGGCAGCCTCTGGCGCGGATTGGGCGGCTTGCGCCTCTTGACCGGCGGCCTTGGAGATCGCCGGATCGACATAAAGGTTCGAGGCCGTGGCGCCGCCCTTGGCAAGAATTCCCTTGGCGCTGGCCGGGCTGGCAGGTTGAACCTGCGGCCCATCGGCATCGGCGGTTTTCTTCATCGTGTTGCAGCCGGCCAGCGTCAGCGCACCCAGGCACGTGGCTGCCGCCAGCATCGCCCAGCGGATGTTTGAAGCAAATTTGGTTGTCGGCAAAGGTTGCCCCATCGGCTCTTTCGCGCGCATCATGCCGCGAATCATATGTTCGAGCATCTCTGCGAATCAGGACGGGGGCAAGCGGCGCGACGGCATGTTGCCGTCGCGAGGTCAGCTTGGGACAAGCTTGCATTTCGGCTGGCGCGGCGGCATGAGCGCCGCGCCACGATTGTTACCAGGCGCCGGTATTCGGCATCGATGCCCAGGGTTCGGCGACGGGCAGGCTCTCGCCCTTCTGAAGAAGTTCGATCGATATGCCGTCGGGCGAACGGATAAAGGCCATGCGGCCTTCACGCGGGGGACGGTTGATGGTGATGCCGCTGTCCTGCAGATGTTTGCAGAGGTCGTAGATATTGTCGACCTCATAGGCAAGGTGACCGAAATTGCGTCCGCCTGTATAATCCTCCGTGTCCCAGTTGTAGGTGAGCTCGAGACAAGGGGCCTGGTTCTGTTTGGCGGCGTCAACGTCGTCGCGGGCTGCGAGGAAGACCAGCGTGAAGCGGCCCTTCTCGTTTTCGATGCGGCGGATTTCATCCAGTCCGAATACGGTTTTGTAGAAATGAAGCGAAGCATCCAGGTCTTTGACCCGAACCATGGTATGAAGATAGCGCATTAAGACGTCTCCCTCGGGTAAACACCGAAGGGATATGGCGCAGACGCCAGCCTGGAGCAAGCCACCTTCAATAGACATCAGGGTGGATAAAGCCGAGACGGGGGCTTGCGCTGTAGGGTTAGCGGGATGTTAATCTACTCGCTAAGAATCAGTTAAAACCGTCATGTCGTAACGCGTAATCTGAGGGGCCGGAAGGATATGGCAGACAGGATGTCATCGAAGGGCGTTGCCGGTTTCGAGGAGCTTTCGGGTGAGCCGGTTGAGCTGATCGAGATCACCGGTGTCGTCAAATGGTTCGACGTGGCCAAGGGGTTCGGCTTCATCGTTCCGGACAATGGCATGCAGGACGTTCTCTTGCATGTCACGTGCCTGAGGCGTGACGGATACCAGACGATCCTGGAGGGTACACGGATTGTGGCGATGATCCAGAAGCGGGATCGCGGCTACCAGGCCTTCCGTATCCTTTCCATGGATCAGTCGACGGCCGTCCACCCTTCCCAGCTTCCGCCGGTCCGAACCCATGTGCAGGTGACGCCCACCAGCGGCCTTGAACGCGCACTGGTCAAATGGTTCAACCGCACCAAGGGTTTCGGCTTTTTGACGCGGGGCGAGGGGACAGAGGATATTTTCGTGCACATGGAAACGCTCCGCCGCTTCGGCCTGACGGAGCTGCGCCCAGGCCAGGTGGTGCTGGTGCGCTTCGGACCTGGCGACAAGGGGTTGATGGCGGCCGAGATCCACCCCGACAATCCTAATCCCGTGAGCCGGTCGCACTGATGCGTTCGCCGTTGCCGATCCTGTTCAAAAGCGCCCTTGGGGCGCTTTTTCTGCTCCTGGCGACCATGGTTATGGCGCAGGAAGTCTCGTTTTCTCGCGATGAACTGTCGATCAGAACGGCCGCCGGTAAGACCCATGAATTCTCGGTGGAGCTTGCCGTAACGGATGCACAGCGCGCGCAGGGCCTGATGTTCCGCAAGACCATGCCTCCGGACCACGGCATGTTGTTCGATTTCGGCGAGGCCCGCCCGGTTGCGATGTGGATGGAGAATACCATCCTGCCGCTCGACATGCTGTTCATTCAGGGCGACGGCACCATTTCTCACATCCGGGAGAACGCTGTTCCCTATTCTCGGGACGTCATCGATTCGCGCGGTTCGGTAAAATTCGTGCTGGAACTGAATGGCGGCCGTGCGCGATCTCTCGGCATCAAGGCCGGCGATAAGGTCATCAGCCGGCGCATCGGCAACCGTTAGCGATTTCTCCGCATCTTTTCTGTTTGGCTAGGCGAACTTATCTATTTTTGGTGTTGCGGCACAAATGGGAACCGTGTATCTCGCAACCAACGTAGAACGGAGTGTAGCGCAGTCTGGTAGCGCATCTGGTTTGGGACCAGAGGGTCGGGAGTTCGAATCTCTCCACTCCGACCACGCTTTCAGGCGAGGCTCCACATCCGGTCCGGTCCATGGAGCGTTTCAGGAATGTCTGCCAAGATTTATCGCCCGGCAAAAACCGCCATGCAATCCGGCAAGGCCAAGACCCATCTCTGGGTGTTGGAATTCGACCAGGAACAGCCGCGCCGAATCGACCCCATTCTGGGCTATACCTCTTCCGGAGATATGAAGCAGCAGGTGCGCCTGACCTTCGAGAGCCAGGAACAGGCTGAGGCTTATGCAAAGCGTGAAGGCATTCCTTACCGCATCATCAAGCCGAAGGAAGCCGCCAGGCAGATCGTCTCCTACACGGACAATTTCCGCTTCAACCGTCTCCAGCCCTGGACCCATTGATCCTGCCGCTGGTCGATCCAGTGCCGGCAGCCAGGACATCGATTGGCCCCTTAGCTCAACTGGATAGAGCAACTGCCTTCTAAGCAGTAGGTCGCAGGTTCGAGTCCTGCAGGGGTCGCCACCTATCTTTTTTTCCATACCGGAGATGGGGTATTCGGCTTTCGCCTCATCTTCCACGGTGATGCAGGAGGTGCTGCGCTTCGAGCTGATGATAAAACGTGGTCTGTC
>NZ_SOEM01000032.1:0-39659 GCF_004368875.1 Neorhizobium sp. R1-B
TGACGACCTCAACTGCTCCAACCGCCCGGTGCGGACCCGCATGCCGGGTGGTGTGGGAGGGGCGGAGCCAATAGGCTCCCCCCTATCCCGATTGGGGTAGATTTCCAGAACTTCGAGCGGCGTCTGCGAAATTCTGATTTACGTACCTCAAAAATTGAGCTAGGACCTCTTTGCGGAGGAGTTCATGAAGCCCACAGTGCATGACATCGCCAAAAGTGCGGGCGTCAGCCTTGCGACCGTCGACCGGGTTCTCAACGGCCGGCCGGGTGTTCGCGGCGTGACGCGTGCCAGGGTGGAGGAGGCAATCGCCTCGCTCGGCTACGTGCGCGATCTGGCGGCGGCAAACCTTGCCAAGGGACGAACCTATTCCTTCGTCTTCATCCTTCCGGAAAACGACAATTCCTTCATGATCGGCCTGCATGAGGAAGTGCGCGGCGCGGTTGCCCGGTCAAGCGCGGAGCGGACCAGGATCCGGATCGTCGACGTTCCGCCCTTCGATGCCAAGGCTCTCGTTGCCGCGCTCGAGAACGTGCTGGCCGAAAAGCCGGCCGGCGTCGCCTTTGTCGCCATTGATGCGCCGGGCGTCCGGGAGGCGGCTATGCGCCTTCGTGAGGCGGGCATTCCGATGGTCACCCTGGTTTCGGACCTGCCCGACTCGTCGCGCGATCATTATGCGGGGATAGACAATATCGCTGCCGGGCGCACGGCGGGCAGCCTGATGGGCCGGTTTCTGAGCGGTCGCGAGGCGACTGTTGCGGTGCTGGCGGGTTCCATGCTGGTGCGCGACCATCGGGAGCGTCTGGAAGGTTTTTCGGCCGTCATCGGCGACCACTATTCTAACATCGTCGTCCTGCCGGTGCTGGAAGGGCGCGACGATCCGGTGCTTGCCGAGAGCATGGTCGCCGATACGCTCAGTCGGCACCCGGATATCGCGGGCATTTACAGCCTCGGCGCCGGCAATCGCGGCTTGATCCGCGCGATCCAGAAGGCGGACATCGTCAAGCGGCCGGTCGTGATTGCTCACGAGCTTACCAATTCCACACGTTCCGCCCTTGTCGGCGGGGTTATCGATGCCGTTCTGAATCAGGATGCGGGGCACGAAGTCCGCAGCGCCATCCGGGTGCTCACGGCCAAGGCGGACGGCTTGCCGGTGATCGCCGCGCAGGAGCGCATCCGCATCGACATTTTCTTGAAGGACAATCTGCCCTGAACGGTGCCGCACGCACAGCGTGAGGCGGCTGCGGGTGCGCCTAAAACAAACAAACCGCCGGAGAAAAGTCGGCGGAAAAAGGAGAAACACCATGTATCTGGGACTCGATCTCGGCACCTCCGGCGTCAAGGCGATGCTGATCGACGGCGATCAGAAGATCATCGGCTCGGCGACCGGTTCGCTCGACGTCTCGCGTCCGCATTCCGGCTGGTCGGAGCAGGAGCCGGCCCAGTGGATCCGCGCGACGGAGGAGGCGGTCGCGGGCCTCAAGGCGAAGTTCCCGAAGGAACTGGCCGCGGTGAAGGGCATCGGCCTGTCCGGTCAGATGCATGGCGCGACACTGCTCGATGCCGAGGACAAGGTGCTGCGTCCCTGCATCCTCTGGAACGACACGCGCTCCTATGAAGAAGCCGCAGCGCTCGACGCCAATCCGATTTTCCGCAAGCTGACCGGCAATATCGTTTTCCCCGGCTTCACCGCACCGAAACTCGTCTGGGTGAAGAACAACGAGCCGGAAATCTTCGCCAGAGTGGCCAAGGTGCTGCTGCCGAAGGATTATCTGCGTCTCTGGCTGACCGGCGAACATATTTCGGAAATGTCGGATTCGGCCGGAACCTCCTGGCTCGATACGGGCGCGCGCAGATGGTCGTCCGAATTGCTTGCGGCAACCGGCCTTTCCGAAAGCCAGATGCCATCGCTCGTCGAAGGCACGGACCAGGCCGGCAAGCTGCGCGGCGAACTGGCGGCTGCCTGGGGTATTTCCGGCGGTGTCGTGGTCGCCGGCGGGGCAGGGGACAACGCCGCCTCCGCCTGCGGAATGGGCACGGTTGCAGAGGGCAATGCCTTTGTTTCGCTCGGTACATCGGGCGTGCTCTTTGCTGCCAATGGCTCTTATCTGCCGAAGCCCGAAAGTGCCGTGCATGCCTTCTGCCATGCGCTGCCGAAGACCTGGCACCAGATGGGGGTCATCCTGTCGGCAACCGACGCGCTCAACTGGTATTCGCACATTGCCGGCCGGTCCGCCGCCGAATTGACCCAGGAACTTGGCGACAGGCTGAAGGCGCCGACCGGCGTCACCTTCCTGCCCTATCTCTCCGGGGAACGCACGCCGCACAATGACGCGGTGATCCGCGGCTCGTTCATCGGCCTCGGGCACGAAAGGGACCGTGCGGCGCTGACGCAGGCGGTGCTGGAGGGCGTGACCTTTGCTATCCGCGACAATCTCGAGGCGCTGAAATCTGCAGGCACCTCGATTTCCCGGGTGACTGCGATCGGCGGCGGTTCGCGCTCGCGCTACTGGCTCGCTTCGATCGCAACGTCGCTCGGCGTGCCGGTCGATATCCCTGCGGACGGTGATTTCGGCGCAGCTTTCGGTGCCGCTCGCCTTGGCCTGATCGCGGCGACGGGTGCTGATCCGCTTACCGTCTGCTCGGCGCCGAAGACCGACGAGACGATCGAGCCGGTCGCTTCGCTGAGCGGGGCCTACGAAACCGCCTACGCCCGCTACCGAGCTGCCTACCCGGCGGTGCGGGTCTTGGCGCATTAAACCGAGGCGCCCCCTCATCCGCCTGCCGGCACGTTCTCCCCAAGGGGAGAAGGATCGCGGCGGTGCTTCAGTCCCCCTCTACCCTTGGGGAGAAGGTGGCCCGAAGGGTCGGATGAGGGGGCGCTTCATGAACCAACCGGACAATTTGAATACCCAAGGAGAAACAACCATGAGCACAGGCTTTTTCGGAGACATCCAGAAGATCAAATACGAGGGGCCGGAGAGCACCAATCCGCTCGCCTTCCGTCACTACAATCCTGATGAGATCGTCGGCGGCAAGCGCATGGAAGACCATCTGCGCTTTGCGGTCGCCTACTGGCATACCTTCACCTGGCCGGGCGGCGACCCCTTTGGAGGCCAGACCTTCCTGCGCCCCTGGTTCGAGGACACCATGCAGGCGGCGAAGCTGAAAGCCGACGTCGCATTCGAGTTCTTCCAACTGCTCGGCGCGCCGTTCTACTGCTTCCACGACGCGGACGTGCGCCCGGAAGGCAACAACTTTGCCGAAAACACCCGGAACCTCAACGAGATCGTCGACTATTTCGAGAAGAAACAGGCCGAGACCGGCGTGAAGCTTCTCTGGGGCACGGCGAACCTCTTCTCCAACCGCCGCTATATGGCCGGTGCCGCGACCAACCCGGATCCGGATGTCTTCGCCTTTTCTGCCGCGACCGTGAAGACCTGCCTCGATGCCACCAAGCGCCTTGGCGGCGCCAATTACGTGCTTTGGGGTGGTCGCGAGGGTTACGAGACCATTCTCAATACGGATTTCACCCGCGAGCTCGACCAGATGGGCCGCTTTCTCAATCTCGTGGTCGAGTACAAGTACAAGATCGGCTTCGAAGGCACGATCCTGATCGAGCCGAAGCCGCAGGAACCGACCAAACATCAGTACGACTACGACGTTTCGACCGTTTATGCCTTCCTGCAGAAGAACGGGCTCGAGAAGGAAGTGAAGGTCAATATCGAGCAGGGCCATGCCATCCTTGCCGGACATTCCTTCGAACACGAGATCGCCATGGCGAATACGTTCGACATCTTCGGTTCGATCGATATGAACCGCAACGACTACCAATCCGGCTGGGATACCGACCAGTTCCCGAACAACGTGCCGGAAATGGCGCTCGCCTATTACCACATCCTCTCCGGCGGCGGCTTCCAGAACGGCGGCACCAATTTCGACTCCAAACTCCGCCGCCAGTCTCTTGACCCGCAGGACCTCCTGATCGGCCATATCGGCGGCATGGATTGCTGCGCCCGCGGCATCAAGGCGGCGGCAAAGATGCTGGACGACGGCGCGCTCAAGAAGCCGCTGGATGCCCGCTACGAGAAATGGGACAGCCCGGAATACCAGAAGATGCTGCGCGGCGAATACAAGCTGGACGATATCGCCGCGTGGGTCGAAAAGAACAACATCAACCCCGAGCCGAAGTCCGGCCGCCAGGAATATCTGGAAAACGTCGTCAACCGCTACGTTTGACGGTCCGCCTCTTTCTCGGAGAACGCCCAGGTTTTCAGGAGCCTGGGCTCCGACGGAGGGCTAGAACAGCCCTCCGTCGGTGTTTCAGACCGAAGCATGGCCGAATCTGACAGCGCGATAGGCTTCGACGATCGTTTCGGCCACATCCGCCGCCACATCGGTCGTCGTCTGGTAGTTGATGACCGAAAGGCGCATCACCTGCCTGCCCCGCCAGCTCGCGCCGCCGGCAAACATCGATCCTTCTTGCTGCAGCCTTAAAATCGTATTTTTCGTCAGTTGATCGCCCTGTTCCGGTGGCAGGTCGCTGCCGAAACGCAGGACGATCTGATTGAGGACCACTTCGTTCACGACGGCTATTCCAGGTTCAGCCGCGAGCCTTTCCGCCAGCAGGACCGCTGCATCGCAGGCGTTGTCGACAAGTCCAGTGATTCCGTCGCGACCGAGATGCTTCATCATCGCCCAGGTGGGAAACCCCCGGGCACGTCTCGAAAGCTCAGGCACATAATGGGAGGGATCGCGCTCGTCGTTGCTGGCGAGCGGCAGATAACTGGCGGCGATCGTCATGGCGCGGCGGTGGGCGGTTTCGTCCCTGACGATCGCATAGCCGCTGTCATAGGGGGTCTGCAGCCATTTATGCCCGTCGGTCGCCCAGCTGTCGGCTTGATCCAAGCCAACGGCGAGGTGACGGGTTTTGGGAGAGGCCTGCGCCCAAAGGCCGAAGGCTCCGTCTAGGTGGACCCAGGCGTTCTTGCTCTTTGCCAGCGGGATGAGCGAGGCGAAATCGTCAAAGGCGCCCGTATTGATCTGTCCGGCTTGCAGGATGACGATGGCCGGGCCGTTCACTTCGGCAATCGACCCGGCGAAGGCGACATTGTCGATCCTGCCCTGGTCGTCTGTCGCTATCCGGACCACGCGATCATGTCCGAGCCCCAGGAACTGCAGCGCCGAGAAGACGGTGGTATGAGCGTCATCCCCGATCAGGACAGTGATCGGAGGTGCGCCGAACAGGCCTCTGGCATCCGCGTCCCAGCCGGCGTTCCGCAGCACCTGGCTTCGCGCCGCTGCAAGGCAGGTGAAATTGGCAACCGTCGCACCGGTGACGAAACCGACCGAACATCCCGGCGGAAGCGACAGAACGTCGAGCAGCCAGCGGGCCGCAACGGTCTCGACGGCGGCTGCCGAGGGCGAGGCCGTGTGGTTTCCGGCGTTCTGTCCCCAGGCGCTGGTGAGAAAATCCGCGGCGACGCCCACCGGATGGGAGCCGCCGATGACCCAGCCGAAAAACCGCGGCCCAACCATCAGGTGGAGGCCCGGATCTGCCTTTTCGGCAAGCAAAGCCAAGACATCTTCCATATCGGTTCCCTGCTTCGGCAAATCTTCGGAAAAAGCCTCGACCGATGCTGCATAGTCCCGGCCAGGGCGATGAGGGCGGTTGAGGACCGATGCGCGAAAATCCGCTGCAAGGCGTGCCGCCATGGAAAACAGTGTCTCAGTCGTCATCGCGGTCGCTCCCAAAACCATTTTTCCGCAAGCATACACCGACCATTGATCCTCGTCGCGACCGAGAGGCACCGCAAACCCTCGTTCACCGGTTGAATTGCCGATGAACTCCCTAAGTAATTCGAGGTAGTTGCCGGAACGGCGGAAGTCGCGTCCGCATCCTTGGTTGTAAAGGCCATCCAGGCAAACCACTATTTTCGCACAATCCTGCTTTACGTACCTCAGAAACTCGGTTAGCGTCGTCGTCGGGAGGAAATTCAGGGTGCAGTTCGCTGTTTCGATACGCGCTGTCGGTTCCGCGGCGACCCCTTGCGGGATCGGCCGTTGCAGCCTGCGGGGTGTCCATCCATGACGGAACCGGAGACGAGTCCGTTAGCGCCGCTTCTGGAGGCTGTCGGCCTTTCCAAGACCTTCGGCATTGTCGAGGTCCTGAAGGACGTCAACCTCACTGTCCGTCCCGGCGAGGTGCATGCCATCATCGGCGAAAACGGCGCCGGCAAATCAACCTTGATGAAAATCCTTGCGGGCAACCAGCCGCCGACTCGCGGCGAAATGCGCATGGACGGCGAGGTGGTGAGTTTCTCGGGCCCGGTGGATGCGGAAAATCGCGGCATCGTTCTGGTGCATCAGGAAATCCTGCTCGCTCCGGATCTGACCGTCGCACAGAACATCTATCTCGGCCGTGAACTGCACAAGGGCATCTTCATCGACGACCGAGCCATGAACGAAGGCGCGGCAAGCGCCATCCGCGATCTCGGCGGCGATATCGATCCCAATGCGATCGTTTCGCGACTGTCGATCGCCCAGCGCCAGATCGTGCAGATCGCCCGGGTGTTGTTGGTGCCGCACCGGATCGTCATCTTCGACGAGCCGACCGCCTCATTGACGCCTCACGAGACCGAAGCGCTCCTGAAGGTCATCAAGGACATCCGTGCCAAGGGTGTTGGGGTGCTCTATATCTCGCACCGCCTGCCGGAGGTGAAGGAGATCGCCGACCGCGTAACCGTCTTGCGCGACGGTCGTCTGGTTGCATCGCATCCGGCAAGCGAGCTTGAGCCGGCCGACATGGCGCGCCTGATGGTCGGCCGCGACGTGGCGAAGCTCTATCCCGATCGTCAGGCAGCGGCGGCGCGAGAAGCGGTCTTGCAGGTCGCTCATCTCAATGTCCCCGGTTATGCGCAGGACGCTTCCTTCGAGCTTCGCAAGGGCGAAATCCTCGGCTTCGCCGGGCTGGTCGGCGCGGGCCGCACAGAGCTGATGGAAGGTCTGGTCGGCCTTCGTCCGAGCCGTGGCGCCGTACGTCTCAACGGCCGGCCCGTCGATTTCCGTGACGTCCATACGAGCCTGAAGGCCGGCATCGCCTACCTTTCCGAAGACCGGAAAGGCAAGGGCCTGCTGCTCAGCAAGGACCTGCGCGTCAACCTGACGCTCTCTTCGCTCGGCAAGTTCGTCGGCGCGCTGCAGATCGACCGGAAGCGGGAGAGCGAGGCGCTCGATCAGGCGATCCGCGATTTCGACATTCGCACCGGCCGGAAGGACATCCTGGCCGGTCAGCTTTCCGGCGGCAATCAGCAGAAGCTGTTGCTTGCCAAGATGATGATGCTCGACCCCTCGATCGTCATCATCGACGAGCCGACGCGTGGCATCGACATCGGCAACAAGGAACAGATCTACAAATTTATCGCCAGGCTGGCTGAGGAAGGGCGTTCGATCATCGTCGTGTCCTCCGAAATGCCGGAGCTGATCGGCATTTGCGACCGCATTCTGGTGATGCGGTCCGGCCGGATCGTCGGCGAGGTGACGGGAGAGCATATGAACGAGAATGAGATCGTCCAGCTTGCGACGGGCGTGAAAACGGGGGAGGCGGCCTGATGAGTTCCGTCGCAACCGAACCGGCGAAGGCGCCGAAGACATCCAAGGACTGGGACATGGCGGCGATCGCGCCGTTCATTGCGCTCGCACTTCTCCTGGTGCTCGGCTATTTCGCCAACCCGAATTTCGTTTCGGTCGCCAATATTCTCAACGTCATCACCCGCAGCGCCTTCATCGCGATCATCGCGCTCGGCGCCACCTATGTGATCTCGTCGGGCGGGCTCGATTTGTCCGTCGGCTCGATGGTCGCCTTTGTGGCGAGCCTGATGATCCTGTTTCTGAATTCAGGAACGATTGCCGATCCAACGCTGCTGCTGATTGCGGGCATGGGTCTGACGATCGCGATGGGCGCCGCGTGTGGGCTTGCGAACGGGCTGATCACCACGATCGGCCGCATCGAACCCTTTATCGCTACGCTCGGTACGATGGGCATCTATCGCGGGCTTACCACCTGGCTCTCCCAGGGGGGCGCCATCACGCTGCGCGACCGCGAGCTGCAGGCGCTCTACCGGCCGGTCTATTTCGGCTCGGTGGGCGGCATTCCGGTGCCGATCATCATCATTTTCGTGACCGCGGCCATCTGTGCCTTCGTTCTTTATCGCACCCGCTACGGCCGGCATGTGGTCGCCGTCGGGTCGAACGAGGACGTGGCGCGTTATTCCGGTATTTCCGTCAACAGGGTCCGCACGGTGGCTTACGTCATCCAGGGCCTCTGCGTCGCAGTCGCCGTGCTGCTCTACGTCCCGCGCCTGGGCTCCACCTCTGCCACAACCGGCATTCTGTGGGAGTTGCAGGCGATCACAGCGGTGGTCGTAGGCGGCACGGCGCTGCGCGGAGGGGTGGGGCGCATCTGGGGCACGGTCTGCGGCGCCTTCATTCTCGAAATCGTCGGCAATATCATGCTGCTTTCGAATTTCGTCAGCGAATACCTGATCGGCGCCATCCAGGGAGCGATCATCATCATCGCCATGCTGGTGCAGCGGTCGCTGATGCGAAAATGAAACGCAACACGTGAGGAGATTGGTCGGGCTCCGGGTCGCGTCCGATCACGAATGAAAAGACCTGATGCTAGGGAGAGAGAACATGCGTAGAAGAACTTTCGGGATGGCTGCCGCGGCGCTCGCTGCTTCGGTCGCCGTCGGTCCCAGCCTCGGCTGGGCGCAGGAGGAGAAGAAGGTGACCATCGGCGTCTCCATTCCGGCGGCCGACCACGGCTGGACGGCGGGCGTCGTGTTCCATGCCGAACGCGTCGCCAAGCTTCTGATGCAGGAGCACAAGGGTCTGAACGTCATCGTCAAGACCTCGCCCGATCCGGCAAGCCAGGCGAATGCAGTGCAGGATCTTGCCGTTCAGGGCATCGACGGCCTCGTCATCCTGCCGACCGATCCCGATCCGCTTGTCAACGCCATCCAGCAGGTCAAGGATTCGGGCAAGTTCGTCGCTCTGGTCGACCGTGCGCCGTCGAACAATGACAACTCGGTTCGTGACCTTTATGTCGCCGGCAACAACCCGGCGCTTGGCCAGGTTGCGGGCGAATACATCAAGAAGACCACGCCGAACGCCCAAGTCGTCGTCATCCGTGGCCTGCCCATCCCGATCGACCAGCAGCGCCAGGATGGTTTCGACAAGGGTATCGCAGGCTCCGGCGTCAAGATCCTGGAGCGGCAGTACGGTAACTGGAACCGCGACGACGCCTTCCGCGTCATGCAGGACTACCTCACCAA
The DNA here is from genome assembly GCF_004368875.1 of Neorhizobium sp. R1-B. Taxonomy (NCBI): domain Bacteria; kingdom Pseudomonadati; phylum Pseudomonadota; class Alphaproteobacteria; order Hyphomicrobiales; family Rhizobiaceae; genus Neorhizobium; species Neorhizobium sp. R1-B. Next base: position 9,333 of record NZ_SOEM01000032.1, read on the forward strand.
ATATCCGAAGATCGACGTGGTCTGGTGTCAGGACGACGACATGGCGGTCGGCGTGCTCGAAGCCATCCAGCAAGCCAAGCGCACCGACATCCAGTATGTGGTTGCCGGCGCCGGCTCCAAGGACATGGTCAAGCGCGTCATGGACGGCGACAAGATGATCCCGGTCGACGTGCTCTATCCGCCGTCGATGGTGGCAACCGCCATGCAGCTCACCGCCGCCCATTTCTACGACCAGGTTCCGGTCAGCGGCGAATATATCCTCGATGCCACGCTGGTGACGAAGGAGAACGCCAAGGACTTCTATTTCCCGGATTCTCCGTTCTAATTTATTGCCAAGGCGCGCGCCGTCGACGGAGCGCGCCTTTTTTCATGTCTGTCATTTTCGCCGTCATTACCCAGGGAGTAAAACCATGAAGACGATCAAGGGACCCGCCCTCTTTCTCGGTCAGTTCGCGGGCGATGCCGCGCCGTTCAATTCGTGGGATGCGATCACCAAATGGGCGGCGGAGAAGGGTTATATCGGCGTGCAGGTGCCGACCTGGGCCGGACAGCTCATCGACCTGAAGAAGGCGGCGACCTCCAAGGATTATTGCGACGAATTCGCAGGGATCGCGCGCCAGAACGGCATCGAGGTGACGGAGCTTTCCACCCATCTCCAGGGCCAGCTGGTCGCCGTGCATCCGGCCTATGACGAGGCCTTCGACGGCTTTGCCGCACCGGAAGTGCGCGGCAATCCGAGGGCGCGGCAGGCCTGGGCGGTCGAGCAGGTGAAGATGGCCCTCTCGGCGTCAAAGAACCTCGGCATCAAGGCTCACGCGACCTTCTCCGGCGCTCTCGCCTGGCCGTTCATCTATCCGTGGCCGCAGCGCCCGGCGGGGCTCGTCGAGACAGCTTTCGACGAACTCGCAAAACGCTGGACGCCGATCCTCGATCATGCGGAGGATTGCGGCGTCGATGTCTGCTACGAAATCCATCCGGGCGAGGACCTGCATGACGGCGTCACCTTCGAGATGTTCCTGGCGCAGGTGAAGAACCACAAACGCGCCAACATGCTCTACGACCCGTCGCACTACGTGCTGCAGTGCCTCGACTATCTCGATCACATCGACATCTACAAGGATCGGATCAAGATGTTCCACGTCAAGGACGCGGAGTTCAATCCGACCGGCCGCCAGGGTGTTTATGGCGGTTATCAGGGCTGGGTCGGCCGGGCCGGTCGGTTCCGTTCCCCGGGCGACGGGCAGGTGGATTTCGGTGCGATCTTCTCCAAGATGGCCGCCAACGATTTCGACGGCTGGGCGGTGGTCGAATGGGAATGCGCGCTGAAGCACCCGGAAGATGGCGCTCGCGAAGGGGCTGAATTCGTCAAGGCTCACATCATCCGCGTCACCGAAAGAGCATTTGACGATTTCGCCAGCGGCGGCACCGACGACGCCGCCAACCGGCGGATGCTGGGGCTTTAGGACCTATTGCCCTCACCCTAACCCTCTCCCCGTTTTGACGGTGAGAGGGTATGTGCCCTGCCTTGGTGGCGGAGGGAGCGCAGAGGTTGCAGCATGTTTCCTTCTCCCCGCGGGCGGGGAGAAGGTGCCCGGCAGGGCGGATGAGGGGCGGTCGCTCTCTCATCAATTGTAGGTTTCAGGAGAGGATATTTCATGGCAATCGAAGGCAAGGACGAACAGGCGCGGGAGCCGCGGATCCGGCTCGGCATGGTGGGCGGCGGCGCGGGCGCCTTTATCGGGGCGGTGCACCGCATGGCGGCGAGGCTGGACGACCAGTTCGAGCTCGTCGCGGGTGCGCTGTCGTCGACGCCGGAAAAGGCCGCTGCGTCCGGCCGCGACCTCGGACTCGATCCGTCGCGCACTTATGGCAGCTATAAAGACATGGCGATCCGTGAGGCCAAGCTGAAGACGGGCATCGAAGCCGTCTCCATCGTCACGCCGAACCACGTTCACTACGACGCGGCGAAGGAATTCCTGCGCCGCGGTATCCACGTGATCTGCGACAAGCCGCTGACCTCGAACCTTGCCGATGCGAAGAAGCTCAAGAAAGTGGCGGACGAGAGCGACGCGCTCTTCATCCTCACCCACAACTACACCGGCTACCCGATGGTGCGGCAGGCCCGCGAAATGATTGCCAACGGCGATCTCGGACAGATCCGCATCGTTCAGGTGGAATATCCGCAGGACTGGCTGACCGAGGCGGTCGAGCAGACCGGCGCCAAACAGGCGGTCTGGCGCACCGACCCGGCCCAATCCGGTGCCGGTGGTTCGACCGGTGATATCGGCACGCATGCCTATAATCTCGCCTGCTTCATCACCGGGCTGACGCTCGAAAGCCTTGCCGCCGATCTCGATACCTTCGTCGAAGGCCGCCGGCTTGACGACAACGGCCATGTGCTGCTGCGCTTCGAAGGCGGCGCCAAGGGCATGCTCTGGTGCAGTCAGGTGGCGCCGGGAAATGAGAACGGCCTGAAGATCCGCGTTTACGGTACCAAAGGCGGCATCGAATGGGTTCAGGCGGACCCGAACTATCTGTGGTTCACGCCTTTCGGCGAACCGAAACGCCTGCTCACCCGTGCCGGAGCAGGGGCCGGCGCTGCGGCCGCTCGCGTCAGCCGCATCCCCTCGGGCCATCCGGAAGGGTATCTCGAAGCCTTCGCGACGATCTACACCGAGGCTGCGCGCGCCATCAATGCCAGAAAGAAAGGCGCCAAACTGGATAGCGGCGTCGTCTATCCGACCGTCGACGACGGCGTGAAGGGCGTTGCTTTCGTCGAAGCCTGCGTCGCCTCTTCGAAGAGGAATGGGGCCTGGGTGAAGCCTGGGGCCTGATCGGCCATCCATCAATCCTTTGATAAAGCCAGCCGGGTTCATGCCCGGTTGGTCAGGTCAAAAGAGGCTTTTGTCAGAAGTTGTCTCCTTCTTCCTGCAACGTTTCAGAATTATCACTTCGCACCCTGTACAACTGCGCCGGGCTTGGTTAAACCGCCGCCGAAGATGGTTCGATAGATCCGCAACAAGCTACGGCGGCCCCCATGACCAATCCCAAGACACCCAATCCCAAAAAATTCGCCTCCCGCTTCCCCGGCGATTTTCTGTGGGGCGTGGCAACCGCCTCATATCAGATCGAAGGATCGACCAAGGCGGACGGACGCAAGCCCTCCATCTGGGACGCGTTTTCCAACATGCCGGGCCGTGTCTATCAGGGCCACAACGGCGATATCGCCTGCGACCACTACAATCGCTGGGAACAGGATCTCGATCTCATCAAGGAGATGGGCGTCGAGGCTTATCGTTTCTCGATCGCCTGGCCGCGTATCATTCCGGAGGGGACCGGGCCGATCAACGAAAAGGGGCTGGATTTCTACGACCGCCTGATCGACGGCTGCAAGGCGCGCGGCATCAAGACCTATGCGACGCTCTACCACTGGGATCTGCCGCTCACGCTGATGGGCGAGGGCGGTTGGGCGGCGCGCTCGACGGCCTATGCCTTCCAGCGCTATGCCAAGGTGGTCATGGACCGGTTCGGAGACCGTCTGGATGCGGTCGCGACCTTCAACGAGCCCTGGTGCATCGTCTGGCTCAGTCACCTCTGGGGCATCCATGCGCCCGGCGAGAAGAATATGCAGGCGGCTCTTCACGCCATGCATCACGTCAACCTCGCTCACGGGCTCGGCGTCGAGGCGATCCGTCAGGTTTCGCCGAAGGTCCCGGTCGGCATCGTCATCAATGCCAATTCCGTCATCCCGGGCTCCGACAGCCCTGCCGATCGCGCGGCGGGCGAACGCGCCCACCAGTTCCACAACGGCGCTTTTTTTGATCCGATCTTCGAGGGCGCGTATCCGGAGGAGTTTCTGGAAGCGCTCGGCGACCGTATGCCGGTCGTGGAAGAAGGCGACCTCAAGACCATCAGCCAAAAGCTCGACTGGTGGGGACTGAACTACTACACGCCGCTGCGGGTCCATGATGATCCGGAGCGCAAGGGCGATTTTCCGTGGACGGTGGAGGCCAAGCGCGCCAGCGACGTCAAGACCGATATCGGCTGGGAAGTCTATGCGCCGGGCCTGAAACTGCTTGTCGAGGATCTCTACCGCCGCTACGACCTGCCGGATTGCTACATCACCGAAAACGGGGCCTGCTACAACATCGAGCCGGTGGCCGGCGAGGTGGATGACCAGCCGCGCCTCGACTATTATGTCGAGCACCTGTCGGTGGTGGCCGATCTCATCGCGGACGGTTATCCGATGAAGGGCTATTTTGCCTGGAGCCTGATGGATAATTTCGAATGGGCGGAAGGTTACCGGATGCGGTTCGGCCTTGTCCACGTCAACTACGAAACCCAGGAACGGACGATCAAGAAAAGCGGTAAATGGTATCGTGATCTGGCGGTTGAATTCCCGCATGGCAATTCCGGTGCAATCCGCGTGGCCAAGGCAGGCAAGCTCTAACTTTGAATGTCTGGGGTTGACCTGACGGCGCGTGCCTGACGGATTTCCGTCGGCATACATTTTTTCAATGCGGAGAGTTATCTGGAATTTCTTTCCTCGGCATTTGCAGCGGCGCAGTGTCATAAAGCGTCAAGCAGCCGCATGGCCGGCTTGCATATCAGTCGTTGAAAGAGGGCCCTGGAGAATGGTAGATCGGCGCTTCACACGTCGAATGTGTTGCTGAGCGGCAGCACATCCTTTTCCGTGACCTGAGCTGCGCCAGCTTGCGCGGCTGAAATGAGCTCTCAAATGAACCCGACAAATCAGACAGTGCAGCAAGCGCAGGCGGGCAGCCTTCCGGCGTCTGCCGAGGCGGTGCCGCACGCCGCCGTCCAGCCGATGGTTTCCTTCGAAGCGGTGACCAAGCGCTTCGGCAGCAGTGAACAGAACCAGTTCCTCGCTCTCGACGGCGTCGACCTCTCGGTTGCGCGCGGCGCGATCACCGGCATTATCGGCCGGTCCGGGGCCGGCAAATCGACCCTGATCCGCCTCGTCAATGGGCTGGAAAAGGCAACCTCCGGCCGCGTCGTCGTCGACGGCATCGAGGTCGGCGGCCTTTCGGAAACCGGCCTTCGCGACCTGCGCCGCCAGGTCGGCATGATCTTCCAGCATTTCAACCTTTTGTCTTCGCGCACGGCCTTCGAGAATGTGGCGCTGCCGCTGGAAATTGCCGGCCTCGACGGGAAGGCAATCCGAGACAAGGTGGCGCCGCTCCTCGATCTCGTCGGCCTCGGCGACAAATCCAACCGTTATCCGGCGGAACTATCGGGCGGCCAGAAGCAACGCGTCGGCATTGCCCGGGCGCTCGCCACGTCGCCGAAGCTGTTGCTCTCCGACGAGGCCACTTCGGCGCTCGATCCGGAAACGACGCAATCGATCCTCGACCTCCTGAAGCGCATCAATGCCGAGTTCGGGCTTACCGTTCTGCTGATCACCCACGAAATGGAGGTGGTGAAGACGATCGCCTCCGACGTTGCGGTGATCGATCGCGGCAGGATCGTTGAGGCGGGTCGCACCTTCGATATCTTCACCGGGGCAAAACACGAAACGACACGCTCGCTGCTTTCCGCCGCACTCGGAACCAAGCTGCCGGATTGGATCGGCTCAAAGCTGAAGCCGCAGCCCTCGATCGGCGACCGCATCCTGGTGCGGCTTGTCTTTTTCGGCTCGACGGCTTTCCAGCCCCTGACAGGGCGTCTGGTCTCCGAACTCGGCGCCGATGTCAACATTCTGGCCGGCTCCATCGAGGAGATCGCCGGCGAGCCCTATGGTTCGCTCGTCGTCGCCTATCCGGCGGATCCTGCCGTGTTGGGACGCGCCGATCGCTTCTATGCCGCAACCGGCCTCAAGACGGAGGTGCTCGGCTATGTCGCCTGATATGCTCTTCAGCCTGCTTTCGAAATCGCTGCTGCAGACGCTGCAGATGGTGGCGATCGCAGGGCTTCTCGGTTCGCTCGTCGGCCTGCCGATCGGCATTTTCCTGGCCACCAGCGGCAAGGGCGAGCTTTTTCCGGCACCGGTCAGCAACCGTGTGATCGGCGCGATCGTCAATGCGGCCCGCTCGACACCCTTCATCATCCTGGTCGTGGCGATCATTCCCTTCACGCGGCTTGTCACGGGCACCTCGATCGGCACCAATGCGGCAATCGTGCCTTTGACGATCGCAACCATCCCGTTTTTCGCGCGTCTTGTGGAGGCCGCGATCCGGGAAATCGACAAGGGACTGATCGAGGCTGCACGCGCCATGGGTGCCACGCCGCTGCAGATCGTCTTCAAGGTGCTGCTTGCCGAAGCAAAACCCGGGATCACGCTCGGCTTCACCATGACGATCGTCAGCCTGATCGGCTATTCGGCCATGGTCGGCGCCGTCGGCGGCGGGGGGCTCGGTGACCTCGGAATCCGCTACGGCTACCAGCGTTTCATGCCAGAGGTGATGCTCGCCGTCGTGATCGTCCTGATCGTGCTCGTGCAGCTCGTGCAAAGCGCGGGCGATGCGCTCGCCCGCCGCTTCGACAAGCGCAACCGCAAGGCCTGATTTTTTTTGAGATACCAGCCTCCCAGGACTGGAAAAGACTAAACCAAAGGAGACACTCATGAAGAAGCTGATTATCGCCGCGGCACTTGCCGCCTTCGCCGCCGCTCCGGCGCTCGCCGAAGATATTAAGATCGGCGTTACGCCCGGCCCCCACGCCCAGATCATGGAAAAGGTGAAGGAAATCGCAGCTGGCAAGGGCCTCGATATCGAAATCCTCGAATTCTCCGATTATGTCGTGCCCAACCAGGCGCTGGCGGATGGTGAGCTCAACGCCAATTCCTTCCAGCACCAGCCTTATCTCGATAACCAGGTCAAGGACCGGAAGTTCGACCTCGTCAGCGTCGCCCAGACCGTCAACTTCCCGATGGGCGTCTATTCCAAGAAGGTCAAAAGCCTCGGGGAATTAAAGGAAGGCGCAACGATCGCCATTCCGAACGATCCGACCAATGGCGGCCGCGCATTGCTGATTCTCGCCGATCAGGGGCTCATCAAGGTCGATGCCGGCAAGGGCCTGAAGATCGGCCCGGCCGATGTGACGGAGAACCCGAAGAAGATCGAGTTTGCCGAGCTGGACGCTGCTCAGCTTCCGCGCTCGCTGGATGATGTCGACGCCTCCGTCATCAACACCAACTACGCGCTTGAAGCCGGTCTCAATCCGAAGACGGATCCGATCGCCCGCGAAGGCGAGAAAGCGCCTTATATCAACGTCATCGCCGTCAGGTCCAAGGACAAGGACGCCGCCTGGTTGAAGACGCTGATCGAGGCCTATCACAGCGCCGAAGTGAAGGACTTCGTCAACACGACCTTCAAAGGCGCCGTTATCGCGGCCTGGTAACGAGAATTTAAGGAAACTCTTATGGGCCGGACCTCCTGCGGGAGGTCCGGCCTTTCTTTTTAACGCTATCTGAAGGAATACCCGCGAAAGATGTAGGACTAACGAGGTCTTCCATGTCGTTTCTTCCGTCACGTTTTCGGCGCACCGTGTCAGTCGGCCGTCGTTCCGCCGTGACCTCGATGCTGTTCGCCTTTGCGATCGTCGTCGTGCTGGTGACGATTTTCATTTTGACCGCGCTCGGCCGTATCGCCGACTACACCAACCGGGCGGACGACGCGCGCTCGCGCGAGACGACCACCGGCGCCATCGAGACGTTTCGCAGCCAGCTTCATGCGACGCTAAATGACTATGCCGCCTGGGATGACGCGGCGCAGTTCGTCTACGCGGGTGACCAGGATTGGATTGTCAGCAACTACGGCGACATGACCTCCAACAGCGATCTCTTCGACGTCGCCATCGTGATGGACAAGGACCAGAACGTGGTGATGTCCTATCAGGACGGAGCGCCCGCATCCTGGAAACCGCGCGACTATTTCGATTCGTCGATCTGGACGCTATTCGACAAGGCAGGCTCCGCCGGTCCTGATGCTCTGCCTGAAGCTTCAGGCTTTGTGCAGACGACAACGGGCGTCGCAGCGGTCGGCGTGGCGTTGATCCGTCCCAAGGCGGGACCGCTGGAGCAACCGCGCGAGAAACGGCGATTCCTGATTTTCGCGCGCCACCTCGATGCTCTCAAAGTCGAGAAGCTCGCTGAGACCTATGTCATAGACGGCCTGCGTTTTGCCGATGCGGAAGGGCGGACGCCAAATGTTGTCGAGCTCCGCAACATGCATGGAAAGCTGCTGCAGCGGCTCGTCTGGCAGTCGCGTCTGCCTGGAAGCCTCGGCTATTCCGAGGTGCGGCCGTTGGTCTACGGCGCGCTTGTGATGGTCGGCCTGTTCTTCCTGCTGCTTTTTGTCAGCGGCAGCAAAACCTTGAACCGTCTGGCGGCCGACGAGGCGGCTGCGCGGCATCTCGCCATGACCGACCGGTTGAGCGGCCTCCTCAACCGTGCCGGTTTTTTTGCCGCACTCGGCGAACTGGTGACAGAAAGCCACCGCAAGCATACGCATGTGGTGCTGCTCTATCTCGATCTCGACGGTTTCAAGGAGGTCAATGATGCCTATGGCCACACTACCGGCGACAAGCTGATCCGCGGCGTGGCTGCCGGTCTCAAGACACTGGTGGGGGACGAGACGGTTCTCGCCCGCGTCGGCGGCGACGAGTTTGCGATCGCGCTCTCCACCGGGGAAGTCGCAAAGGTCGTGGAGATGATCAGCGACCGAATCCTCGGTTTTTTCGACGAGCCTTTCCTGATCGGCGACCGCGTCGCGACGATCGGCACGAGCATCGGCGTTGCGATATCGCCCAGCGGCAGGATTTCGGGTGAGGAACTGGTGCGCCATGCCGACATGGCCATGTACCGCGCCAAGGACAGCGGCGGCGGCCGCACGGAATATTTCCATCCCGAAATGGATGCCGAGCGGGAGGAGCGCAATCAGCTCGAGGTCGATCTCAGGATTGCCATCGAACGGCGCGAACTTCACGTCGTCTACCAGCCGGTGGTCGATGCGGGCAGCTGGACGTTGATCGGGGTTGAGGCGCTGGCGCGATGGAACCGAAGAGGACACGGGCCGGTCCCGCCCGATGTCTTCATTCCGATCGCCGAGTCCACCGGGCTGATCGACCAGCTCGGCCTCTTCGTACTGCATCGCGCCTGCGAGACCGTGGCACAGTGGCCGGAACTGAAGCTCTCCGTGAATATTTCGCCGGGCCAGTTCCGCGATCCCGCCTTTGCGCTGCATGTCGCCTCCGTCTTCCACAAGACAGATACCGACCCCTCGCGCCTGACCTTGGAGATGACGGAGGGGTACTTCATCCAGAATCCGGCGCGCGCCCGTGCCGCGCTCGCAAAGCTGAAACACCTCGGGGTAAAGATCGCTTTGGATGATTTCGGCGCGGGTTTTTCGAGTGTCGGATATCTGCGGCAGTTCGGCTTCAACCGGATGAAGATCGACAAGTCGATGGTGCATGCCCTGGACGAGGGCGGTGCCGCGATGGACACGCTGCAGGCGACCGTCGCGCTTGCCCGCTCGCTGAACATCCCCGTCACGGCCGAAGGCGTCGAGACAAAGAACCAGGCGCTGGCGTTGCGGCTCAGCGGTTGCGACCAATTGCAGGGCTATCTGTTCGGCAAACCGATGTCGGCGGAAGAGATCGATGCCATCTATCGCGGCGGCCGGATGCCGGACGGAGTGAGCGCGGCCTGAAGGCGCGCATTGTTCTCCTGTCGTGAGAGTTGCTTGTGTGGCGATATCCAGCCGGACACGGAGATTGCGTTACCAGCGGGAGCGAATATTGTGGCCGCCGCTGCTGGAATAGGAGCCGGGCGATATCGGCAGCGCTATTCTTGTAGACAATTCGCTCCCTTGACTTTGGAGGAGATTCACCATGGACCGGTTTACGGGTGGTTGTCTTTGCGGCAGCGTTCGGATCGTGGCGTCGGGTGCCCCATACCGTGTCGGCCTTTGTCACTGCCTCGACTGCCGCAAGCATCATGGCGCCCTTTTTCACGCGTCGGCAATCTTTCCCCAGGATGCAGTGACGATCGAAGGCGAAACGCGCGACTATGCCGGACGCTTTTTCTGTCCGCGCTGCGGTTCGTCCGTTTTCGGGTGCAGCGCGGACGAAGTCGAAGTCAACCTCGGATCCCTGGATGCTCCCGACCAGCTGATGCCAACCTACGAGCTCTGGACCGTCCGCCGGGAGTCCTGGTTGCCGCCGTTTCCGCTCAAACGGCGATACGACCGTGATCGCGACTCCACGAGCCGCTTTGAAGAGTAAGGTTTCGGAGCAGCGCCCCGCAAAGATCCTGTCGCAAGCACCTGCTAAACCACCTGGCATCGGTTCGAAAAGATTAGGAGGCGGCAGGGAATGAGTGCGACATTCGGGGAATTAAGCGATCGTATCGGTCGGGTCGGAGAGCTTTACGCAAGGGTGCACAATATTACGCGGACCCAGGATTGGTATCTGCTCAAACTGACGGAGGAGCTCGGGGAACTCACAGCCGAACATCTGCTCATCAACGGTCAGGCCCGACCGAACCCCGATGGATTGGGCGGCACCCGCGAAGCTTTGGAAAACGAAGCGGCGGATTTGTTCGGGCAATTCGTACTCTATCTGCGCGCAAACGACATTGATATTGAAGCGGCCATCGAGCGGAAGTGGCTACGGCACCTGGATCGATACGTCGAGCTGGACGGCACGACTCATGTTTCATCTGCTGAACCGGCCTGACCGCCGCTTCCGGCCGATCGCTGAAGACATTACGTTAACCGCGGAGCGCATATTGTGGCCGCCGCTGCAGCGCGGGCGAAGTCGAAGTCAACCTCGGATCCCTGGATGCTCCCGACCAGCTGATGCCAACCTACGAGCTCTGGACCGTCCGCCGGGAGTCCTGGTTGCCGCCGTTTCCGCTCAAACGGCGATACGACCGATCGCGACTCCACGAGCCGCTTTGAAGAGTAGGGCCGCTCAGGCCTTCAGGATGATTTTCCCGATGGTGTGGACTTGGCTCCCGGCCAGCAGGACAGCGCCTGCTCGGCGACAGCCTCGAGCGTTTCGCGACTGAAACCGGCTTTTGCCTGCACCGCCATGCCGTGAAGCACGGCCATGAGGAATGCTGCAAGGGTACCGGGCTTGGCCGTTTCGGGAAGGTCGCCTTCCGCCTTTGCCTGTTCGAATCGTCCACGAAGCTGCGCCTCGGCAACGGCGCGAGCTTCTATCAGGATTTGCCGCACGGGTTCGGCGTCATCCGACCCAGCCAGAACACCGTTGATGACCAGGCATCCCGTATGATTGGAAAAACGGGTATTAAGGTCGATTGCGTTGTGAAGAATGTGCGCTGCGACTTCCCGTGATGTCGGGAGCTTCAGCGCCGCCGGGATATAGTCCAGGTATCGCTCGTAATAACGCGCAAGGGCTTTGCGGAAGAGTGCTTCCTTGTTGCCGAACGCGGAATAGAGGGCAGGTCTCTCGACGCCGGCCGCCGCGGTCAGGTCAGCGTAGGACGCACCCTCGTAACCCTTTCGCCAGAAGACGCACAACACGCCGTCGAGCGCTTTCTCCACATCAAATTCGCGATGGCGACCCATCAGATTAGCTCAGCTAATTTCATAATGATCGTTATTAAAACCCTTGACCGCAAATGTCAAATTTCATAACGACTGTTATCGTAACGTCCGTTATGTTAATGGTGGATACCAGACATCAGGTACCCGCGACATATTCAAAGGAAGGAATCTCATGTCGAATACATTGAAAGGAAAGGTCGCCCTGGTGACCGGCGGTTCCCGGGGCCTTGGCGCTGCGACCGCGGAAGCGCTTGCCGCCCACGGAGCAGACGTTGCCATCAGCTACGCCGCTTCGGCGGATAAGGCAGAAGCTGTGGTGGAGAAGCTGAGGGGGAAGGGCGTACGCGCGATTTCGGTAAAGAGCGACCAAGCTGACCTTGCTTCCGCGAAGCCGCTGATCGACAGGGTGCTCGCCGAGTTTGGCAGACTCGATATCCTCGTAAACAATGCCGGCATTGCGATCCAGGGACAGACGGTGGACGATCCGGAGCTTGACGGAGAGAAATACAACCGTCAGTGGCAGGTCAATGTTCTGGGGACGATTGCCAACACGCGTGCCGCAGCGCCCAAACTGGCCGACGGTGGCCGGATCATCTTCATCGGCTCTCTGCTCGGCTCTTATGTACTCTTCCCGGGGGTCGCCGATTATGCCGGAACGAAGTGGGCGCTGGCCGGATACGCCAAGGGCATCGCGCGCGACCTCGGGCCTCGCAATATCACGGTAAACGTGGTCCAGCCGGGGATCATGCCGACGGACATGGCTGCCGACGTCGCCGGCGAGCTTCCGAACCGTGACGCTATCCTTGATATGCATCCGATCCGTCGCATTGCAACCCTCGAAGAGGTGGCGGAAACCGTCTGCTTCCTCGCCGGTCCCCATGCGGGCTACATCAACGGCGAGGCGATCAATATCGCCGGCGGACTTGGAATCTAACATCGAAAACCAATGCTCCGGCGCATGAGCCCCGGAGCAGATGCATATGGTCCCGAGCTTGCAAATCAGCTCGGGACTACCCTTCCGGCAGGCATGCTCCATCTCCAGTCGGAAGGTACGGTCCCTTGCCATTCCTCAGATGACGGAAGGCAATAATGCCTGCTTCATCCGCCGATATGTTTCTGGCCGCGCTTCTTGGCGAGCGCGATCTGGTGCTGCCGTTGCCGGTAGCGATCACGGTCTTCGTCCGTACGGCTGTCGTAGCAATGCGAGCAGGAGACGCCCTCCTCGTAATGGGGCGAGGTGATCTCCTCGGCGGTGATCGGGTTGCGGCAGGCATGGCAGAGCTTGTGATTGCCTTCCTTCAGCCCATGCTCAACGGAGACGCGCTCGTCGAAGACGAAGCAGGCGCCTTCCCAGAGACTTTCCTCCGCGGGTACGTCCTCCAGATATTTCAGGATGCCGCCCTTCAGGTGATAGACCTCGTCGAAGCCCTGTTCCTTCATGAAGGCCGTCGCCTTTTCGCAGCGGATGCCGCCGGTGCAGTACATGGCGATCTTCGGCTTGTTGTGCAGGCCTGCGTTGTTCTTCACCCAGTCGGGAAATTCGCGGAACGTCTTCGTCTTCGGATCGATTGCGCCCTTGAAGATGCCGATCGCCGTCTCGTAGTCGTTGCGGGTGTCGATGACGATCGTATCCGGGTCGGAAATCAGCGCATTCCAGTCCTTCGGCTGCACATAGGTGCCGACGATCCGGTTGGGGTCGATATCCTCGACGCCCATCGTGACGATTTCCTTTTTCGGCCGCACCTTCATGCGCAGGAAGGGCATTTTCGAGGCGCGGCTTTCCTTGTGCTCCAGCTTTTCAAATTCCGGCTGCGCACGGAGAAAGGCGAGCAGGCGCCGAATGGCGTCGTCGGAGCCGGCAACGGTGCCGTTGATTCCTTCGCGGGCAAGAAGCAGCGTCCCCTTGATGCCGTTCTCGTCGCAGAAGGCCTGCAGCGGGTCGCGGAAACTCTCAAAGCGGTCGAAACGCGCGAAATGATAAAGCGCGGCTACGAGAAAGGCGCCGGATGTCTCCGGGCGCGATATAGCGAGATTGTCTGTCATGGCGCTGAAATACAGCTTTGCGCCTAGCCGCGCAACGCGGTTTCTTTCCCGGCCCTGCCATTGGCTTTCGCCCTGCGGCTTTTGGTCTTTCGCGGTGAGGTCGCCGCTTTTCCCCAGAGAAGGCGGATCAGGCCGCTTTCGGTCTCCGCACCATCGGCAAAGACCTCGTGTGCCTTTTCGATCGCTTCATGACGCAAGGCCTGCTGGCGGGCGATGATGGCGCCGAGAACGAGCGCCAGCGTCTCGCTGTCGCCGAAAAGCTCGGGACTTTCATTGACCAGCCCGGTCAGGACCGAAAGATCGTGCTCGTGGCCCAGCAGATCGACGAGTTCCTTTGCCTGCATCTGTTTGGCGAGCATTGCCGAAGGCCAGATCTCGCCGAGCAGCGACAGGTGCATCCAGTAGGTCTGCCCGCTTTTGCGCAGCTCATGATAGACTTCGGCGTCGGCATGTTCCTCGCAGGCGGCAAGTGCGGCAAGCGCCCTCAACCGCTGTCTCCTCCAGGCCGCCGCAAGGCGTTTTGCCGTCTTGCGGGGGTCGTCGTCGAGGTCGAGTTCTCCAAGTGCGGCAATGGCCTGCCTGCAGGTCGCGATCGCTGCTGCCATCTTGGCGGGGAGGTCGTGTTCTTCGGAAGCGATCCGATCACGCCGTTCCGTCAGCGCATTCGAGGCCACCGTCAGCGCGGCGAGTTCTTCCGCCGAGGTCGCATGTTCTGCGAGGTAATTGACCGTCTCCACCAGCGCGGTCGCGTCGCGGACTGCCGAGAGCGTGTGAGCCATGTCGCGGATCCGGGCGTTTTCCCGCCGGCGAAATTCAGGTTGGTCGCGCTGGATCAACCGGTAGAGGGCACGCACCCGCTTGAAACGTTTGCGAGCATCGTGCACCGCCTCGTGCGGGCCGTCCGGCTGTTCTTCCAGCAGTTGGATCGCGCGGGCAAGCTGGCTTTCTGCCACCGCGCAAAACTCGGCGGTGAAGCGTTTAGCGGGCTTCAGACGATAGGGCATCGGACAGCTCTGCGCTCAGATCTTCGGTCGCCATGACCAGGTTGGAATAGCGACGGTCACCCGTAACCTCTTTTCCGATCCAGTCCGGCAGTTCCGGCTGGGCGCTCTCGTCCTCCATCTCGACCTCGGCCACTACGAGCCCCTTATAGGCTCCGTCGTAGACATCCACTTCCCAGACGTAGCCTGCGTGTTTGACCTCGTGTCTGGTCTTCTCCAGGACCACGCCGATCGCGGTTTTCGCCATTTCCTCGGCATCGGTAAGCGGGATCTCGTATTCGAACTCGTCGCGGGCGATCAGGCTCGTGCCGATCTTGATGGTGAGCTTGGCGCGCTTGCCGTCCATTATGCGGATACGTACCGAGCGATCGTCGCCGGAGGCGATATAGGCCTGCAGGAAATCGGAAGACGACGAGACTTCGGAACGCCATCCGTCGCCTTTCACCAGAAACTTGCGTTCGATTTCCTTGGCCATAGGCGCCTGACTTGGTTTGGAACCTTCTGCAACCCTAGTGCAAAGTCGTGTTTTGGCAAACCCGCATGGGCACTATGCGGCATTTTTTCTCGACAATGACAGGCTTGGGCGTTATCTCCCACCACAAGATTTCAATCGTTTTAGCGGAGATGATCGCCATGGCCGGCCAGACCGAAAGCAAGACACAAAAGCTGCTTTCCATCCTGAAACTGCAGCCGGTGGTACCGGTGCTGATCGTCGACGATGCGAAGTCTGCGGTCGGGCTTGCCCGGGCGCTCGTCGCCGGCGGCCTCAGAGCGATCGAGATCACCCTGCGCACACCGGCCGCCCTCGATGCGGTCAAGGCGGTCGCCGCCGAGGTGGAAGGCGCCAATGTCGGCGCCGGCACCATCCTTAATGCCCGCGACTGGGATGCCGCCGTGAAGGCGGGCTCTACCTTCATCGTCTCGCCCGGTGTCACGCCCGGCGTGCTTTCCGCTGCCCAGGATTCTCCAGTTCCGCTCTTGCCGGGTGCAGCGACCGCCAGCGAAGTGATGACGTTGCGCGAGAAGGGTTACGACGTCCTGAAATTTTTCCCCGCGGAACAGGCCGGCGGCGCCGCTTACCTGAAGGCGTTGTCTTCGCCGCTCGCCGGCACCCTCTTCTGCCCGACCGGCGGCATTTCGCTGAAAAATGCCAATGACTACCTCTCGCTGCCGAATGTCGTCTGCGTCGGCGGCTCGTGGGTCGCGCCGAAGGAGCTCGTCGCGGCCGCCGATTGGGCCGGCATCACCAAGCTCGCTGCCGAAGCGGCGGCGCTGAAGGCTTAAGGCTTGCCGCTGAAGGTGAAATTTCCGTCATCTTCTTTGTATCCGGCACGATGCTTCCTATCTCCTGACCATATTCCATCAACGGGAGATGACGATGTTCGACGCAAAAAAGCTTCTCGATCAATTTCTGGGGTCGCAGATACCCGGCATGTCGGGAAGCGTGAGAGACAGGGCAGGGCAGGCGACCCAGCTTGCGAAGAACAATCCGATGGCCACCGGCGCGATCGTTGCCGCACTCCTCGGCACGAAGACCGGCCGCAACCTCGCCGGCAATGTCGCGACCGTCGGCGGCATCGCGGCGATCGCCGGTCTCGGTTATCTCGCCTATAAGAACTACAAGTCCGGCCAGTCGCCGCAGACTGCTCCGCAGCCCGCGCCACAGACGGAAACCCCGCTTTTGCCGCCGCCGGCCGATTCTCCGTTCAGCCCGCAGTCGCCGCAGCTCAGCAATGATTTCGCGCTGACCCTGGTGCGCGCCATGATCGCCGCTGCCAAGGCGGACGGGCATATCGATGCGGCGGAGCGGGCCAATATCATGGACAAGGTGCATGCGGTGGATCTCGGTTCCGAGGCCGAAGCCTTCATCGCGCAGGAGCTCGCCAATCCGGTCGACATGGACGATCTGATCGCCGCCGCCCGCACCGAGGAGCAGAAGGTCGAACTCTATACCGCCACCCGGGTGACGATCGATCCCGATACCCGCGCCGAACGCGGCTATCTCGATCTGCTTGCCGGCCGCCTCGGCCTGCCGGATGCGCTGATCGATCATATCGACGCGACCGTCTCGGCGGCCAAGGTCAAGGTCTGAGCGAGCCTCCCTCACGCCTCACGCGGCTCCCGCATCCATGCCGGCCTGCCGTCGAAAGTGTTCGACGGCGAAGTCGACGAAGGCCCGCACGCGGGCGGAGACCATTCGTCCCTCCGCATGGACGATATGGATCGGCACCGGTTCGCGCTCGTATTGCGCAAGCACGATCCTGAGGCGCCCTGCTTCGATTTCAGGTGCGACCTGGTAGGACTGGAACCGGGACAAGCCGAAGCCCGCCACGGCAGCGGCGATCGCCGCGTCGTTGGTGTTGCAGATGAGCCTGGAGCTTACCGGCACGCGCATGCCGCTGTCCTTGCCGAAGAGCCATTCCGAGTGCCCGAACAGCCCGTCGCGCCCGATGATCGCGTGGCTCGCCAGATCTTCCGGCTTCTCCGGCTCGCCATGCCGGCTGAAATAGTCCGGCGAGCCGCAGAGCACTTGCCTGATCGAGCCGATGCGGCGGGCGATCAGCCCGGAGGCTGGCAGGGTGGCTATGCGGATGGCCACGTCCAGGCCCTCTTCCACGAGATTGGTGACCCGGTCCACGAAAACGGTCTTCACCTGCATGGCGGGATAACGGTCCAGGAAATCCAGGATCACCGGCAGCACATGGATGCGGCCGAAAAGTGCAGGCGCGGTGACGGTGAGCAAGCCGGCCGGCTGCGTAAAACTGCCCGCGGCATTGGCTTCCGCTTCCGCGACCTCCGACAGGATACGGCGGCAATCTGCGACATAACCTTCGCCCGCCGCCGTCAGCTTCAACGAACGGGTCGTGCGGACGAGAAGACGCGTGCCGATCAAATCTTCAAGCCCGGCGACAGCCCGCGTCACCGAAGGAGGGCTCATATGCAGGAGCTTGGCAGCCGGGGCAAAACCGCCGCTATCCACAACCTGCACGAACACCCGCATCGCCTGCCACCGGTCCATGCTGCCTCCGCCGTAATTATTTCAGTTTTCGGAATGGTTCAGTTTGCGATTTCTATCTTACTATCATCAGGATTAACAATCATCATGACGGCGTCATTGCAATCAGGAGGCTGACATGAAGCTCTATCACCATCCGCTATCGGGCCACGCGCATCGCGCCCGGCTCTTTCTGTCGCTGCTCGGCATCGATCACGAACTGGTCTTCGTGGATCTTTCGAAAGGGGAGCACAAGCAGGCCGACTTCCTCAAGCTGAACCCATTCGGCCAGGTTCCGGTGCTCGACGACGACGGCACGATCGTCTGCGATTCCAATGCGATCCTCATCTATCTCGCAAAGAAGGCCGGACGGAGCGACTGGCTTCCCGAGGACGCCAAGGGTGCCGCCGAGGTTCAACGGTGGCTGTCGGTCGCTGCTGGCCAGATCGCCCATGGACCGGCTCAGGCGCGGCTCATCAACGTTTTCAAGGCGCCTTACCGCGCCGAAGAGGTCATTCCCCGCTCGCATGCCATCCTGGCGCTCATCGATGCCGCTCTCGACGGCCGACGCTGGATCGCCTCCGAAGCTCCGACGATCGCCGACGTCGCTCTCTACAGCTACGTGGCGCGGGCGCCGGAAGGAGACGTGGATCTTGCCGACTATTCGAACATCCGCGCCTGGCTCAGCCGAGTCGAGGCTCTTCCGGGCTTTGTCGATTTCCAGAAGACGCCGGTCGGCCTTGCAGCCTGAGGAGTAAGTCATGGATAGCCCGATCCTGCCTCCATCGCCATGGCATCCCGGCGAAATTGCTCTCCAGGCGCGGTACGGCGTGGACGCGCGGATGGACGAGATCGGGCGCCGTGTGGTGCGCGACCACCTGATCGATCAGCATCGGGAGTTCTATCCACTGCTGCCGATGGTGGTCCTGGGAGCCGTGGATCCGGGCGGTGATGTCTGGGCGACCCTTCGGGCCGGCCTGCCAGGGTTTCTCCAGGCGCCGGATTCCGAGAGGCTTTCGGTTGAGCTGGAAAGGGAGTTTGCCGATCCAGCGGAGACCGGAATGGATGATGGCGCGTCTCTCGCGCTTCTTGGC
Source organism: Neorhizobium sp. R1-B (assembly GCF_004368875.1). NCBI lineage: Bacteria > Pseudomonadati > Pseudomonadota > Alphaproteobacteria > Hyphomicrobiales > Rhizobiaceae > Neorhizobium > Neorhizobium sp. R1-B. The sequence goes on from NZ_SOEM01000032.1 coordinate 27,997, forward strand.
ATCGATCTCGGCACCCGGCGCCGCAACCGGCTGAACGGCACATTGCACCGACATACTGGCGGCTTCGATCTTTCTGTACAGCAGAGTTTCGGCAATTGCCCGAAATACATCCAGCTTCGGCAGGTCAGGTTCGTGCGAGAACCGGAAAAGCCTTCCGCTGTGCCCCCGCGAGAAAGCTCCACGTTCGAAGGAGCCGCACTGGCCCTGGTGCGGCAGGCCGACACATTTTTCGTCGCGACCTATGCCGACCTTCCGGGCGGGCGTCAGGTCGACGTCTCCCATCGCGGCGGCCGGTCGGGCTTCGTGCATGTGGGCGACGACGGCTGGCTGACGATACCCGATTTCGTCGGCAATCGCTTCTTCAACACGCTCGGCAATATCGCGATCAATCCGCGTGCAGGGCTTGTCTTTGTGGACTTTTCCACGGGCAATCTGCTGCAGATGACCGGCGATGCGGAGCTGCTTTTCGATCATCCGGAAGGCCGTCCGCTTGAAGGTGCCGAACGCTATTGGCGGTTCCGCCCGCGCAGGGTCGTCTGGCGGGCCGACGCCCTGCCCATCCGCTACGAGCTGGAGGAATGGTCGCCCTTTGCATTGGCGACCGGCAGCTGGCAGGGTGAGGACACGGCGGTCCAGTCAGAGGCGTAAAGTCCGTGCCGGTCTCCGATCGGGGTGTGGCGGTGGTTCACGCCTTCAGGAATGCCAGACGGTCGTCCGTGCGTCCTGGAGCGATTTCCAGGATATCGGCAGTCACGACGCCCTCTTTGACGAACGGGTCTGCCTTAACGCGCGCCTCCAGTTCGGCGCGCGAGAGGTTGTGGGCCAGGACCACGCCGCCGATTCCCGGCAGAACGCTGCCCGTCAGCAAAAAGATGCCGTCTTCGAATCCCTGTTTGATCCAGGCATTGTGGGCCTCCATGAATTGCGGGGCCTGGGACTTGTTGGTGGAAAATCGGAGCGTGACGACGAACATGGGACAGGCCCTCCTTCAGGCCGGATGTCAGGAAGCGGTTGGAAACGGGTTGATCAGCAAGGCTGCTGGCTCTGCAGCCACTGGCACATGTCATCCACCTCCCGGCGGATGAAGGCTTCGTCTCGAAATGCGGTGGCGAGCGCCGCAACGCCTTGGCTGCGCATCAGGAGATGCATGGCGAGCGCATCGGCATAGGCACCCCGACCCATGGCTTCGAACTGACGCGCCAACCAGTCGCGGAACAGCGTGAAGAGCTTGCTTGCATCGGTTTGCGCAACGTGATCGAGCTTGGCGAGTTCATTGCAGAGAGTGCCGACTGGGCAGCCATAGGCCATGATCTTCGTCTGGTTCGTGATGAGGATATGGATGAAGCTCCGGATGCGCTCGGCAGGGGTGGGGCTCTCGGCTTCCCAGGCGTCGAGCATCGCTGCAGTATTTGAAAGCCGCCTGGCAATCACTGCATCCAGAATCTCGTCCTTGCTCTTGAAGTGATAATAGAAGTTTCCGCGCGAAAGCTGCACCGCCTCCGCTATGTGGGCAAAGGACGTGGCCTCGAAACCATGCTCGTAGAAGAGCTGGTCTGCGGCCTCCACGATATGCTGCCGGGTGTTTGCAGCGTTCATCCTCGTCTTCTTCCTCTGCCGGTTCCAATTCTAGGTCAATTGTCCTACAAACTGATTAGGACGATTGACCTAGGTCAGTCAAGAGACGTTGAACGATCCAAAGGGAAATTTATCCGGCTGCTCTGTGGCGGCCTATCGGAGGCGCCCGTTGCCTTTCCCGATGCGCTGGCCTAAGCCTCTGTTCGTCAAGACAGAGGCCTTCCATGCGCGATCTCAAGAATTACAAAGTGGGTGCACCCGCGCCCGTTACCCTGAAGGGCCGGTTCGTCACCCTGGAGCCCTATGAAAGGGAAAAGCACCTGCAGGGGCTTTGGGGCGCACTCGGCGGCGCGGAGGGCATCAACAACCTCCTGAAGTATTTTCCCAATGAGGATTACGCCACAGCCGACGACCTTGATCGCTGGCTGCAGTCGGTCCGTCAGGCGGGCGGCTATGTCACGCTGATCGCCCGCGAGAACGCCACCGGCGAGATTGTTGGCATGGCGAGCTACATGCGCCCGGACCCGAAGAATGGCGTGGTGGAAGTCGGTTCCGTCGCCCACGGCCTCGCGATGAAGCGGTCGCCCATGTCGACCGAGCTGCATTACCTGATGGCGAAGCACGTCTTCGACGATCTCGGATACCGCCGCTACGAGTGGAAGTGCCACAATGAAAACGAGGCGAGCAAGGTGACGGCGCGCCGCTACGGCTTCACCTTCGAGGGCGTCTTCCGCCAGCACGTCATCTCTAGGGGCGCCAACCGCGATACCGCCTGGTTTTCGATGATCGACAGCGAATGGCCGGTCATCAAGGCCGCTTTCGAAGCCTGGCTTGCGCCGGAGAATTTCGATGCGGACGGCAAGCAGAAACGCAAGCTCGAAGATATCCGCACCGAGATTGCAGAGGGAACTGCCGCATGACTCCCGAGAGCCGTTCCCAGGCGATTGCCGCCGCTGTCATCCTGCTTTGCGTCGGACTGGTGATCTATTTCCTGCCGACACTGGTGCTCTGGATCGGCAATTATTCGCCCGTGCTCGGCTTCGTCGTCGGCGCGGCGCTGCTCCTCTGTTTCTTCCTGATCTTCTGGCTGAGGGCTCGTTTCCAGCGGCGGAAATAGTCAGGCGCCGGCTCTCATGAGCCGCGGCAGTGCGGACGCAAGGGCGTCGACGGCGAGCCGGACCTTCAACGGCAGATACGGCGTCTGCAGCCAAAGGGCGTGGCAATCGTAGAGAAACGGCGGCTGATCCGGAAGGAGCCTGATCAGCGCGCCGGTCTCGATCCGCCCGCGCACAAGCCAGTACGGCACCCACGCCAGGCCCATGCCCATCACGGCGGCATCGGCGATCGCATCGAGATCGTCCAGCCGGATGCGGTTGGGCGGAGTCACTTCCAGCGGCGGCAGCCCTTCTTTTGGAAACAGCCAGGGCGGAACCGGTCCAGACCGCCGGTAGACTACCGCGCGATGGCTCGCGAGTTCCTCAGCGGTATCCGGCCGGCCGTGGTTTTCAAGATAGGCCGGTGAGGCGCAGACGACCATGGGTTGGCGGGCAACACGGCGGGCGATGACGCCGGCGCGGCTTTCCAGTTCGCCGGTACGGATCGCCAGGTCATAGCCGTCATCGGCAAGATCGACGAAACGGTCTCCAAAGGAGAGATCCAGCTCCAGTGCCGGATATTGCCGTGCAAAGTCCATCAGCACGGGAAGGACGCAATGCCGCCCGAAATGGACGGGCACGGCCACCCTCAGCCGGCCGCGCGGCTCCGACTGGTGATCGACTGCCAATGCGTCGGCGGCCTCCGCTTCTGCGAGAATCATCCGGCAGCGGTCGTAATAGGCGCGGCCGAGATCGGTAAGGCTCTGGCGGCGCGTCGTCCGGTTGAGAAGGCGGGCGCCCAGCCGCTGCTCAAGAAACTGCACATGCTTGCCGACCATGGGAGCGGAAAGATCAAGCGCCCCTGCGGCCGCCGCGAAGGAGCCCAGATCGACGACCTTGACGAATACGGCCATGCTGCTCAATCGATCCATATTCGAAAGCTCTGGTTATTTCTGTCTCGCCAAAACTGGCATTTATCGCGGATTTGACGGATGTCATAGCTCATTCAACTCAATAATTTCGGAGTTGTATCAATGGCACGCGTCGTTCGCTTCCATGAGCATGGTGGTCCCGAGGTTCTGCGCATCGAGACTATCGATGCTCAGCCACCTGGAGAGGGTGAAGTACGCATTCGCGTCAAGGCGCTCGGCCTCAACCGTGCCGAGGCCCTGTTGCGGGCCGGAACCTATATCGAAACGCCCAGCCTGCCTTCGGGCCTCGGGCTTGAGGCGGCCGGCATTGTCGACATGGTCGGGGAGGGCGTCAAAGAATTTGCGCCGGGCGACGCCGTCAGCATCGTGCCACCCATCTCGATGATCCGCTGGCCGGCTTATGGCGACGAGGTCACCTTTCCAGCCCGTCTTCTGGTCAGGCATCCGCCCTCACTGAGCTTCGAGGCCGCAGCCGCCCTCTGGATGTCGTATCTCACCGCCTACGGCGCCCTGATCGAGATCGCAAAGGTTGCGAAAGGCGATTTCGTCGCCATTAGCGCGGCTTCGAGCAGTGTCGGGCTTGCCGCGATCCAGATCGCCAATCTTGTCGGCGCGACTCCCATCGCCATCACGAGAACGTCGGCCAAGAAGGAGGCACTGCTGCAGGCAGGCGCCACCCATGTTGTGGCTTCGGCGGAAGAGGATCTGGAGGCTCGTCTAAAGCAGATCAGTGGAGCGGAAGGCGTCAGGGTGGTGCTGGATGCGGTCGGCGGCCCGATCTTCGAGCCGCTGACGGCCGCCATGTCGCGCGGTGGGCTTCTTCTGGAATATGGAGGGCTGAGTGCGGAACCGACGCCCTTTCCGCTTTTCACAGTGCTTGTCAAGAGCCTGACGCTGCGCGGTTATCTCGTCCACGAGATCACCGGGAACCCTGTTCGGCTGGAAGCGGCCAAGGCGTTTATCCTTGCAGGACTGGAAAAAGGCTTGCTCAGACCGGTCATTGCCAGAACCTTTCCGTTCGAGGAGATCGTCGAGGCGCACCGCTTTCTTGAATCAAACCAGCAGTTCGGCAAGATCGTCGTAACGATCTGACTTAGGCCTGCAGCGACGCCCCGAGCAGGGAGAGGCCCACCAAAAGCACGAAAAGCGCGCCGCCGATTTCGATTGCATGGCCGATGCGCCGTCCTGTTCGTGAACCGGGGCCGGCGATCCGAAGCGCGAGGTCTTTGGCGCCCACCGCTATGCTTGCCAGGATCGTCACGGTGATTGCGGTGCCGATCGACATGGCCAGCACCGAAAGCACGCCGCCGAGATAAAGGCTGTTCAGAAGCGCAAAGCTCATCACCAGGATGGCACCGGAACAGGGGCGCAGGCCGACGGCAATGATCGCCGACCAGGCTTCCCGCAGGCTGAAGTCCCTTCCTTCCAGCGTTGCAGGGTCCGGCATATGGCTGACGCCGCAGGTCTCGCAATAGTCGCCCTGGCCCTGATATTCGTGATCCTGTACCTCGACCGCCCGGAAATTGAGACCTGTCGAACCGCGGCCACCGAGGGCGGCGGAGGCGGCCGGTGCGGCCATCGGAAGGCTCACCACGCGCATGCGGAGCGCGTGTATCTTCCTGAAAAGCAGCCAGGCGCCGAAAAGCGCCACCAGCGCGAAACTTGCGATCTCCATGGCCTGGGTCGCCTGCGTCATGGAGATGCCGCTGCCGCGCAGCAGCACGAAGGCTGTTCCGACCAGCAGGATCGCCACCGCGCCCTGGAGAAGGGAGGAAACGAAGGAGATGACGATGCCGCGTTTCAGCGCGATCTCGTTGGCGATCATGTAGGAGGAGATCACTGCCTTGCCGTGCCCGGGGCCGGCCGCATGGAAGACGCCGTAGGCGAAGGAAAGGCCGATCAAGCCGGAAAGCGCCCAGGGGTCCTCCCGCATCGCTCTCAGCGCGCCCGTCAACGCCCGGTAGAACGCCTGCTGATGCGTGTTGATCCAGGCGAGGAAGGGACCGAAAGGTCCGCCGACCGAGAAGGCGGGTTCGGCCGATCCGACGCCGAGCGGCGATTGGGCATGCGCGGCGCCGGCAATCACCAGCGCCGCAAGAACGGTCAGCGCCAGAGTGCGGCGGATTGTCAGCATGTCATTTCCAGTCTGGTGGCGAACAATTTCGACATGTCGGTGCCGGTCGGATCGCTGAAGAAGGCGTCAGTCAGCGAAGCGCTGTTTTGCGAAAGCACTTCGTCTGGATCCGGACGCACCACTTTGTGCTGGCAATGTGTGAAACCGGACCCCTTCGCCACCAGGTCGCCATCGGTCGGAAAATCGATCGAGGTGTACATGGAAGGATCATAGATGCCGAAGGCGAGCTTGCCTTTCAGCGGGACGGGCTTTTCCGGCTTGATCGCGAAGATGACGAGAATCTGGCTGCCTTCGAGCGATACATGGATCGCGTCCGGCTGCTGAACGCCGACATTCGCCCCATCCATCGTGATGGTCGTGAAATAATGGTAATCGGAAAGCGACTTGCGCATCACCTCGCCGAGTTCGGCAAGCTCGTCCTCGTCCAGCTTCAGATTGGTGTTCTTGTCGAAATCGAGCAGGACGCTGGAGGAGAACACCTCGTCGAAGCGCCAGACATTGTGCAGTTCACCGAGATTGCCGTCATTGCCTGCAACGACTTCCAGCCTGGCTTCGGCAAAGATATGCGGATGGGCAAGTGCTGGAAGCGGTGAGCAGATTGCCGCAAGCGTTACAATTGTTGCAATATTATAACGCATAATCCGTCTGATTCTCCCCGTTCGCCAGTGCCTGCTTTGCCTCGTAAATGAGACGGAATTTCGACTCGGGCTGACTGAGCCTATCGGCTCAATGTTGCCTGCGGAACCAGGCGGAGAGGAAATCGACGAAGCTCCTGACCTTGGCCGGCAGGTAGCGACGATGCGGGTAGACGGCATAGATGCCGCGATCCCTGGCAATGTAGTCGTCGAAGAGGGTAACGAGTTCGCCCGACTGGATCGATGCATTGGCGATGAAATCCGGGATGATCGCCACGCCGATGCCGGCGCGGGCGGCCCTGAGCGTCGCCTGCGGGCTGTTGACCTCTATCGGACCGCTGACGGCGACCGAAATGGTGGAGCCTTCGGCATTCGTGAAGCGCACATTGTTGTGCCAGCGCGAATTGGTATCGATGATGAAGGGAACCCGGTTGAGGTCCTGCGGGTGTTCCAGAGGCCCGTATTGGGCAACGAAATCCGCCGTCGCCACGGTATAGACCCGGAAGTCGGACAGCTTCTTGGCAATCAGGCCGGAATCTTCCAATTTGGTGATTCGGATGGCGAGATCGAAATTCTCCTCGATCAGATCGACGAACCGGTCTTCCGCGACGATTTCCAGAGACACGTCCGGATGCGTCTTGGCGAAATCGATGAGCGACTGGCCGACCTCGGCATCGACGAATGTGCGCGGCACGGAAACCCTCAGCCGTCCCTTGAGATCGGCGTTGTTTTCGCGCACCAGATCGGCAAGGTTGTCGATCTCCTTCAGGATGTCGGCGGCGGTGCGATAATAAGTGTGTCCGGCCTCGGTCATCGAGAACTGGCGGGTGGTGCGGTTGAGCAGCAGCGCGCCCAGGTCGTCTTCCAATTCGCGCACATATTTCGACAGCAGCGCCTTCGACCGGCCGGTCCGTCGTGCGGCGGCTGAAAACCCTTCCGCTTCAACCACATCGATGAAGGCCCGCATGCGTGTCAGAGTATCCAAATGTCGCCCCCTTGCTTGGTGAAGTCCTAGGTGGGATGCCGTCGGCGATTGTGCAATGCGAATTTTCGATGACGGCCAAAAAATCTCTTGATTATGACGGCGAATATTCTTATCTCCCGGCTTGCCCAAAGTCGCACGTGCCTGTGGGTGTCCGCCGACCCTCGATTAGGTGAGGTCATCGGTAAGGTACCTGGAACTAACCCCTCCAGTCGCTATTCCGGCCAACCGGGAAATGCGAGGACATCTTGAAGCAACGACGGTGCGGGCCTTTCTGGTCTCTGCAGGCTTTCCATCAGCCTGCAATACTGAAGAGGCACACCATCATTGCCGGAAGTGCGGTAGGGACAACCCTCCAATCCAAGGCAGACAAAGCCGGATCATTGCTCGTGGCAGGGCGTTGATCCACATATCGCGCGTTTGAGCGTGTTCACGGTACCGGTGTCTCCACCAACTGGGCCGAACGCATTCTCATCCGTCCTTTGTCCTCCGGTTCGTGAGCCGGAGCCTGAAGATTTGAAGGGACTGACCGATGACCACTGCTCGTATCCTCGACTTCATCAAGAGCCGACGTCCGGAAGGGCCGTGCCTTGTTGTCGATCTCGATGTCGTGCGCGACAATTTCACCGCCTTCCGTCATGCCCTGCCGGACAGCGCGATCTATTACGCGGTCAAGGCCAATCCGGAGCCGGCAATCCTGAAGCTTCTTGCTTCGATGGGCTCCAACTTCGATTGCGCTTCGGTCGCCGAAATCCAGATGGCGCTCGACGCCGGCGCTTCGGCTGACCGGATCTCCTTCGGCAACACGATCAAGAAGGAGCGCGACATCGCTCGTGCGTTTGCGCTCGGCGTCGACCTCTATGCCGTCGACAGCCATGAGGAAGTCGAGAAGATCTCCCGCGCCGCACCGGGTGCGAAGGTGTTCTGCCGCGTGCTGACGGACGGCGAGGGCGCCGAATGGCCGCTGTCGCGCAAGTTCGGCTGCGTGCCGCAGATGGCTGTCGACGTTCTTGTCTACGCTCACCAGCTGGGCCTGGAATCCTACGGCGTGTCCTTCCATGTCGGTTCGCAGATGACCAAGGTCGATGCATGGGATTCGGCTCTTGCCGATGCCAAGCGCGTCTTCGGCTCGCTCGCCAAGCAGGGCATCGTCCTGCAGATGGTCAACATGGGCGGCGGTTTCCCGACCAAGTACCTGCGCGACGTGCCGTCTGCCGAAGCCTATGGCCAGGCGATCTTCGCTTCGCTTCGCAAGCATTTCGGCAATAACCTGCCGAAGACGATCATCGAGCCGGGCCGCGGCATGGTCGGCAACGCAGGCGTCATCAAGGCGGAAGTCGTGCTGGTGTCGAAGAAGTCGGACAACGACAATCACCGATGGGTCTTCCTGGACATCGGCAAATTCGGCGGTCTTGCCGAAACGATGGACGAGGCGATCCGCTACCCGATCCGCACTGAGCGTGATCAGGACGAGATGGAGCCCTGCGTGCTTGCCGGCCCGACCTGCGACTCGGCCGACGTGATGTACGAGAAGAACATGTATCCGCTGCCGGTCTCTCTGACGATCGGCGACGAGGTTCTGATCGAAGGCACCGGCGCCTATACGACGACCTATTCGGCCGTCGCCTTCAACGGCTTCGAGCCGCTCAAGGCCTACGTCATCTAAGACGTTCGTTTCCGCCGGCCCCGTAACCAGTCGGGGCGGCACATTCACAATGATCCTCCGATGCCGTCTGAAACGGTTTTGAGTTCGGGAGGCCAAGATGGCCACTGTTCTTGATTCTGTCCGCGCCCTTTTTGCGCCGAACACCACTTTCATCATCGACGCCGAAACACCGGCCGACGGGGTGGCTCGCGAAAACCTGCTCGATCGCGCCATGGGCCCGGATCGCAGGCTGAAGTCGTCTGAAAAGATCCGCCGCGGCCGCGTGCCGGCGGAGGGTCTTGCGCTCGTCGCCCGCGATACGGACGGTCATGTGACAGGCACCGTGCGTCTCTGGAATGTCGAAGCCGGCATCTCGCCCGACGGTACTCCGATCGAAGCGCTGCTGCTCGGCCCGCTGGCGGTCGATTCCGCTCATGAGGGGAAGGGGATTGGCGGCGCATTGATGCGTGCGGCGATCACCGAGGCCCATAAGCGCGGCCACGGTGCCGTCCTGCTCGTGGGCGATGCGGCCTATTATGAACGGTTCGGCTTCTTTGCCGACAAGACCCGGCATCTGGTCATGCCCGGCCCCTTCGAGCGCTCTCGTTTCCTGGCGCTGGAACTGAAGGCCGGCTGGCTGGAAGGCGCCGCAGGCATGATCGTGCCTAACGGGCGCAAGCTGGCCTGATACGCCGGCCCTCCGGGGGGTGTCAGAAACGTTTTTCGTTTTCCAGGGCGAGCCGTTCGAGCGCGGCGGAGTCGGGCTCGTATCGGCCGCCGACCTTGTTCCAGCGATAGGTGGCGCCGATGGTCCGGTCACGCCTGGCGACAGCCTTTTCCGTACACCGCTCTTTGATCGGTTCGTCGTGCAGCAGGACGTCGACACGGACGGCGGCCATCGGCATCGTGGCTTCCTTCTTCACCGAGATATGCGGCTCCTGAGTGCGGCGCAGACCACAGAGCGTTTCGGAGAACGTCATGACATCATCGATGATCTGCAGACGGTCCGGCTGGGCCAGCACCAGCGTCAGGTCCCGGTAGGACTGCTGCGAGTTCCAGTGGCCGTTGCTCACCACGATCAGCTGCGACTGCGGGCCGAGCGGCTGCAGGGCCGCGTCTGGAAAACCGGTGTCGCGATCGAGCCCGACATTCAGAACGTCGCGTAGTTTCGGTAGCAATCCGGGGCTGCCATCGAAGGAATAGAGGACGAGAAGGGCAGGGGCGGCAGGATCACCGCCTGAGCCCCCGAAATCGAAAAGGACAGCGATGTTCGGATGGGCGGCGGAGGCAAGGTCGATGACCTCCACGTTCTCGATCGTCAGGCCGTCCGGCCAATCGATATCCAGATCGAGTTTTTGCGCGGTCGTCTCGTCCAGCGTGAAGCCTTGCCAGCCGGCACCCTCCGTCTTGGCGAGGTCGGGGACGATCCGCTTGGCGAGATCGAGATAAGTCGCCGACAGGCCGGGCAGAGGCGCGTCGAGCTCCACCCGCTCCGGCCCGCCGGCGGCCACGCCGGCAACCGGTTTGAGAAGAAACAGAAGCGGGATGAGAAAACGGAAAGGTATGTGCATGGGGCGGCTTCGACGGGCAAGTGCGGCAAGCCTATGCCGAATCGGTCGGAACTGCAAAGCAGTCCGCAGCAATGAAGGCTGTACCGCCGCGGCAGCATATGCAGTCTCAGGCCGCTCACCCGCCGGAAAGCGATATTCCCTGCGACATATTTACCACTCCTATCCCCAGGGCGGTGAGGGTTGATCCTGATCAATCCGACTCTTCGATGAAGGCCGTAGACCGGTCTGCGCAAAGAGATTCTGATCCCAGGAGAGACGAAATGAACAGGAATGGCGCACGGCATCTGAGATGGCTGGCGGGCACAAGTGCGGCTTTTTTCGCATTCGGGGCAGCGGCCGCGGATTTGACGCCGGCTCCCGTTGCCCCGGCGGCGGAGGAAGTTGTGACTGGGCAAAGCCCGTGGCAGATCCGCGTACGCGGTTTGGGCGTCATCACTGAGGATGAGGGTTCCGTGAACGGTGTTCCTGGCTCGGATCTTTCCTATTCTGACTCGGTGATCCCGGAACTGGATATCACCTACTTCTTCACCGACAATATCGCCGCCGAACTCATTCTCGGCACGACCTATGCCAATATCAAGGAAGACGGTGCCGTCGGCGTCCCGGTCGGTCGCGCCTGGCTCCTGCCGCCGACACTGACGCTGCAGTACCACTTCACCGATTTCGGCGCCTTCAAGCCCTATGTCGGTGCGGGCGTCAACTATTCGCTGTTCTACAACCAGTCGGAAAAGGCCGGTTTCCATAACCTCGACGTAGAGAACAACTTCGGCGCAGCACTGCAGGTCGGTTTCGACTACATGATCGACCAGCATTGGGGCGTGAACTTCGACGTGAAGAAGATCTTCCTGGAAACCGACTGGAAGGCCGATCATGACGTTCTCGGTCCGCTCTCCGGCAAGGCCAAGATCAATCCCTGGCTGATCGGGGCGGGGGTGACCTACCGGTTCTAAGAACGACAATAACGGTAGGCGGAACGGCGCGGCTCATAACCGCGCCGTTCTTGTTGTGCGCCCAGCATGGGCGCATTCTTGTGGGTGGAAGTCCCACCGTAAGCTGGTCATGGCGAGCGAAGTGAAGCGCAACTGCGGAAGGGCG
>NZ_SOEM01000033.1:0-33443 GCF_004368875.1 Neorhizobium sp. R1-B
CCTTGTCGGTCGAGACGCTGAAATCCGGCCCTTCGGGCAAGAGATAACCGATCTCGCGGAGGAAAGCCTCATAGGCCGCTAGATCCGTTGGCGCGTCGTTCTTGCGGTACCAGTCGTCCAGCTTCTGTTGAAAAGCGTCACGGGTGGCAAGCAAAGCGCGGTTCTTGGATGCGAGATCATGAACGATCTTCGAAAATTCGGAGAAAAACCGCTTGGCATCGACGCCGGTGCCCGGGAGTGCTTCCTTCACCAGGAAATCGTGGAAGCTTACATCGAACGACAAATCACTCTTTTGTATGCGCATCAAGGTTTCCAAACGGTTGGGAATACTTCAATCAACACACCGGCCTTTGGTCATCCGGACAGCAACGAAGGCAAGTGCTACGAGGTGGGAGATTAGCTTTGCTGAGGTCAAACCTCCGGTTTTCCAATCAAGGATTTCGAAAGTCTTAGGAAGAGATCGACGCCCGCCTGAGCACACTCCGCGTCTTGCGCTGGTGTCCCGGAACTCAACCCAATGCCGCCAACAACTTCGCCATCAATGACTACCGGAAGGCCGCCTGCTACCACCATAAGACGGCCGCCGATGGAGGAATTTATGCCGTAGGCGGGACTGCCAGGCTGGCTCGCGACACCATAGCTTTCGGTGCTTCTCTTGGCGCCTGCCGCTGTGAATGCTTTATCTTGGGCGATGAACGAACTGGTGACCTTGCCGCCATCCATCCTCTCAAACGCCACCAATTGTCCCGACTCGTCTGTGACGGCAATACACATCGGCACGCCAATCTGTTCCGCCTTAGCTCTAGCCCCTGAGATCAAGACTCGGGCATCATCGAGGCTTACCCGATTAATCCTCAGCATGCTGTTCCTTTCAACTGTCCTTAAACAAACCAAACGTTTGCCTCGAAAGGCCGGCCGAACCGATAACCGTTCTTGCGCCCCGCCCGGTTTGCGCGCCGCCTGATATCCGGCCTGAGTCAAAGTTCCTATCTCAGCGTCCCGCCCTTTGACGCCACGCTTTGTAGTCAACCAAACTCTGTTCATCTGTGGCTGGATACAGTCCGAGAATTGATCGCCCGTTGATGACTTCCTCGGTTACGAAATCCTCGTACGCAGTCATCTCAACGGCTTCCTCGGCGATGTCATCAGCAAGGTGCGCTGGAATGACGGCTACACCTTCATCGTCACCGACAATAACGTCGCCCGGGAAGACGGGCGTGTCGCCGCATCCGATTGGGACGTTGATATCAATCGCTTGATGAAGTGTGAGGTTAGTAGGAGCCGAAGGCCGATTATGGTATGCCGGTATCCCCAGCTTCTCAATTTCCGGGGTGTCGCGAAAGCCTCCATCCGTTACAATTCCAGCCGCGCCGCGTACCATCAGTCTGGATATCAGGATCGATCCTGCGGATGCCGCGCGGGGGTCTTTGCGGCTGTCAATTACAAGGACAGCGCCTGACGGGCAAATCTCTATCGCCTTCCTCTGAGGATGCTCGCGGTCCCGAAAGACCTCAAGCTGGTTAAGATCTTCCCGTGCTGGCATATAGCGAAGCGTAAACGCTTCACCCACCATCGTTCCTGAATGCTTATTGATCCGATGGACGTCTTGAATCCACTGGTTCCTCAAGCCCCGCTTGTAGAGGGCGGTCATGAGGGTGGCCGTCGAAACAAGTTTCAACTTCTCGCGCGTCTCGACTTTCAGGTTGGTCAATTTTTTGCTCCTCGCTAGCGCATCGCCGCGGGAGGAAACCCGACGTACTTCTTGCGCGTCATTGAAATGGATCGGCCCTGAGGAACCAGGACAAGTCATCGCCAGCTAGGCTGGCGATGATTTTGATGGTGGCCCTTAATAGCTCTTCGTTGCGAACACAAAAGATACGAATTTGCACAAAGCTGTCAATAGTTGTATTTCAACCTGCCCGACTGGCGGGGTGGAATTTTCATGCCATTGTGTAGGCTGTTTTCACCACGGTGAAGAATTCGGCAGCGTACTCGCCCTGCTCGCGTGGGCCGAAGGAGGAAGCCTTGCGACCGCCGAAAGGCACATGGAAATCGACGCCGGCTGTCGGGAGGTTGACCATCACCATGCCGGCCTCGGCATGGCGCTTGAAGTGCGTCGCATGCTTGAGGCTCGTCGTGGCGATACCGGCGGAGAGGCCGAATGGCGTGTCGTTCGCGACCGCCAAGGCTTCCTCGTAACTTCTGACTCGAATAACCGATGCGACCGGTCCGAAGATTTCCTCGCGGGAAATCCGCATCTGGTTGGTCGCTTCGGTAAACAGCGTCGGCTGCAGATAGAAACCGGGGGTATCGCGCTTGATAACTTCGCCGCCGAAGGCGAGCTTGGCGCCTTCCGACTTGCCGATGTCGATATAGTCCGTGTCCTGCTTCAGCTGCTCGTCGTCGACGACCGGGCCGATATGGCTGCCGGCCTTCAAGGCGTTGTCGACATTGAGGGTCTTCAGCTTCTCGGTGAGCGCCGCGACGAATTTGTCGTGGATGCCTTCCGTCACGATCAGGCGCGAGGAGGCGGTGCAACGCTGGCCGGTCGAGAAGAAGCCGGAATTGGCGGCCGCTTCGACGGCGACGGAAAGGTCGGCGTCGTCGAGGACGACCATCGGGTTCTTGCCGCCCATTTCGAGCTGGAACTTGCGGTTATGCTCGATCGAGGCGAGCGCCACGCGCTTGCCGGTGCCGGTGGAGCCGGTAAAGGTGATGCCGGCGAGATCCGGGCTTTCGAGCATGGCCTGGCCGACGACCGAACCGCGGCCCATGACGAGGTTGAGCACGCCCTTCGGCAGGCCGGCGCGGTGAAGGATGTCGACGATCGCCCAGGCGCAGCCCGGCACGAGGTCGGCCGGCTTGAAGACGACGGTGTTGCCGTAGCAGAGCGCCGGCGCGATCTTCCAGGCCGGAATGGCGATCGGGAAATTCCAGGGCGTGATGACGCCGATGACGCCGAGCGGTTCGCGGGTGATCTCGACGCCGATGTTCGGGCGGGCGGACGGCACCATTCCACCGGTCAGCCGCAGCGCCTCGCCGGCGAAGAAATCAAAAATCTGGGCGGCACGGGTGACTTCGCCGATCGCTTCGGGAAGGATCTTGCCTTCCTCGCGGGCGAGAAGCGCGCCGAGCTCTTCCTTGCGGGCAAGGATTTCGTCGGAGGTCTTTCTCAGGATCGCGTGGCGCTCGAGAATACCGGAGCGGGACCAAGCGGGGAAGGCTGCCTTTGCCGCGGCGATCGCGTGTCTGGCGTCTTCGGCGCTGCCATGGGCATACATGCCCACCACATCATTCGTGTCGGAGGGATTGATGTTCTTCGAAGCGTCGGAGCCGACCCATTCGCCGGCGATCAGGTTCTGGTGAATGATCAAAGTAACCACCTTTCGAAAAGATTCTCTCTCCCGCCTCGGCTGCACGAGCTCGTCGATCCGCGACAGATAACCGCGAATTGACATATATTTGTTATTTGTGCAATTAATTTGTACGAAGTTGCATACTGCAGGACAAGAAGAGGTTATGATGTCAAATATCGGATTTATCGGGCTGGGGACCATGGGGAAGCCAATGGCCGAGCGGCTGCTTCAAGCAGGCCATATCCTTAAACTTCATCGGGTCAAGGATACCCACCAAAGCTTGTTAGACCTCGGAGGAAAGCCAACGGATTCTCCTGCTGAAGCGGCGACGGACGTTGAGTTCGTCATTCTCATGTTGCCCAACACGCCGGATGTCGAGCACGTGTTGTTCGCCGCCGACGGGGTGGTCAACGCGATCGGCCCCGGCACGCTGGTCATAGACATGAGTTCGATCGATCCTGTCGCAACTCGTGAATTCGCTAAGCGGATTGCCGCAAAAGGAGGATCTTATCTGGATGCTCCAGTGTCCGGGGGCGAGATCGGAGCAAAGGCCGGTACGCTCTCTATCATGGTCGGTGGGAGCCAGATTGATTTCGACAAAGCTCGAGGCCTGTTCGAGGTGATGGGCAAGAACATCACGCTTGTTGGAGAGAACGGGGCCGGCCAAATAGCCAAGGTTGCCAACCAAATGATCGTCGGCCTGACAATTGAAGCAATAGGCGAAGCATTCGTCCTTGCAGAGCAGGCCGGAGCCGACCTCGCGAAGGTACGCGAGGCTCTAATGGGGGGGTTTGCCCAGTCCCGAATTTTGGAAGTCCACGGCAAACGCATGATCGACAAGACCTTTGAGCCCGGGTTTGCGATCAAGCTCCATCACAAAGACCTGACGCTTGCGACGAGTGCTGCTGAATCTCTGAATGTCAAAGTTCCTAACACATTGGCTACAAGAGACTTGATGACCGCAGCGATCGAGAAGGGAAATGGCGGGCGCGATCATTCCGCGCTTTATCTTGAGCTCAAGAGCGCAGACCAACGCAGCTGAGAATCTTCAATTTGCGAGACCTTCTTTCAAGGTCTCGCACATACTTGGTTGAAGCTAACGGAGGTCACCGTGCGAACTGAGAGTGAACGTACAGGTTCAGTGCAATCGGTAGAGCGCGCAATGCTTCTCTTGGAGATCCTAAGTCTTCACCACGAAGGTTGCCGCCTATCCCAGCTTGGACGTGAAGCTGGATTGTCGCCGTCAACCACGCATCGCCTACTTACGACGCTCGAGAAGCGGCGCCACGTCCAATTTGATACCACGAACGGCCGCTGGAATATTGGACTCGCGATGTTAACCATTGGGGCCGCCTCACTGCGTCGGGCCACCATAGTCTCGGTGGCGCAACCCTATCTCCATCACCTAAGAGATCATGCCAAGGAAACTACCAATCTGGGTATGGCAGACGATGGGCAGATAACACTTGTCTCTCAGATCCCGAGTCGGCAAATCGCGCGAACAATCAGTCCGATCGGAGGACGCGTGCCGATGACGTCCTCTGCTATGGGAAAAGCGATACTTTCCACATATCCCCTCGACGATATCGATGAGGTTGTTGGCCTGCACCGGCTGATTAGGCGTACATCGCGCTCGATCGTTCGCGCGGATCATTTGCGTCGGGAACTCGATCGTGCGCGGATGGAGGGCTACGCCATCGATAATGCTGAGATCAACAAAAATGTCCGTTGCGTCGCAAGCCCTGTGTTCAACGACAAAGCCGAGGCGGTTTGCTCTATTTCGGTCTCCGGCCAACTCGACCGAATGTCCTCGGAAAGAGTTCGAGAGTTAGCGCCGCGGGTAATCGATACGGCCTTCAAGATTACGAATGCAATAGGAGGAAGACCTCCCAGCTATTTGGCTGACGTCGGCCGATCAGCTGAAATCAGCTCTTAGGGAATTTTATCTGGCTTTGGACCACCATGAGCCCAATCCAACAACTCGATCGTGTGTAAAATCGGAATTGATGTGCCGGAGGCAATCTGCGTGATGCATCCGATATTGCCCGTCGCAATGACGTCGGGTTTGGTTGCCTCGATATTTTTTATCTTCCGCGCCTTTAACTGTGTTGAAATATCCGGCTGCAGGATGTTGTAGGTGCCCGCGGACCCACAGCACAGGTGGCCTTCGGCAGGATCCCGAATGGCGAAACCGGCGGATTTCAACAGGTTTTTCGGCGCCATGGTGATCTTCTGACCATGTTGCATCGAGCAAGCCGAATGGTAGGCGACGGTCAGTTTTTTCGTCTCCTGTTTTGGGAGATCCAGCGTCGATAGGTATTCCGTAATGTCTTTGGCGATGCTCGATACTTTCTTCCCTTTGTAGGCATAAGCGGGATCGAGCCGCAGCATGTGGCCGTAGTCCTTGATGGTGGTGCCGCAGCCCGATGCGGTGATGATGATGGCGTCCAAGCCACCGTGCTCCATCTCGCGGATCCACACATCGACATTGCGGCGGGCGAAATCTAGCGCCTGTTGCTCGCGCCCCATATGGTGCACCAGCGCACCGCAGCATCCCTCCCCCTGCGGCACGACAACCTCGACGCCTAGGCGCGCCAGAAGACGTAGCGTCGCCTCGTTGATGCCCGGATCGAGAACCGACTGCGCGCAGCCTGTTAAGATGGCCACCCGCCCCCGTTTTTCCGCCTCTGCCGACCGGGTTCCGGGCGAGCTGGCAGCCGATGCCCTCGCCGGAGACTTCGGCGCCATATCGAGCATGGCGGCGAGCGGCTTCAGGGTGGATACGCGTTTCAGGATCGGCGTGAACGGGCGACCTACCCGCGCAAAGCCGAGGGCGATGCGAAAAAGAGCCGGATAAGGCAGCACCGCCGCCAATACGTTGCGGATCAAGCGGTCGATGAGTGGCCGCTTGTAGGTATTCTCGATATGGCTGCGGGCATGATCGACGAGATGCATATAGTCGACGCCAGAAGGACAGGTGCTCACGCAGGACAGGCAGGAGAGGCAGCGGTCGATATGCGTGACGACCTCCTCATCCGCCGCGCGTCCGTTTTCCAGCATGTCCTTGATGAGGTAGATGCGGCCACGCGGACTGTCGAGTTCATTACCGAGCGTGACATAGGTGGGGCACGTCGCGGTACAGAACCCACAATGCACGCAGCGGCGAAGAATCTTTTCGGACTCGGCCACATGCGGATCGGCAAGCTGTTCTGCGGTGAAGGAGGTCTGCATGTCTGTCACCCCATCTTGCCGGGGCTGAAGATGCCGGCCGGGTCGAGTTTCTGTTTTACGCGAGCCGATAGGGCAGCCACCCCATCCGGCAGCGGTTCGAAAGCCGGAGTTAGCGCCCTCACCTCGTCGGTGGCCCGAACCAGTGTCGCATGCCCACCACCAATGGCGCGGATGTGACGGCGCAAGAGCTCGGCCTTTGGATCCGCCTCCATACGCATCCAGACAAGACCGCCCTGCCAATCAAAAAAAGCGTCGATACAAGCTTCGAGCCGCAGCGCCGCGACCAACTGGTGCCCGACCGAAGGCGCGACGGACACCCGCCAGAGCGGCCTTTTCGATCCATCCGCGAAGGGATGAACATCGCGGATTTCACGCCAAAGCACGCAGCTTTCATAGGCTCCGAGCCGGGACACCGGACCGAAGGCTTCCATGGTCTCCGCCAGCTTGGCGGCCCGTACCGAGACGGATGCAGCCAATCCCTCCAGACGCATTACGGTTGCCTCGCCTTTCGGCAGGTCGCCATTGAGGAAGCGCCCGATGACACTCGCCGGCAGATGCGCTGCGCCTGAAACCTCCACTGACAGCGCCATCGCAGCCGCCATGGCCTTGGTTGCGGCAAGGTCATCGAGACCGGAAATGACGATCGTTTCGATTGCCGGCGGCACCGGCAGGACGCGGAAAGTCACCTCGGTGATAAAGCCCAGTGTTCCCTGCGAACCGGCAAGAAGCTTCACCAGATCCAGGCCGGTCACGTTCTTCATCACCCGCCCACCGGCACGGATCACCTGCCCCTGGCCATTGACGAAGCGGATGCCGAGCAAGCTATCGCGCGCCGCACCTGCCGTGAACCGCCGCGGGCCGGAGACATTCGCTGCAAACACGCCGCCGATCGTCGGCTCACCGGAGGTTGCCATAATGCCGCGATGATCCATGGGTTCAAAGGCCATCATCTGGCGATTGGCGGCCAGAGCCGCCTCAACTTCGGCGACGGGCGTCCCCGACTTAACGGTCATCACCATTTCGGCCGGTTCATAGTCGACAATCCCGCGGATTTGGCATGAACTTACCGATGCACTGTCGTCGTCCGGATCGCGGGCAGTTCGGGTGCCGGCTCCGAATATCCCCAGAGCTCGATGCTCGGCTCGCGCACCGCGGACTACCTCTATCACTTGCGCATC
This sequence comes from Neorhizobium sp. R1-B, assembly GCF_004368875.1. NCBI lineage: Bacteria > Pseudomonadati > Pseudomonadota > Alphaproteobacteria > Hyphomicrobiales > Rhizobiaceae > Neorhizobium > Neorhizobium sp. R1-B. The sequence continues at coordinate 7,766 of NZ_SOEM01000033.1, forward strand.
GTTTTCTGGGTAGCTGATCATATTGCTCGTCCCTCGAGCGGAAAGACCTTCGAGGGGTTGAGCAACCACTCAGCATCAAACGCGGAGCGCACCGCCATTTGCTGGTTCAATTCGTCATCGGAATATTGATGCCTCATGAGGTCTCGTTTCTCGATTCCTACGCCATGCTCTCCTGTCAGACATCCGCCCACATCTACGCACAGCTTCAGAATTTCATTGCCTGCTTCCTCGGCTTTAGCAGCATCCTCTGGATCGTTGGCGTTGAAGAGGATTAGCGGATGCATATTTCCGTCGCCTGCGTGGAAGACGTTCGCAACGCGAAGACCGAACCGATCAATTATCTCCGCAATTTTCGAGAGCACGTAGGGCAGCTTGCTGAGAGGAACGGTACCGTCCATACAAATATAATCAGCGATCCGCCCTGTCGCTCCAAATGCCGACTTTCGACCCTTCCATATCAGGGCGGCTTCGGTAGCAGTCTGGCTCGCTCGAACCGTCTTGACCGAGTTTCTTCCGGCGATGTCAACGATACGGGAAAGCATGTCATCCATTTCCGGATCGGAGCCCTCAATCTCCACTATGAGTAGAGCACCAACGTCCAAAGGATATCCAGCTCCAGCGAAAGCTTCGCATATCTCAATCGCTTGCTTGTCCATGAACTCAATCGCAACGGGGATGATACCGGACGCAATGATTTCCGAAACGCATGCTCCCGCCTCTTCAGAGGTCTCAAATCCAAAGAGCACAGGTCTACATCCTTCGGGCGTGGCGATCAGTCGGACTGTGGCCTCGGTAATGATGCCGAGCTGACCCTCCGAGCCGCATACTAGACCAAGCAGATCGTACCCCGCTGCATCGAGGTGCTTGCCGCCAAGTTCAATTATTGTGCCGTCGATCAGCACCATTTTCACGCCGAGGAGATTGTTAGTTGTGACGCCATATTTCAGGCAGTGAGCACCGCCCGAATTCATACCAATGTTCCCCCCGATCGTGCACGCCAGTTGTGAACTGGGATCAGGCGCGTAGAAGAAGCCGTCAGCACCTACGTGCTCCGATATTCGGAGATTCGTTACGCCAGCCTGGACCACAGCCGCACGGTTTTCGTAATCCACATCGAGCACGACGTTCATTTTGGAGAGGCCGACGACAATCGCATCCGGCTGGGGTATTGCGCCGCCGCACAGAGATGTTCCCGCACCCCGCGGCACGACTGGGATGGAATTCCGGTAGCAGAAACTCATGATCGCGGCGACCTGAGCGGTGTTCTCGGGAAGCACGACCGCAAGCGGCATCTGTTTGTAAGAAACGAATGCATCTGTCTCAAATGGCACTAACTCCCGCGGTTCATGCACTAGGCTCCCCCGGGGTAGCATCGCTTTTAACTGCGAAATGATCTCCTCACGTCTACTCAGGACAGAATCGCGAGGAGGGAGAAATTTGATGCTATTCATGTTGAAACCAGGCTGTTTAAGTACTCTTAGCTCATAGCCGGATGCGATGCCGTGATCACCGGAACTCTCGCAGATTTCCACCATACGGAAATTGTCGTACTAGGAGTAAGACCGACAGGCTCCAGCGCCTATTGTTCCCTGTGGAGTTGGGAAACACCCCAACGAGCGCAAGAGGGAAGGACGGCTGATGGATGATCGGGAACTTCTAAGGAAGCTGTTCGCCGCGGCGGTAAATGCTGCCGATGCTAAAACGGCGATCCGCAAGCACCTCCCCCGCCCCCCGCAAGGCGGGCGCACGGTTGTCGTTGGCGCCGGAAAAGGCGTAGCGCAGATGGCTCAGGCACTTGAAGAGCTTTGGGAAGGCGAGATTTCAGGTGCAGTCGTTACTCGCTATGGATACGGATGCACGACGCGAGCCGTTGAAGTCCTGGAGGCATCCCATCCTGTGCCCAATTTGGCAGGACTAGCTGCCACGAAACGAATGTTTGATTTGGTTTCTGGGCTCTCAACCCAGGATCTGGTTATCGCGCTAATCTGTGGAGGCGGATCAGCTCTGCTGCCAGCCCCTCCGCCTGGAATCGCTCTCGCTCATGAAATTCGTCTAAACGAAATTCTGCTTGCGTCTGGCGCGCCCATTTCCGAAATGAACGTGGTCCGCAAACACCTCTCTGCGATCAAGGGAGGTCGCTTGGCAGCTGCGACAAAAGCCCGAGTCGTGAGCCTCGTTGTATCGGACATTCCAGGCGACAACCCCGCTCTCGTGGCGTCCGGCCCCACTATCCCGGATCCGTCAACCCGCCATGATGCGTTGCGCGTAGTCCAACAGTACTCCATGCCTTTGCCGTCCAAAATGGCGAAGTTTCTTCAGTCGCCAGCAGCAGACGCGCCAGATCCACGCGACTCACATTTTTCGAATCACGAGCATTTCGTTGTTGCATCTGCTGGGGTGTCATTGGAGGCAGCCGCGAGAACAGCAGAAGGGTTCGGGCTAAGACCCCAGATATTGTCTGATTCCATTGAAGGTGAAGCTCGCGACGTAGCCTCCGTCTTGGCAGCTATCGCGCGGGAGGTCGCCAGGCACGGGCGACCGTTTTATAAGCCGGCAGTGCTTCTTTCGGGTGGCGAGACCACGGTTAGGCTTCGCGGCATGGCAGGTCGCGGCGGTCGCAACGGGGAATTTGCGCTGGCATTCGCTATGGCGATTGACGGTTTTTCCATCACTGCGCTCGCAGCAGACACCGATGGAATCGACGGATCCGAAGAGAACGCTGGTGCCTTTGTCGACGGCACCACCGCAAAGCGACTGAAGATCGCGGGATTAGACGGTCGTAAATTGCTCGATAGTAACGACAGCTTCTCCGGATTCGCAGCGATAGGTGATCTTTTTACCACAGGCCCGACAGGAACGAACGTGAACGACTTTCGCGCAACTATCATCCGATGAACAACCACTATGAAAGTCTAATGGTACTCGTGCGCCACGGGCAAAGTGAAGGGAATGCCGCCGGTATTTTCACCGGCTGGAATGATCCTGGACTATCCCGTCGAGGGTTCATCGAAGCCGAGTGTGCCGCCCGAGTAATCGGGAATACGCGCTTCGACATCGCCTTCACATCGTGTCTGACGCGCGCACAAGAGACACTTCGGCAAATCTTGAACGAGATCGGCCAAAACAACGTTCGGACTATCCAATCGGCCAACCTCAACGAGCGACATTACGGCGAGCTCACGGGCATTACGAAACAAGAAGCCCGCTCTTTGTGGGGTAAGGACCGGGTGAAGGCATGGCAGCGCTCCTACGTTTCCGCGCCCCCTGGAGGTGAAAGCCTTCGGGACACTCTGGCACGGGTCGTCCCCTATTACATCACGGCGATCCTGCCGCACCTGTTGCGGGGAGAAAACACTATCGTCGTTGCGCATGGCAACTCTCTGAGAGCCCTGATAATGGCTCTTGAAGGGATTGACCGCCATCGGATCGCAACAATAGATATCCCGACGAGCAGCGTCTTTTCTTATCAAATGAACGCGGACGGACGATCGAAAAAGGGGTATCGATGTGGATGGGATATCTGATACTCGTCTCCAATGCACTCGTGCGAAGTGTCTCGCGACTTCACACGTGCACCGGAGCCAATGCGATTTATGGCGTTGTCTTAAAACGTCCTATAGGCACGCCCGGTACGTCAACCCGCATCATGAAAACATCGCCACAATCGGGTGATGCGGCATCAGGGCGCCGCAGGCTCGTAAAATACAAGGATCGTAGATCTTCTCCCCCGAAACAAGGCATTGTGGGGTGAAGCGGTGGCACTCTTATCGACTGGAGCAGCTCGCCGCTCGCACTAAAGCGGTTCAACACGCCTGCAGAAACTCCCGCACTCCAATAATCGCCTGCCATGTCCGTTGCCGCCCCGTCGGGACGTCCGAGCCTTTCATCCGGCGCAGCAATTCGACGGCGATTTGAGATAGCTCCTGATGAAGGGTTCAGGTCGTACCGGTCGATCCAGCACTGCTTTGAGTCGGAGAGATACAAAGTGCGACCGTCAGCGGAGAATGCCAACCCGTTGACCGTACCAAGCCCTTCAATCTTGGCCTCTGCGCTGCCGTTCGCAGTCACACGATATAGAGCGGCCGACAAGCCATCTTCATGCATGCTTCCGACCCAATAGGCGCCATCCGGTCCGATCTTGCTATCATTTAGGCGGTTCTTATGCGGGTCGCTCGTCCGATGAGGTTCAGGATCGACCAGAAATTCGAGGTCGCCGGAAGCGGGGTCGAACAGATGCACGCCGGTGGTGAGGGCAACGATCAACCGGTCGTCGTCAGTGAGGCCAAAAGAGCCGATCCGCGCGGGGAGCGACCAGTGTCTGATTTCTCCCGAACTTGTCTGAAGTGCATAGACGAGCTGAGCGTGGACATCTGTCCAAAAGAGTGTCGAGCGATCCGCATCCCAAACCGGGCTTTCTCCGACGCGGTTCTGACACGCAGTTACTTTCTCAAAGCGATTAATCATGGCGAGACCAGATACCTTTCTTTCAAACCGCTAGAGCCACGCTATGCACCACGCGGATCATTTTGCGATGAGCCACAAAAGCGGTGGTTTCCTCAACCTATCGAAAGTTCCCATCGTGTGTCTCGCGGATATCCGGTTCTTTCCGCTTCGTGGAAAACATCAAGTCCACCGTCCTTGCGATTTGCGGAAGATGTAAACCCATAACCGAACCGGGAACAGTTTTTGCGGCTGACATAAGAGCGCAACGAAGCGCGAGAAAGGGCGGTTGAAAATGGCAGACAAGCAAGCGTTGCGCGCTACGAGGACGAGCGTAACCGAACAGGAAGCGCTCGACTTTCATTCCGAAGGCCGACCCGGGAAACTCGAGATCAATCCGACCAAACCGATGGCGACGCAGCGCGATCTTTCGCTCGCCTATTCACCTGGCGTCGCCGTGCCCGTCAAGGCGATCGCGGCCGATCCTGCCACCGCCTACGATTACACGACGCGCGGCAATATGGTCGCCGTCATCTCCAACGGCACGGCGATCCTCGGCCTCGGCAATCTCGGGGCACTCGCCTCCAAGCCTGTCATGGAAGGCAAATCCGTCCTCTTCAAGCGCTTTGCCGATGTCGATTCCATCGATCTCGAGGTCGATACCGAGAACGTCGACGAATTCATCAACTGCGTGCGCTTCCTCGGCCCCTCCTTCGGCGGCATCAATCTCGAAGATATCAAGGCGCCGGAGTGCTTCATCATCGAAAGCCGCTTGCGCGAGCTGATGGATATCCCGGTCTTCCATGACGACCAGCACGGGACGGCAATCATTGCCGCTGCCGGCCTCATCAATGCGCTGGAACTGACCGGGCGCGACCTCAAGACCACCAAGCTCGTCTGCAACGGCGCGGGGGCTGCGGCGATCGCCTGCGTCGAACTCATCAAGGCGATGGGCTTCAATCCGGAAAACATCATCCTCTGCGACACCAAGGGCGTCATCTTCCAGGGCCGCACCGAGGGTATGAACCAGTGGAAATCGGCGCATGCGGTGAAGACGGACAAGCGGACGCTCGAGGAGGCGATGAAGGGCGCGGATGTCGTGTTCGGCCTTTCCCAGAAAGGCGCCTTCAGCGAAGAGATGATCCGCTCCATGGCCGACAAGCCGATCATCTTCGCCATGGCGAACCCGGATCCGGAAATCACGCCGGAAGAAGTCGCCCGTATCCGTGACGATGCGATCATGGCGACCGGCCGTTCGGACTATCCGAATCAGGTCAACAACGTCCTCGGCTTTCCTTACATTTTCCGGGGCGCTCTCGACGTTCGGGCAAGCCAGATCAACGATGCGATGAAGATCGCGGCTGTCAGAGCCCTTGCTAAACTTGCACGGGAAGACGTGCCGGACGATGTCGCCGCAGCCTACCAGGGCAACCGGCCGCGCTTTGGCGCCCAGTACATCATTCCCGTACCGTTCGATCCGCGGCTGATTTCGGCGATCCCGGTCGCCGTTGCGGAAGCGGCAATGGAAAGCGGCGTGGCGCGCAGGAACATCACGGACCTTGCCGCCTATGGCCGCGAGCTCTCCGCCCGCCGCGACCCCATCGCCGCGACCACCCAAGGCATTTACGAGCGCGTGCGCCGCTTTCCGAAACGGGTGGTCTTCGCGGAGGCGGAGGAAGAACAGGTCATGCGGGCGGCGATCTCCTTCTGCCATCAGGAACTCGGAACCGCAATCCTGCTCGGCCGCGACGACGTGATCCGCACGACAGCGGAAAAGGCCGGCATAGAGCTCGACCGCCCCGGCATCGAAATCCTCAATGCCCGCCTTTCCAATCGGGTCGAGGCTTATACGGATCATCTCTACGCCCGGCTGCAACGGCAAGGCTTCCTGCATCGCGACGTCCAGCGCCTCATTCACAACGACCGCAACCACTTTGCCGCGACCATGGTGGCGATTGGCGACGCGGATGCGATGGTGACCGGGACGACCCGCAACTATGCGACGGCGCTTCAGGACGTTCGCCGCTGCATCGACCCCAAACCGGGTCACAAGGTGATCGGCGTCTCGCTGGTGATTTCCCGCGGCCGCACGATTTTCGTGGCGGACACCGCCGTGCACGACATGCCGAATGCCGAGGACATCGCCGATATCGCCGTCGAGGCCGCACGCGTTGCCAAGCGCATGGGTTACGAGCCGCGCGTTGCGCTGCTTGCCTATTCCACCTTCGGTCAACCGATCGGAGAGCGTTCCGAACGGGTGCGCGAGGCGGTGAAGATCCTCGACCAGCGGCGGGTGGACTTCGAATACGATGGCGAGATGGGAGCCGACGTGGCGCTCAATCCGCACCGCATGGAGCAGTACCCGTTCTGCCGGCTTTCCGGCACCGCCAACGTGCTCGTCATGCCGGCGATCCACTCGGCATCGATTTCGACTCGAATGCTGCAGGAGCTTGGCGCTTCGACAGTCATCGGACCGCTACTCGTCGGACTCGACAAGTCGGTGCAGATCACCTCGATGGGCGCCAAGGACAGCGACATCGTCAACATGGCGGCAATTGCTGCGTTCAGGGCCGAGAATAGCTAAATTCAAAATACAAATCGTTGCAAATCGAGGGCCTCGAAGAGTTAATTCACAACGAGCTTAGATAGAAAAAAATAAGATCGACAAACTTGTTATAAGTTGCCATTTTCAGTTCACGCGGACTTAAGCACCAACTACACGATTAATGAAACGATCTGGAGTGCCCCTCGTTTCACCGGACATGTCGGCTAATTTGATTTAGCCCTGATGATCTGCCGTGGGGAAGCCATCTTGAGCGCGGAATGGGGATGGATTTCGTTGTAGTCCTCGATCCATCCGTCAATGAGCCGGAGCGATGTTTCGGCGTCCGGTAGAGCTGATATGCGGATGTAGTCCCGCTTCAGGGTTTTGACGAACGCCTCGGACATGCCGTTGGACTGCGGACTGGCCACCGGCGTGAAGCAGGGCGTCAGGTTTAGCGCCTGAGTAAACAGCCTCGTATCCCTCGCGGTGTAAGCCGAACCATTGTCCGACAGATGCTCGATTGCATGCGGGGCTCGGTGGAAGATACCGTCTCGCCTGGTTCGAAACTCTGCTCAATGATTGTCAGCTTTTGCTCGGTTGTCCACCGTCTGCGCCGGACATCACCCGTCAGCAGTTCACGTGTCGATACTCGTTAGACATAAGCCTATACCCAAGCCTGTGCTTGAGCCTTTCTGCTTATGCCGACTGTCCGGTCGAAACGGGGGGCAGTTCACGATCCCGGGAGCACGCTTCGCGGCGTTAGGGAGCCGGAGGCTATACTCTGGGTTCAAATATGGACGCGGAAAGCTGGATCTCCTCGAAGCACGTATTGTCGGAGCGCCCTGATATCATCGAGATTGCGTCAGACCCAAAATTGGATCCCGATCTGGAGTGAACCCCTCGGGCTGGACCAGCGATGCGCTTCAAACTATGCCGTCTGCTGGGCGAGTTGGGTTTCAAATTCTGCTGGCGATCGATAGCCAAGGGCTGAGTGCAGCCGCTTGGCATTGTAAACATCTTCGATGAACCTGGGCAATCGCTCTGCGACGTCTGCGAAGGTCTCGTAACAAGCGGGGTAGATATCCTCCACTTTGAGGGTCTTCATGAAACTTTCTGCCTGCGCATTGTGATAAGGGTTGCCGACGGCGCTCATTGAGCCCTGTAGACCTGCCGCATCGAGCGCTCGTCGATAGGTCTCACTTGCGTATTGGCATCCGCGATCCGTGTGGTGAATGCAGCCAGTGGGAGGCTTTCGGTTCTCGAGCGCGGAACGCAACGCTGCCAATGCCAGCGGTGTATCCAGGCGTTTCGACAGGCCATAGCCGACGACTTTACGGCTACAGGCATCGAGAATGACGGCAAGGTAGCAGAAGCCGACATTGATGCGGATGTACGTGAAGTCGGCCACCCAAACCATATCGGGTCGCGCCGGGATCACATTGCGGTAGAGGTTCGGATAGATCGGTGAATTGTGGTTGCTGTCGGTCGTGCGAACATAGCGCTTGCGAGGCTTGATCCCAAGGCCATTAGCCCGCATGACACGGGCGACACGCTTGTGGTTGACCAGGTGGCCTCGTCGCTGAAGCTCGTGCGTTACTCGTCGGTATCCGTAGCAGGGCAACTCGTCCTGGATGTCCTCTATGATTGCAACGAGTTCGCTATCACCGAGGTTTAAGGCTCTCGCGGTTGATCTGTAATAGTATGTGCTTCTAGGCAGATCGATCATTTTGCACCCCCGTCGGATGGAGCAAGAGGAGGACCGGTGATGATCGAGGAGCTCCCGCTGTCGCCGGCGATTGGCTGACGCGGAGGTTTTTTAACCAGGTCCAGCTCCATCGTGAGCTGGCCGACCTTGCGTTCGAGCGCGGCGATATGCGCCTCATACTCGGCAATGACGCTGGCCTCGGCCTCCTCATCGTTCAGTTCGCCGCGATCGAACTACGTCAGCCATAGCTGTATTAGGTTCGCTGAAACGCTATATGTCCGTTGCGCGTCACGCCGTCCGATGACGCCGTCTCGGATATCCTGGCAAAGCTGCAACTTGAACGGCGTCGAATGCCGTCGATATGGACCTCGGGACTTCATGAGCCTTCTCCGATTGAGGCCCGCAGAGTGTATCAGTTTGTCCGTGTCCCGTGGTCCAGCCCGAGGGGTTCACTCCAATAAGGGGTGAAACTTGGAAGCCGATTGACACGCTCGGATCAGGCAAGCGGCTGAAATCCTCGGCTTGGGAGCCTTGCTAACCCGTTATCCTCGGCAATTGTCCGGAGGACAACGGCAGCGTGTGGCAATGGGAAGAGCGATTGTCAGGAATCCGGCGGTCTTTCTATTTGATGAACCTCTGTCCAATCTTGCTGCGAAATTGCGCGTCCAGATGAGAGCCGAGATCAAGCAACTGCATCAGCGCCTGAGAACAACGACAGTCTATGTAACCCATGATCAAGTTGAAGCGATGACCATGGCCGACCGGATCGTGGTCCTCCGAGACGGGGTCATTGAGCAAATTGGCACACCTTTAGAGCTCTATGACGATCCCGCAAACGAATTTGTCGCCGGGTTCATGGGAAGTCCAGCGATGAACTTTATTCGCGGCGAGATGACCGAAGGTGGATTCAAGACGAAAGACGGTCTATTGCTACCCGCCCCGACTGCTCGTCTGGAGGCGATCACATACGGCATACGACCTGAACATTTGAGAATTGATCCCGCCGGCATTCCTTTTACGGTTTCGGTTGTCGAGCCGATGGGCTCTGAGACTCAGGTGGTCGGAAATATCGGATCGCAGGAGGTCACGGCACTTTTCCGCGAGCGGGTCAGGCTGTCTCCAGGGGAGACTATCTCCATTGCGCCCGTCGCCGAGACCGTCCACCTGTTCGGCAGAGACGGACTTCGAGCAGCATAGGGAGACATTCGAGCGAGAAAGACGCCATGCATATACCCATATGCTTGAGGTAACGCGCGCCACAATAACGCCGTTCGAATGGTCGCACCGGCCTGGTAATCGGCGTGCCAGCGTACGAGCGGGAACATCGCCATGTCGATCGCATCAGTGAATATGTTTTGCGTGGCCTTTGGTGCCGGACGTCAGCACTCATTCGCTAATGCCGGGTGTCCTGCCTTAACAGCCTCGCCGTTGACGATCACGAGTGCGGAATAGCGATTGGCTCATGTCTCGACCGACTATCACGGCAAATACGAGATCTTTCCTAACCACTGTTCCACCCTCACGTCGTCCAAGCTCCCCTGATCTGTGATCTCCTTTCTTTGGACGAACAATGAGAGGTTGTCGATGGAGAGTACATTGGAGGTTCTGACGACCAAGAACTCTGGGCGTGAGGTGCATCGGCATTGGCCGGACGACGTCAAGGCGCAGATCGTTTCGGAGAGTCTTGGGCCCGGAGCGCTGGTGAATGGGTGAATGAAGTCGCCGAGCGACATGGCCTGAAGCCGAACCACCTTTCGACTTGGCGAACGATGGCCCGGCAGGGCAAGCCGGTTCTGCCTGCACCGGAGGGTGCGGTTGGGTTCGCAGCGGTCATCATCGATCCACCCGTCTCAGGCGCCGCCAATCAAAAAATCCAACCGTCCAGAGATCAAGAGATCATCGTTGGCGGTGTCACGATCCGCCTGGAAGGAGGTGCTTCCGCCGCCCGGATCGCCGCTGTCGCGCGTGCCTGCGCGGTTGAACCGCGCTCGGATCAACATGGTCACGACCAGCTCCCGCAAAGACCTTGATGGCCTAGCGGGCGCTGGTCAAGAGCGAGTTGCAAAAGGATCCATTGACAGGAGAACGGTCATCGTATTCCGATGGCGCAAAGCGGACCAATTGAAGCTGATCTACTGGGATGGCAGCGGCGGGGTGATGGTCTACAAGCGGTTCGAGTGAAATCGACACTGCTCAATACGGCCCTTCATGTTCGCTGAGCGTTCTCGAATTCCCCCGCGGAAGGTGACGATGCAAGCAACGACTTCGTATATTCGTGCCGCGGATTGCTGAAAATCTCCTCGGTAGCGCCTGTTTCTACAAATTGACCGCGGTTCATCACGGCGACCTTGTGAGCTACCAGACGGACCAGCGGAAGGTCATGGGAGATGAAGATGTACGCTAACCCGCGGCGTTCCTGGAGGCTCATCAACACCTTGATTACCTGAGCTTGAACCGACACATCGAGCGCAGACACCGGTTCATCGAGAATCAAGATCTTTGGCTCGAGCGCTAGCGCGCGAGCTATCGCCACCCGTTGCCGTTGTCCGCCTGACATCTGGTTTGGATAGTAGCTGATGAAGTGTTCCGGCAAGTTAACTTCCGCCAGCAACGCCTCAATGCGGTCCTTTCTCGACGATTTCTCTACGATCCCGTCGTGGACCTCCCACGGCTCCGAGATCAATTGCGCAACGTTGCGCCGAGGGTGCAATGACGCGTACGGATCCTGGAACACCATCTGCAGAAACCTGCGCTGTCGCTGCATCTCGGAATGCGTGACCTTCAAGAGGTCTTTGCCATGGTACAGGACGCGGCCGCTGTCTGCGTCCACCAGCCTCAGGAGAGTCCTCGCCAACGTCGATTTTCCGGAGCCGGACTCGCCAACCACGGCCAGACATTCTCCCGGTTCAAGAGAAAAACTGATATCGTCAACCGCCACAATTGGACCCGGCTTTCCTCCTCGGCCCCCGAATGTCTTGCGCAGATGCTGGACCTCTAGGAGCGGCGCAGACCTGTTCAATTCAAGATTGCTCATCGCGCTAAATGTCCTAATTTGTTATGACGATCGAAGGGCTGGAGTGGCCGGTCGTCTCGCCGGAAGACGGGTCAGTGACGAATGCGTCCGGGATCGGCTCTAGATCCCGCCACGATCGAACGCGTGCCGGGTGAGCTGCCAGAAGAGCCTTCGTATAAGGATGTTTGGGAAACCGGAAAAGCTCTTCCGTGGGACCTTCCTCCACGATCTGGCCGGCATACATCACGACAATCCTTGTCGAAATCGTTCTGGCAACCGCAAGATCATGGGTGACAAAGATAAGGCCCATCCCTGTCTCCGCCTGCAGATCTTTAATTAAGCGAAGAATGCCTGCTTGGACAGTCACATCCAGTGCGGTCGTCGGTTCGTCAGCAATCAAGATCTTCGGTTTGAGCCCGATTGCCATTGCGATACAGATTCGTTGGCGCATGCCTCCGGAAAACTGATGCGGATAGTCATGATACCGCTCGGACGCGCGTCGGATCCCGACTTGCTCCATGATGCTAACGGCGCGCGACTTCGCCGCGGACCTCGAGAGACCCAAACGGACGGTGAAGATCTCACTCAGTTGCGAGCCAATCGTGTAAACGGGGTTCAAGCCATCCAGTGCGTCCTGAAAGACCATGCCGATTCCGAGGCCCCTGATGTCGCGCAACTCCTTCTCAGATTTGCCAACGATTTCCTCTCCGCCAAACTTGATGCTTCCCCGGACAACGCCTGGTGCATCGACCAGGCCGAGAAGCGAGCGGCCAAGAACGGTCTTTCCCGAACCGCTTGCACCGACCACAGCGACAGCGTCACCCATATCCATGGTGAGATTTACGCCTCGAACGGCATCTACCTTGCCAAACCCGCTCTCGAACGAGATGCGAAGACCGGAAATTTCGAGAAGCTTACTCATTCCTCGGCCGCTCCCTTCTTCTTTTTTGCCCGGAAGAAGAGGGTACTTTGAGCCGGATCCTCAACCGCCCTCAACCAGTTGGACAGGATATTCGCCGAGAGCGCTGTCAAAACGATAACGATCCCGGGAAACACCGCAACAAACCAAGCTGATTTTAGATATGCTCGGCCGTCCGAAACCATCATTCCCCAATCGACGTCCGGCCGCTGCAGGCCGATCCCCAGGAATGTCAGGCTCGCGGCTGACAGAATGACTGCCGACACCTCCAGCATTGCGAGTGTCCGGATTGTCGGAAATACCAAGGGAGCGATATCTCGTGTAATAATCCGCCAGTTCGATGCGCCAATTGCTTTTGAAACTTCAACGAACATCCGCTCACGCACTTCCATCGTCTGCGTTCGGCTTGTCCGTAGGTAAACTGGAATGCGGGTGATCCCAAGCACGATGATGAGGTTGAAGATGCTTGGCTGTAGAATGAACAACACAACCAGCGCCATCAACAGCGAAGGTACGGTGTGTATGATGTCGGCCAAACGTAGGAGGATGTTGTCAACCCATCCCCCGAAATATCCAGACACGACGCCGACCGCGTATCCAGTAGCAGCAGAGATACTTACTGCGAAGATTGCGATGAGGACGGACGTCCTGGCGCCGACAATGAGCTGCAGCATAATGGGGCGTCCGAGACTGTCGGCACCCAAGAAAAACTCGAACCCCTTGTCCAAGCGGAAAGGAGCATAGAACCTCATCGCAATGGTCTGATGATTTGCCTGATCGACAACCAGTGGTGCGACAACAAACGCCAGGACGACCACGAAGATCAACCAGGCTGTCGACGCCACAGCAAGCGGCGACGAGGTGAACATCTGCCATTTGGGAGAGGCACGCCAACGCGTAATTCTACTGCTGGCCACGATTGGTGTAGATTGCAAAACCATTCTCCGCTCAATTCAGCCTGATACGAGGATCGACAATCGAGCAAATGATGTCGATAAGCAGGTTCAAAAGGATGATGGATACGCCAACCACCACCACGCTGGCTTCCAGCACGGGATAATCGCGGTTCAAAATCGCTCCCACAATAAGACGACCGATCCCTGGGAAGGCAAAGACCACGCTTACGATGACGGCACCGTTAACCATTCCGGCGGCGATATCACCGGCAACTGAAATGATCGGGAGTGCGGCGTTGCGTAGTGCGTGTCTGTAGACGACTCGCCTGGCGCTAAACCCGCGAGCCCTGGCGTTGCGGACATAGCCGGAGGACAGGACATCGATCATCGCGCCGCGCACCACCTGGGTAAGCACTCCAATTGGCCCGATGCTGACAGTTGCGATCGGCAGTATCCAGGAGAGCCAGCTGTTGCTACCCGATGTTGGGAGCACTCGAAGCTGCACGGCGAAAATCAGTATGCCGACGAGCGCAAACCAGAAGTGCGGCATACTGCTCGTCATCAGTGAAAGGATTGTAATCGTTCGGTCAACGGCGCGGAACCGATAGACCGCAGCGAGCGAGCCAAGTATGAGGGCGACCAAGATGGAGATGGTCATTGCGATGGCGGCGAGAAGCAGCGTCATTGGCATTTCGCTAAGAGCCGCCTCCATGGCAGGTCTCTGCTGCCAGATCGATGTTCCGAAATCGCCTTGCCCAACGTTCAGAAGGAATATCCCGAACTGTTGGGCCAGCGGTTTATCCAGACCGTAAGCTTTGTTGAAAGCGTCGATCTGAGCCGGCTCCGCGCCCTCAGGGAAGAAGAGGTCGATTGGAGAGCCAGTAAGTCGCGACATGAAGAACACCACGACGACTACTCCAAGCAGCGTGATGAAACCTGAGAGCAGCCGTCGACCAAGATAGGTATACATGATTTACTCCTCCCATGCAGGAGCCGGGCCGGCTCCTGCATAGTCAAATTAAAGCTAGTCCTTCAGGCGTACGTCGGCGATCTTGATCTCGAGACCAGATAATGGGTTGGCCTTATATTCGACCCCCTCGCCCAACATGATCAGGCGAATCTGCTCCGCAATTCCGATAAAGCCTGCTTGTTGATAAAGAATTCCCGCTGCCTTGCGATAAAGTTCAGCTCGTTTCTCTCCGGAGGCGACTTCTGCCTCTGCTATCAGCTTATCGATTTCAGGATTGCAGATCGCCGAATTGATCCCTTTGCAAGTGATGTACTTGGGGAAGCTGAAGCTTGCATCCCCGGAGGTGTTATCATGCGAAATCATCTGCAGTGTGGGCGGCTGCTCCGGCGGGAACGGCTGACGGAGGAACTCGCGCCACGCCGTGTTTTCCATGCTTCTGATGTTCACATTCAGACCAATTTCTTTCAGGTTTTGTGCGATCGCCTGAACGAGTTCACCGCCGTCTGGAAGAATGTCCGGACGTGTGATGATATCAAACGGCGTATCTACTGGGTGACCATCAGCCTTGGCGGCCGCAATCAATTCCTTCGCCTTTGCCGGATCGTACTTCATCGCCGATTTCTCATCGTAGTCGGGGATGTACGCGTTCACCTGGGGGCCGAGCATCTGATAGTATGGCGCGCCAGTGACACCCAAAATAGCGGGCACAATCGTATCG
This sequence comes from Neorhizobium sp. R1-B, assembly GCF_004368875.1. Taxonomy (NCBI): domain Bacteria; kingdom Pseudomonadati; phylum Pseudomonadota; class Alphaproteobacteria; order Hyphomicrobiales; family Rhizobiaceae; genus Neorhizobium; species Neorhizobium sp. R1-B. Next base: position 22,972 of record NZ_SOEM01000033.1, read on the forward strand.
CGATCTACCGCATAAGACAGGGCCTGCCTGACGCGTGGATCTTTGAACGGCTCCTTGAACGTCATGGGGCGCATGACGAAGATGCGATTGTCTTTGAAAGTAACGGTTCGGTCGTCATCGGTGGCGTCCTGAGCCTGGATGCTCAACGCGATCTGCGCCTCACCGGTCTCAACCATACTTGCGCGCACGGTGGCCTCCTTGCGCACGATGTAGGTCACATCCTTGATCTGTGGCGCGCCCCCCCAATATCTGTCGAAGCGGGTCAGCTTAACGGCGTCACCTTGTTTCCGGCTGACAAACCTGTACGGGCCGGTTCCCACGGGGTTAAGGACTTTCGCTGGCTTGCTCTGACTAGCGAGATCACCGATGTCCACATAGGAGAGACGGAGTGGAAGGATCGGGTCCACGACTGAGGTCATTACCTTAAGCGTCAGGTCATCTACTGCTTCTGCTTTAACGGGATCAGGTATCTGACCGCTGTTGAGGCATGCGATCCCTGCATAGTTTGGTCCGCCCTGGGTCCGCATGATATTTGCAGCAGCAGCTGCGGCATTGAAATCTGTGCCGTCGTGGAATTTTACGCCCTTCTTGAGCTTAAACTCCCATTCTTTATCGCTGGTCTGCTTCCACGATTCTGCGAGCAACGGTTCAATCTTTCCGCTGGTCGGACTTACGTGGGTAAGAGATTCGAAAACGTTACCACGAACGACGTTCGCATTTTGCGCCGGCTGCGTGTCGCATGGATCGAGCGAATCCAACTCGACCGCGAGAACGACCGTTATGGCTTTGTCCGACGTTGCTGCCCATGCAGGTAGTGCCGTCGTCATAGTGGCCACGCTGGCCACGGTTATCATCGACGAAATAAAACCGCGCATCATAGTTCCTCCCTGGAGTTGCGGTTCGCCACCGAGGCGGCGATATTCAAGTCCTACCGTTCACGCCTTCGGCGTGAACACGTCCTTCTGCGACAGCGCGTTCAGCAATGAGCGGCCCTCGCGATATCGAGAAATATTCTCCAAGATCATGTTGATGGACCGACGCCGTTTATCCGGCAGGCCCGGCGTCATGTGTGGGGTCAGCAAGACGTTCGGCTGGTCCCACAGAGGGGAATCGTTTGGAAGTGGCTCCTTCGAGAAGACGTCGAGACCAGCACCTGCAATCTCGCCGCTCTCCAGCGCCGCGACGAGCGCAGCCTCATCGATAACAGGCCCTCGCGCCATATTGATGATCAAGGCCGAGTTTTTCATCCGCGAGAACTGCGGCCCGGAAAACATGTGATAGGTGACGTCGGTAAGCTGTGTGGCCAGCATTATCACGTCAGATTGCTCGATGAGAGGGTCGATTGCATCCCCTCGCTCGGAACACAACATAAGATCGACGTTCTTGGGATCTTCGATCACACTACGATTGTAGGCGATTACGCGCATCTGAAACGCTTTGCCCAGGGCGGCCATCTCAATGCCGGTCTGCCCATAGCCGACTATTCCAAGAGTCTTGCCGGCCAGGCCGAGCTTATTTTCGTAGTTCGGGATCGCTCGCCAGGCATGCTCGGCCTGTTTTGCGATCAGTTGTTTCGCATCATAGGTCAGTGCGAGCGCAAAATAAAAAGCGTGCTGAGCCAGTGCCGCTGCAGATCGTCCTGCCGAACCCGTCACGACAAGGCCCTTTTCGAACACTTCGGGACGCGCGGACTTGGTCAGTCCGGAATGGTCACAGTGGACCCACTTGAGCTTGGGAGCCGCAATGAAGCGATCGTCCAAGTCGCCTGCGATGATTGCAACGTCAACCTCCTGCAGGGCGGCGTTAATTCCCTCCACATCACCCGGTGCACAGTGAATAAAACGCGCCGGCGCAACGGCGCGCCGTAATTCGTCTAGCTCCGCCGGCTCATAAGGGACCGTCGCCAGAACGGAACAAATTTCCCGGGCACGTGCCGGCTCTGCCGCTGCCATAGGCGCATTCATTTCATTCAACCTCCACACTCAGGCGAGCGCCGGAACCGACCGGATCTGCGCGCTCCACTCAAGCCAAAGTACCTGTCCAACAAAAAAATGCAAGTAGAAACAACTTGGAGGCTGACTGTCTTGGTTATCAAACTGGATTTATTAGATTTTCCGACAGAAGCCGAAAAATCTCTCAGGAATAAAAGACAAGTTTACGACCATTTACGCAGCTGTTTGTACGAAATGAGCCGGTCTAGTGGGACCGGCTCGTGCAGGTTGGGCCGAAACAGCGACTGAACGATGCCCGGGGCCGGTATGTCGTGCTTATTATTTTTCCGTCATCGTAAGCCGCAATCGGGCTTGGCGCTGAAGGCGGGTCTGGAAATATACGCACTCGGACGTTGTATCCTGCTCGTATGCACGCCCATCGTCTGCAGGCATGTCCCCGACGTTGCGACGGCTTGGATATTTGCCGACTTCTTCTTCGACAAGCTCGACACCAAGACCAGGCGCCGTTGGTACCGGCAGATAGCCATCAACCGCCTTTAGAACCGGATGCACGACCTCGTAGCGCCCCGGCCAGTCAATCTCCACCCGTTCAAGCATCAGTGCATTCGGGATCGTCGCCATGACATGCAGAGCCGCGAATTCTGCAACGGGGCCAAGTGATCCCGAATGAGGCGCCACGCTGATGTAGTGCGCTTCCGCCATCGCCGCTATTTTCCGCATCTGTGTGATCCCGCCGGCTCGGCCGGTGTCAGGCTGAATAACGTCCACTAACTCGCGCTCGATATAAGGTCGCGACCCCCAGATGTTGCTGACGCGCTCGCCCGCCGCCAGCGGTATATTCACCGAGTCACGAACGCGCTGGAGCGCGTCAAGGTTCTCCGGCGCGACCGGATCCTCCAAAAAGAGCAGACCGAGCGGTTCGAGCTCCCGCCCCACGGTTATTGCGTCCTGAGCGGTCATCCAGGAAGGACCGTGTGCGTCAACCATAACGTCGACCCGAGCGCCTACAGCTTCGCGGACGGCCGCGACCTTGTCGAACTCGACAGCGCCGGTAAAGCCGACCTTTACAGCCTTATACCCGCGAGCGACAAGGTCCCGCGCGCGTTCTGGGGTTTTCGCATGCCCATAGACGCGGATCTTGTCACGAAACCGGCCACCGAGGAGATTCCAGATCGGCTGACCGAGTGCCTTTCCCTTGATATCCCAAAGCGCCATCTCGATACCGGTCAGGGCCCCTCCGCCAACTGTGCCGAGGATTCCGTGCCCCATCGAACTGACAAACAGCCGGTGCCAAAGCCGGTCGATGTCGCGGGGGTCCTCTCCTATCAAAATAGTTCGATAGTCGAGAACCGCCGTCTCAACGACACGGGGCCAACCAGAACATTCGCCGATGCCTGAGATACCCTCATCAGTTTCAATTTTCACGAACAGCCAATTTCGCGAACCACGAAAATCCGCCTCACCAGCAACGCCAGTCGGCGATGCGCCCGGCAAGCCGGGGCGGGCTCCTACCTGCATCAGGTAAGTTTTCACATCGGTGATCTTCATGGGATATCCTTTTCAGCCGTCGAGAACGTGTGGGAAGCCAGCGCATTCCACGACCCGCTGCGCTTCAGAACCTTGAGAGTGTCAATCGCGACCCTGAAGGCGAATCGCCGGGCCGCCCGCGATGAATTCATAGGTTCCGACGGGTGCAAGCCCAATCTCCCCTGCGTAGCTCGTAATACAGCTATTGACAGCAGTCAACAGGATTAGGCATATTTGCGGCGACAGGCGGTGGGAATAAACATATTCGAGTGCGTAAGTTGTGAAGGTTTGTTGAATGTCGTATATCTTTGCCATACGACAACCGAGTTACCCTGAATTTCAGGTCTCGCTGAAGTAATAGAGCACGAGCAAAGGCCCAACGCGTCTGGGTAGGGTTAAGGTGAAGCATATGAACGATATCGGCGTGCAATATCCCTCAAGGGACGGAACTACGCCAGACAGGCTCAGCGACGTTGTCTATGATGGTATCGTAAGCCTAATCGCCCGGGGCGACCTCATCATAAACAGCCGGTTGCCGTCGGAAACAGACCTCTCTTCACGCTTTGCAGTGTCTCGAACAGTCGTCCGCGAGGCTTTAGGCCGCTTGCGCGAGGACGGGGTGATTGTATCCCGGCAAGGTTCAGGATCCTATGTGACCCGGCAACCAGATATGGCAGTTCTCCGCTTCTCACAGGTCGGGTCACTTGCAGACGTTCAACGTTGTTTCGAGTTCAGGGCCGGTCATGAGGCGGCGGCGGCTTCCCTAGCAGCGGTAAGATGGCAAGACGAGGACCTTCAACGGCTAAAGGATTCGTTGGATCTGTTAGAGAAATGCCTCAAGAACGGCACGGTTGGTATTGATGAAGACAGGCGGTTTCATGAGGCAGTAGCTCAGGCAACCCGAAATCAATATTACATTTCTATCCAGGTATCGATGGCATCGCATATTGCGACCGGAATGAACATCACCCGTCAGTTAAGTCTTATGCGAACGCCTGAGCGTCTGCGCGCGGTTCAGCTTGAGCACGTCGCAATATTCGAGGCTATCCAACAGCGGGACCGAAACGGTGCCGGCGCGGCAATGGAACGCCATATCCTAAACGCGCGCGAGAGAATGTTCGAAGGGGTGTAGTTGATGTCATTTACGAAAAGATACGCAGCTGATGCAGCTCCTGCATCAGAACGGGAAAGCACGCCCGGCTACTGCGACAAGGTCGTCGCACTTTTCGGCGGCTCTGGCAGGGTCGGAAAAAAGCTAAGAGCTGCACTGCAGGGAAAAATAAGATCAGTACGCATCCTCGATCTCGTAGCTCCCGATGAAGCTTGCGCCAATGAGACTTGGTCTCCAGTGGACATCTGTGATTTCGGTTCAACCTTAAAAGCCCTGAAGGGTATTGACGCGATCGTTCATCTTGCGGGATTCCCAGGCGAACGACCCATAGAGGACATTGTTCGGGTCAATGTCATGGGCACTCACAACATATATGAAGCCGCCCGGCAACTCGGGATTTCGAGAGTTGTTCTTGGGTCAAGCAACCATGTGACGGGCTTCTTCACGCGTGATCAACGGGTATCACCTGACGGTCCCATGCGGCCCGACAGCTTATATGGGTTAGGCAAGTGTTGGAACGAGCTGGAAGCGGGCCTTTATTTTCAAAAACACGGGATCGAAAGCTTTATAATTCGTATCGCCAACGCGACGATGGAGCCTGCGGACAGCAGAAGCGACGAGCGGAGCCGCGCCACGTGGCTCAGCGGCAGAGATTTAGCTCAACTGGTCATGATTGGGCTCGAAAGTCCTCACGTCGATTGCACGACGGTGTACGGGGTGTCGCAAAGCCCGTTCTCGTGGTGGGATAACAGTGTGGCCTTCAAACTTGGTTACGATCCTTTGGATCGAGGTGTGGATCACACGCCGCCGCTCGCGACCACCCCTCCGGGTGTCGAAAACCGGCATATCGCCGATCACTTTCAGGGCGGACGGTTTTGCGCGATCGATCACGACGGCGTCGTCAGGACGCGTCGGTGAGGCGGTCATTGGTGCTTCCTGTTCTCGCTTCACGTGAGGCTTCGGGAAGTCAGCCGGCAAGAAGTGCAACCCTTCAGCAATAGGTAGGACTGGGTTTTGCCAGCTATCCGGAGCGGGCGGTTCGAAGCCTCATTTGATGTGAGGGCTGGCGGGCGCTTGTCACGATTGGCGCATGAGATCTATGGTCATGTCCTCGTCCCAATGAGCGATGCCCCTTACGACGAGCAGGACTGGCCAAAAGCTGGGGCTTTTCCTCTCTTTCCGTATCACGGACGCCTGAAAGGGGCCGAACTCGTAACCGAGGAACAGTCATTCCAGCTTCGAGGGAACCCTTACCGCAACGGCGATGCGATGCATGGTCCCGCGCAAAGGCGGCCATGGACGATTGCTCACCAGTCCGCGAATGTTCTGTCTGTGAGCCTTGAATACGAAGCGGACGAGGAGTGGCCGTACAGCTTCAGAGCCGTTCAGCATTTCTCAATCAAAGATCATCGCTTGGATGTCACGCTCACCCTCTTGAACACATCTGAACGGCCATCGCCCAGCGGCATAGGCTGGCATCCCTATTTTGCAATAGGGTCCGGCGTTGAGCTGTCGTGCGATGCCCATGGGTCTTGGAGCCTTCCGAGTCTGGGTTCGAAAGACGGTCCGACCTTGACGGCATCAAAGAGCGCCTCTTTTGGAATTGAGCCGCAGACCAAACACCTTTCAAACTGGTCGCGTGCGTCATTCCCAATCTCCACCGGATACGTGTCGCTCCTTAGAACCTCCGCTCTTGAGTATCTCGTTCTCCACCGGACTGAAGCGTATCTATGTCTTGAGCCCGTATCCCATCTCAGCGGAGCGCTTTCACTGCCGCCCCATCTAAGGTGTGCCGCCGGTATCACGGATTTGGCCTCAGGCGAGATGATGCTTGGAAGATTTTCTATTTGTGTCGGGCGCCAACCTTTCCCAAATAACATTAACGATTTCAGTGATTACATAGGCGACAGATACCGTAAGGACCGATAGCAGTCGCCCTTTTCCCTCCACTCCGCGTATTGGGAGACCGCCGCAAAACCGAGCTCGCCTGTCGCGATGTTAAGGGTGATTGGATGCGGCTCCGGAACAAGGAAGCTCTGACGTCTGAGGCAACCGTACGACTGGCGGAGGTCACCCACGAGCGCCACGGGTTTCGAGATTTCAAGGGCGGCGTACTTTCGGGTGACGTCGAGATCGAGTCGGTGGCCATCGCTAGCCGCTTTCCCAAAGCCCGCGTCACGCTCGACCCGAACAGCGCCTGGTCGCTAGAGGAGGCAGAGCGCATTTGAAACAGCGGTTGGCATCATCTCACTGATATGTCGGACATATTTCGCATATCAGCGATAATTCGTGTAAAGCTGTCGAAAGAATGGCGACGGTGCCGAAATAAGCTTTTATATGTTTAAATAGATACCTACTTGTAATTTGTTTCTACCGCGTTAATGTCGATGCCAAGGCAGGGCACGCTCGCGTGAGGAGCACCACGAGCGGATACGCGCTGCTGTGATGTCTGGAGGAGACCAACCATGCCCGATAATTCCATTTCGAGGACAACTCGTCGCACCTTCTTGGCGGGTGTCGGCGGGACTGTGGCCCTGTCCGTAGCGGGTGGCAGCGCGAGCGCCGCTGCGGCCAAGGAGGCACCGCAGCTGGCCGCCCTGGTTAAGGACGGAAAGCTTCCGCCGCTTGCCGAGCGTCTGCCGCAAAACCCCATGGTCGTGAAGCCCTGGGAAAAGACTGGCACGTATGGCGGCACGCTGCGGCGCGGCCTGCGCGGTTCGTCGGATCACAACGGCATTCTGCGCATGGTCGGCAACCAGGGCCTCGTGCGCTGGAACATGGATTTCACGGCAGTTCTGCCCAATCTTGCCGAGAAATGGGAGGTCAGTGCTGACGCGACGCAATTCACATTCCATCTTTTGAAAGGCGCAAAGTGGTCCGACGGCCATCCATTCACCGCCGATGACGTCGTCTTCGCCATTGAAGATGTGATCAAGAACAAGGAGCTCTACAGCGCGACGCCGGCCCAGATTTCCGTTGCCGGCAAGCCGGTCACCGTCGAAAAGGTTGACGACTATACCGTCAAGTTCATCTTCGCCGCCGCGAATGCGCTCTATTTGGAAAACCTGGCGACCCCTCTCGGTCAGCATCCGACGCTCTTTGCCAAACACTACTGCAGCAAGTTCCTGCCGAAATACAACCCGAACCTCGACGCCGACGTGAAGGCGGCGGGCGTACCGAGCTGGACGGAGCTTTTCCGCGCCAAATGCGGCGACATCGAAATTCCGTCGCGCTGGGCAAACATCGAAAAGCCAACCCTGGACCCGTGGATAATAAAAGAGCCCTATTCGGGAGGCGCGACCCGTGTGGTCATGGTCCGAAACCCCTATTTCTGGCAAGTTGATACCGAAGGGAATCAACTCCCCTATATCGACGAACTGAACTTCAGCATTTCGCAGGATGTGGAATCGCTGATGCTCAACGTGATCTCGGGCAAGCTCGATATCCAAGAGCGTCACATCAACGTGCTCGCAAATAAACCAACCCTGTCTCAGAATATGCAGAAGGGTGACTACCGTCTCATGACGCTGGAGCCTTCGTCAGCCCAACAATGCCAGATCTACCTGAACATGACCCACAAGGACCCGGCGATGCGAAAGATGTTCGCCGACAAGTCCTTCCGCCAGGCTCTCTCGATCGGCATCAACCGCCAGGAAATCATCGATATTGTCTATTTCGGCCAGAGCCAGCCGTATCAGACTGGGCCGCGGCCCGGTCATCCCTGGCATTACGAGAAGCTTTCGCGGCAGTTTGTGGATTTCGAGCCGGACAAAGCGAACGCCTTGCTTGACCAGATTGGTCTCGACAAAAAGAACGGCAAAGGGATGCGCCTGCGGCCAGACGGTGAGCAGGTGTTCTTTGCCATCGATGTCATTCCCACGCTCAATCCTGATCTGGTGGATGCACTAGAGCTTGTTAAGTCGCATTGGGCGCAGATCGGCATAGACATGAAGGTCAATACCATCGAGCGAGCGCTCTATTACACGCGCGGCGACGACAATGCCCATGACGCGCAGGTCTGGTCAGGAGCAGGCGGCTTGGATCCGATGCTCGACCCGCGTGATTACTTTGCCTTCCACCCGCAGGGTTCGCGTTACGCAATTCCGTGGACGCTCTGGTATACGTCCAACGGTCAGAAGGGCGAGGAGCCTCCGGAAAGCCAGAAGAAGCGCATGAAGCTTTTCGACGAGGCGCGAGCTACCGCCGACCTCGACAAGCGCGGCGCGATCATGAAGCAGATCTTCGATCTGTGCGCAGATAGTTTCGAGACGATCGGCGTCTGCCTTGCGGTCGGCGGCTTCGGCGTCATTCGCAACAACCTGCGCAATGTGCCGGAAAAGCAGCCCGATAGCTGGTCATGGCCAAATCCCGGTCCTGCCCTCCCGCAGCAGTTCACCTTCACGAGCTGATTTGCCTCGTCGGTGCCGCCGCCTCGCTGCGGCGGCACTTTCTCCCAGTCCCGTTGCAAGACCTTGGGCGAGCCTTACGGTTCGCAGCGGCGCGTCATGCAACCCGAATTGCGAGCATTTCCATGCTGAAATTCATCGTCAAACGACTCTTCTGGATGATCCCATCACTGTTCGCGGTGAGTTTTCTCGCCTTCGTGCTGATCCAGCTCCCGCCGGGCGACTTCGTCACCACCTACATTGCCACCCTCGCGTCGTCCAACGAGGTGGTCGACCAGAACACCGCCGCACAGCTGCGTGAGCGTTTCGGCCTCGATCAGCCGATGCTGGTACAGTATCTCAAGTGGATCTGGGGCATTGTCACGCGTGGCGATTTCGGCATCTCGTTTGAATGGCAGCAGCCGGTCTCGGGACTGATCTGGGAGCGCATGGCGCTTACGCTCGTGCTTGCTCTCGCAAGCCTGATCGCCACCTGGGCTCTCGCCTTGCCGATCGGCGTCTATTCCGCCGTCAAAAAATATTCGATCGGTGACTATGCTTTCACGGCCTTCACCTTTTTCGGACTCTCCATCCCATCCTTCCTGCTGGCGCTGGTGTTGATGTATGTCGCCGCGGTCGAGTTCGGGCAGGATGTCGGCGGCCTTTTCTCCTCACAATACGAGACTGCGCCATGGAGCATCGGCAAGATGTACGACCTGCTGACACATTTGTGGCTGCCGGTGGCGATCCTGGCCGTGTCCTCGACCGCCAGCCTCATCCGCGTGATGCGCGCCAACATGCTGGACGAACTGCCAAAGCCCTACGTGACAACCGCACGCGCGAAGGGCCTCTCGGAATTCCGGCTACTGGTGAAATATCCGCTCCGGATCGCGCTTAACCCGTTCATCTCGACCATTGCCTGGCTTCTGCCGAACCTCATTTCCGGCTCAGTCGTCGTGGCGATCGTGCTCAACCTGCCGACGGCGGCGCCGCTGCTGCTGCAGTCGCTGATGGCGCAGGACATGTATCTCGCCGGTGCCTTCGTGCTCCTGATCTGTGCGCTCACGCTGATTGGCTCGCTCATCAGCGACATCCTGCTGGCGCTGGTCGATCCGCGCATTCGGCTGGAATAGGAGGCTGTTGAAATGGTCGATGTCTCAATAGCCAACCTTCGTCCAGAGCGCGCAGCAGTCGCCTCGCAATGGCAGCTCATCTGGTGGGCGTTCAAGCGGCACAGGCTTGCGATGGCCGCTCTGTTCGTGACGCTTGCTTTATATATCGTGGCCCTTGTTCCCGGTTTCTTCGCCATAAACGAGCCGACCGTCCAGAATGCCCGGGCGACATTTCATCCACCACAGCGGATCCACCTTATCGACAACTCCAACGGCTTCGAATTCGGTCCGCATTATTTCCCGCTGAAGCTCACCCGTGATCCGGAAACGCTGGCCGCCATCTATGTGGAAGATACGGCAAAAAAGATACCGATCGCGTTCTTTG